>NZ_JBHTZD010000018.1:2232-80621 GCF_042790455.1 Streptomyces sp. NPDC056734
CTGGACCGGCTCGCCCTGCCCGATCGGCTCGGCCGTACTGTCCCTCTCGGTCCGCTCGACCACCTCACCCTGCCCGACCGGCCCGCCCTCCCCGACCGGCTCGGCCGTTGCGCCCACCGTGCCTGCCCTGCCCGCCTCGCCCCTCTCCGTCCCCTCCTCTGCCGTGCCCGCCTCGCCCGCCACGGAGCCCCCGACTCCACCGGACACTCCGCCGGACTCCACCACACCCTCCACATCAGGCCCGGCCCCAGGCTCCCGCTCCGGCTCGGGTATGTCGGGTCGCTCGGTGTTCACCGCATCGCTCCTTCGGCCGCGCAGGCTGTCCCGGATGCCCCGGCCCTGCCGATCTAGGGCCACTGGGGTGGGCGTGTGCCCGATCCCCCGGACAGGGGACGCCGATGGGACGCGGCGGGGAAGCGCACGGTTCCCGGCGCGCGCGCCGGGGCCGCCGGAAGGTCCGGTTCCGCCAGGAGGTGCGGGGTGTCTCAGTCGCCGTAGTCCGACATGGCGTCCAGCAGCCGCGCCGACCCCGGCGGCACGGTCACGCCATGGATCAGCGCGGGCGGGACCGGGCTGGTGGCGCCGCGCCGCGGTACCGGGTAGTGCGGGGCCATCCGGGCGCAGTCCCCGCGCAGCGACGCGAGGTCGCCTTCGAGGTCGGCCGGAGCGGGGGAGTGGACCCTGAGGTTCGTCATAACGGCACCGTAGGCACGCCGGAGGGCGCGAAGAAAGATCTACTATCGGGTAGTTTTGGCTGCTTCAGCGGCGCCCGGCGGAACCGGTAGCGTTGACTGTCACTTGCCGTCCACCGAGGAGCGTCCTCGCCGTGCGCATCGCAGTCACCGGCTCCATCGCCAATGACCACCTCATGACCTTCCCCGGCCGCTTCGCCGACCAGTTCGTCGCGGACCAGTTGCACACGGTCTCGTTGTCCTTCCTCGTCGACAAGCTCGACGTCCGCCGTGGCGGGGTCGGCGCCAACATCGCCTTCGGCATGGGCCAGCTGGGCACCCGGCCGATCCTGGTCGGCGCGGTCGGCGCCGACTTCGACGAGTACCGCGCCTGGCTGGACCGGCACGGCGTCGACACCGACTCGGTCCGGATCTCCGAGACCCTGCACACCGCCCGCTTCGTCTGCACCACCGACGCCGACCACAACCAGATCGGCTCCTTCTACACGGGCGCGATGAGCGAGGCCCGGCTGATCGAGCTGAAGACCGTCGCCGACCGGGTGGGCGGCCTCGACCTGGCGCTGATCGGCGCCGACGACCCGGAGGCGATGCTCCGGCACACCGAGGAGTGCAAGACCCGCGGCATCCCGTTCGCCGCCGACTTCTCCCAGCAGATCGCCCGGATGAACGGGGAGGAGATCCGGATACTGCTGGACGGAGCCGCGTACCTCTTCTCCAACGAGTACGAGAAGGGACTCATCGAGTCCAAGACCGGCTGGAACGACGAGGAGATCCTCGGCAGGGTCGGCCACCGGGTCACCACGCTGGGCGCGCGCGGCGTGCGGATCGAGCGGAAGGGCGAGGACCCGATCGAGGTCGGCTGCGCGGAGGAGGAGCGCAAGGCCGACCCCACCGGCGTCGGCGACGCCTTCCGCGCCGGGTTCCTGTCCGGGCTGGCCTGGGGTGTCTCCCTGGAGCGGGCGGCCCAGGTCGGCTGCATGCTCGCCACGCTGGTGATCGAGACCGTGGGCACGCAGGAGTACCAGTTGCGCCGGGTGCACTTCATGGACCGCTTCACCAAGGCGTACGGACACGAGGCCGGGGACGAGGTCAGGGGGTACCTGGGCTGAGTCCCGAGGGCTTCCCTGAAGAAAAGGGGACGTCAGCTGGTCCGGCGGACCACATAGACCGTCCCCTTCTCCGCCGTCTCCTCCCCCACGTACTCCTGCCCCCGCATCTCGCACCACGCCGGAATGTCCAGGCGGGCCGCCTCGTCGTCCGCCAGCACCCGGACCGTGCCGCCGACCGGGACCCGCCCGATCACCTTGGCCAGTTCGATGACGGGGAGCGGGCACAGCTTGCCCAGGGCGTCCACCACCAGCGTGTCCTCGTGCACGGCGGTGGTGGGCGCCGCGGTGGCCAACTGTTCGCGGACACCCGCCACCGCCCCCGGCAGCACCTCCAGGAACCGCTCCACCTCCCCCTCCTGGGCCCCGAGCGGCAGCGACACCCGTACGTTCCCCTCGCTCAGCACCCCCATCGCCCGCAGCACATGGCTGGGCGTCAGGGTGCCGCTGGTGCAGGAGGAGCCGGAGGACACCGAGAAGCCCGCCCGGTCCAGCGCGTGCAGCAGGGCCTCGCCGTCGACATAGAGACAGGAGAAGGTGACGATCCCGGGCAGCCGCCGCCGCGGATCGCCGACCACCTCCACGTCCGGCACCAGCAGAGGCACCCGCGCCCGGATCCGTTCCGTCAGCTCCCGCAGCCGTACCGCCTCCCCGGCCGCCTCGGCCCGCACCGCCCGCAGCGAGGCCACCGCCGCGACGATCGCCGGGAGGTTCCCGAAACCGGGCGCCCGCCCCGACTCCCGTTCGTCCGCGGGCCCTTGGGGCGCGAACCGCACCCCCTTGCGCACCACCAGCAGCCCGACCCCGGCCGGACCGCCCCATTTGTGCGCACTGGCCGTCAGCAGCGACCAGTCCCCGTCCACCCGCCCCCACCCCAGCGACTGCGCCGCGTCCACCAGCAACGGCACCCCCGCCGCCCGGCACACCCCCGCCACCTCGGCCACCGGCTGCGCGGTCCCCACCTCGTGGTTGGCGGACTGGAGACAGGCCAGCGCGGTGTCCGGCCGCAGGGCGTCGGCGTACGACCGGACACCCACCGCGCCCGTCCGGTCCACGGCGACGGAGGTGACGGTCCCACCCCCGGCCTCATGCGCTTCGGCCGAATGGAGCACGGACGAATGCTCGACCGCTGACACGATCAGGTGACGGCCAATGCGCCTACGCCCGGCCAGCGCACCCGCGATCCCCGTATGCACCGCCCGCGTCCCGGACGAGGTGAACACCACCTCGTCCACCCGGCACCCCACCGCCTCCGCGGCGGCCTCCCGAGCCGCGTCGAGCAGCATCCGCGCCCGCCGCCCCTCCCGGTACAACCGCGAAGGATCGGCCCACCCGTCATCCACCGAGGCGAGCAACGCCTCCCGCGCAACAGAATGCAGCGGAACCCCAGAGGCAGCGTCGAAGTAACCCATACGGCAACGGTAGATCGCCGGGCGAAACCGACGCCGCAAAGGGGCGCGGGGAACTGCGCGACCAGCCCCCACACACCCGCACCGGCCAATCAAGCGAACCGCCGGAGGTACAGGGCACCCCTCCCCGCGAACCGTCGGAGACCGTCGGCTAGGGTTTGGTCCGCATAAACATCCAAACCCCTGCCCGACGCAGGGCGGCGACCGACCAGCGAGGCAGGCCGCAGCCAACCGCGCGGGCGAGACTCTCGGGAAGGCGCTACGTGAGTCCCAACGGCTCCGACCTCCCCCACAGCCTGAAGGGCGTGGGAGGTACCCCCAAGCCGCGGCGCCCGATGCGGCGGAAGCTGCTTCAGGCTCTGACCGCGGGCCTGGTCCTCGCGACCGCCACCGGTTGCACATGGGAGGACTTCCCCCGCCTGGGCATGCCCACCCCGGTCACAGAAGAGGCTCCGCGGATCCTCTCCCTGTGGCAGGGATCATGGGCTGCCGCGCTCGCCGTCGGCGTGCTGGTGTGGGGCCTCATCGTGTGGAGTGCGATTTTCCACCGGCGCAGCCGCACGAAGATCGAGGTCCCTCCGCAGACCCGGTACAACGTGCCGATCGAGGCCCTCTACACGGTCGTACCGATCATCATCGTGTCGGTCCTCTTCTACTTCACCGCCCGCGACGAGACCAAGTTGCTGAGCCTGAAGGACGAGCCCGACATCACGGTCAACGTGGTCGGCTTCCAGTGGAGCTGGTGCTTCAACTACATCGAGAACGTCGAGGGTTCCACCGGCGACGCCAAGACCGCCGAGGAACTCGACGCGATCCCGACGCGCTACAAGGAGGACTTCCCGGACAACGCCGGCGGCGTCTACTCCTGTGGCACGCCCGGTGAGACCAACCCGCAGACCGGCAACCCGGGCCCGACGCTGTGGCTCCCGGAGGGCAAGACGGTCCGCTTCGTGCTGACCTCCCGGGACGTCATCCACTCCTTCTGGGTGGTGCCCTTCCTGATGAAGCAGGACGTCATCCCGGGCCACACCAACGCCTTCGAGGTGACCCCCAACCAGGAGGGCACCTTCCTCGGCAAGTGCGCCGAGCTGTGCGGTGTCGACCACTCCCGGATGCTGTTCAACGTGAAGGTCGTCCCCGAGGCGCAGTACGAGCAGCACCTGAAGGAACTGGCCGAGCAGGGCCAGACCGGTTACGTGCCCGCCGGCATCGAGCAGACGCAGGCCGAGAAGGACCGGGAGTCGAACCAGCTGTGAGCATCATCAACGAACCCCAGGGCGGAGCGGCGCCGGCGCCGGTCTCGCACTACGCGGACGAGTTGCCGGTGAGGCGCAGGCAGCCCGGCAACGTGGTGGTGAAGTGGCTGACGACCACCGACCACAAGACGATCGGCACGCTGTACCTGGTCACGTCCTTCGCGTTCTTCTGCATCGGTGGCGTCATGGCGCTCCTCATGCGCGCCGAGCTGGCCCGTCCGGGCCTGCAGATCGTCTCGAACGAGCAGTTCAACCAGGCGTTCACGATGCACGGCACGATCATGCTGCTGATGTTCGCGACGCCGCTGTTCGCCGGATTCGCCAACTGGATCATGCCGCTCCAGATCGGCGCCCCCGACGTGGCGTTCCCGCGCCTGAACATGTTCGCCTACTGGCTCTACCTGTTCGGCTCGCTCATCGCGGTGGGCGGTTTCCTCACCCCGAACGGCGCGGCGAGCTTCGGCTGGTTCGCGTACTCGCCGCTGTCGGACGCGGTCCGCTCGCCGGGTCTCGGCTCCGACATGTGGATCATGGGTCTGGCCTTCTCCGGCTTCGGCACCATCCTCGGCTCGGTCAACTTCATCACCACGATCATCTGCATGCGCGCCCCCGGCATGACGATGTTCCGGATGCCGATCTTCACCTGGAACGTGCTGCTGACCGGTGTGCTGGTCCTGCTCGCCTTCCCGGTGCTGGCCGCCGCTCTGTTCGCCCTGGAGGCCGACCGGAAATTCGGTGCCCATATCTTCGACGCCGCCAATGGCGGGGCCTTGCTATGGCAACACCTCTTCTGGTTCTTCGGCCATCCAGAGGTCTATATCATCGCGCTGCCATTCTTCGGCATCATCAGTGAGGTCATCCCGGTCTTCGCCCGCAAGCCGATGTTCGGCTACCAGGGCCTGATCGCCGCGACCATCGCGATCGCCGGTCTGTCCGTGACGGTGTGGGCCCACCACATGTATGTCACCGGCGGTGTGCTGCTGCCGTTCTTCTCCTTCATGACGTTCCTCATCGCCGTCCCGACCGGTGTGAAGTTCTTCAACTGGATCGGCACGATGTGGAAGGGCTCACTGTCCTTCGAGACACCGATGCTCTGGGCCACCGGCTTCCTGATCACCTTCGCCTTCGGTGGTCTGACCGGTGTCATCCTGGCCTCGCCGCCGATGGACTTCCATGTCTCGGACTCGTACTTCGTGGTGGCCCACTTCCATTACGTCGTCTTCGGCACCGTCGTCTTCGCGATGTTCTCCGGCTTCCACTTCTGGTGGCCGAAGTGGACCGGCAAGATGCTGGACGAGCGGCTCGGCAAGATCACCTTCTGGACGCTGTTCGTCGGCTTCCACGGCACCTTCCTGGTCCAGCACTGGCTGGGCGCCGAGGGCATGCCCCGCCGGTACGCCGACTATCTGGCGGCCGACGGCTTCACCGCCCTGAACATGGTCTCCACGATCAGCTCCTTCGTCCTCGGCGCGTCGATACTGCCGTTCCTCTACAACGTCTGGAAGACCGCCAAGTACGGCAAGCCGGTCGAGGTGGACGACCCCTGGGGCTACGGCCGCTCCCTGGAGTGGGCGACCTCCTGCCCGCCGCCCCGGCACAACTTCCTCACCCTGCCGCGGATCCGCAGTGAATCCCCGGCGTTCGACCTGCACCACCCCGAGATCGCCGCGCTCGACCAGCTCGGCCACGGCGGTTCCGGGGCCAGCGCCATCGCGGGCGGCAAGGAGGCCGGGAAGTGAAGATTCAGGGCAAGATGTTCATGTGGCTGAGCGTCTTCGTCCTCGCCGTGGCGGTCGTCTATGGCGTGTGGTCGAAGGAGCCGGCCGGTACCACGGCCCTCTTCCTGGCCTTCGGCCTGTGCATCATGATCGGCTTCTACCTGGGCTTCACCGCCCGGCGGGTCGACGTGGGTGCCCAGGACAACGAGGAGGCCGATGTCGCGGACGAAGCCGGTGACGTGGGCTTCTTCAGCCCGCACAGCTGGCAGCCGCTCGCCCTCGGCGTCGGCGGCGCGACCGCGTTCCTCGGCATCGCGGTCGGCTGGTGGCTGGTGTACTTCGCCGCCCCGATCATCCTGATCGGGATCTGGGGCTGGGTCTTCGAGTACTACCGCGGCGAGAACCAGACGCAGTAGCGCTCACCGGACGGCCAGGAGCCCGGACCCTCCGTCAGGAGGGGCCGGGCTCCTGCATTTGCGCGGGGTCCGTCCCCCGCACGGCTCACTGAACGCGCCGGACTCGCCGGGGCTTCTTATTTTGAAGCCATGAGCACCTCCCCGCACACCCGTTCCGTCGTCAGCTGCGCGCTGCTGGTGATGGCCCTCGGCGTGACCGTCACCGCCTGCGGCAGCGACGGCAACCCGCTCGCGGCCACGCCGTACGACGCTGCGGATCAGATCTCCTTCAGGGGCGCCACGAGCGCCGGGGGCGCCAAGAGCGCCAAGGACAGCACGAGTGCCGACCCCAGCGAGGGCGCCGAGGCAAGCGCCGGCGCCAAGGCCGAGAAGGCCGGACAGAAGAAGCCGAACACACCGGAGAAGCCGACAAAGGGGAGCAAGAGCAAACCCCTGCCGGCCGACCCGTCCAAGCCGCTCGACATCACCGTCGACGGCGAGGGCAACCGCATCACCGACGTCACCGCCGTCGACGGCGCCGGTCGCTATCTCGCGGGCGAACTCTCCGCCGACGGGCGCCGCTGGCACAGCACCTCCCCGCTGGCCGCGGACGCCCGCTACACGGTCCGGGTGAGCACCGAGAACGCGGACGGCAAGCCCGGCCGCAAGACCCACACCTTCGACACCGGCCAGCCCCGCACCAAGACACGCATGGACGTCTGGTTCGGCCCGGACCCGGACCCGGACCCCTACGGCGTCGCCCAGCCGGTCATCGCCGAGCTGAGCGAGCCGGTCGCGGACAAGGCGCAGCGCGTCATCGTGGAACGCGGTCTGAAGGTGACCTCGAAGCCCGCGGTGGAGGGCGCCTGGCACTGGGTGAACGACCAGGAGCTGCACTACCGCCCCAAGGAGTTCTGGCCCACCAACGCCACCGTCAGGGCGAACAGCAACCTCAAGGGCATCAAGATCAGCGACCGGCTGTGGGGCGGCAAGGCCGAAACGCTGAAGTTCACCACCGGTGACAAGCTGATCGCCGTCGCCGACGCCGCCTCGCACTGGATGACGATCTACCGCAACGACGAGGAGATCAACTCCATCCCGATCACCACCGGCAAGCCGGGCTACGAGACCCGTAACGGCATCAAGGTGATCCTGGGCCAGGAGTACTTCGTCCGGATGCGCGGCTCCAGCGTCGGCATCTCGGCGAGTTCCTCGGAGGGATACAACCTGCCGGTCTACTGGGCCACCCGGGTCACCTGGAGCGGCGAGTACGTGCACGCCGCCCCCTGGTCCATCAGCGACCACGGCTACCGCAACGTCAGCCACGGCTGCGTCGGCATGAGCACCGGGAACGCCGCCTGGTTCTTCGAGACGTTCACCACGGGCGACGTCGTCGAGGTCATCAACTCCTACGGCGACTACATGGAGCCCTTCGGCAACGGCTACGGCGACTGGAACCTCGACTGGAAGGACTGGCGCTCCGGCAGCGCCCTCCTGGGCGGCACCCCAGAGGGCCCGAAGCCGGAGGACGCACTGCGACTCCGTCCAGAACAGGTCTGACCGAACGACCGTGGCTTGCAGACGCCGGGGACGGCAACGCCCGAAGGGGCGCGGGGAACTGCGCGAGCAACCCCCCACCACCCGCACCCGCGCACCGGGCGACGCACCCCGCTCCCTAGGCGCTCTGCAATTTACGGTTACGCAGCAGCGAGGCCAACGCCGAGGCAAACTCCACCGGATCCACCGGCAGGGTCACCGCGGCGTCGGCCCGCGACCAGGTCGCCAGCCACGCGTCCTGGGGCCGCCCCATCAGCAGCAGCACCGGCGGGCACTCGAAGACCTCGTCCTTCAGCTGCCGGCACAGCCCCATGCCGCCCATCGGCGTGGCCTCGCCGTCCAGCACGATCACATCGATCCCGCCCCTGTCCAGCTCCGTCACCACCGCCGCGGCCGTCGCGCACTCCAGGTACTCGACGGGCGGCACATCGGGCGCGGGCCGGCGCCCGGCGGCGAGCCGCACCTGCGCGCGGGTGGTGGAGTCGTCGCTGTAGACCAGCACCGTGGCGGTCGGCTGCATGCTTCCTCCGTGACATCGGCGACATCGGCGTCGTACGGCCGTAACGGGCGCTGCCCGATGCCGCGGATGCTACTCCCTCCCACCCGCCGTCAACACCTGTGGGAACCCGCCCGTGATCGTCATGCGATCGGCCATCCGGGCAGTACACACGCTGCGAACACTCCGAACGGCACCCCCGGGAGTGAGGGCGGGATAAGCGACCGACATAATGTCGGTCGTGGCGACAGCAACGACAGTAGAAACCGGGCACGCGCACCCGTCGGTCAATCGGCCGAACCTCACCAGCGTCGGAACGATCATCTGGCTGAGTTCCGAGCTGATGTTCTTCGCGGCCCTCTTCGCGATGTACTTCACCCTGCGATCGGTGACCGGTCCCGAATTCTGGAGCGAGCGGGCGGACGCCCTCAACTTCCCGTTCTCGGCGGCCAACACCACGATCCTGGTGCTCTCCTCCCTCACGTGCCAGCTCGGCGTGTTCGCCGCCGAGCGCGGCGATGTGAAGAAGCTCCGGATGTGGTTCATCGTCACCTTCATCATGGGTGCCGTCTTCATCGGCGGTCAGGTCACCGAGTACACCGAGCTGGTCAAGCACGAGGGCATCTCGCTCTCGTCCGACGCCTACGGCTCGGCGTTCTACCTGACCACCGGCTTCCACGGACTGCATGTGACGGGCGGACTCATCGCCTTCCTGCTGGTCCTCGGCCGCACCTACGCGGCCCGGAAGTTCACCCATGAGCAGGCGACCGCGGCCATCGTCGTGTCCTACTACTGGCACTTCGTCGATGTCGTCTGGATCGGCCTCTTCGCCACGATCTACATGATCAAGTAGCCGGACCCGTGCCCCGCGCACGCTCCCGCATTCCAGAAGCAGCATCGACGCAGAAGATCCTGACACCGGGGTAATCCGTGAAAAAGCTCTCCGTACGACGACGCCATCCGCTGGCGGCGGTCGTCGTTCTCCTCCTCGCGCTGGCGGCCACTGGGGGGCTGTACGCCACGTTCGCGCCCGCGGACACGGCGCAGGCCGATGAGACCGCCCAGTCCCTCGCCATCGAAGAGGGCAAGAAGCTCTACGCCGTCGGCTGCGCCAGCTGCCACGGCACCGGCGGTCAGGGCACCTCCGACGGTCCGAGCCTGGTCGGCGTGGGCGCGGCGGCCGTCGACTTCCAGGTCGCCACCGGCCGGATGCCGGCCGCGACGTCGCAGGGCGTCCAGGTGCCGGAGAAGAAGAACATCTACTCGCAGGCCGAGATCGACCAGCTCGCCGCGTACATCGCGTCCTTCGGCGCCGGTCCCACGGTCCCGACCGAGGAGCAGTACGGCCCCGAGGGCGCGGACATCGCCGCGGGCGGGGAGCTGTTCCGCAACAACTGCGCGCAGTGCCACAACTTCACCGGCAAGGGCGGCGCCCTGACCCAGGGCAAGTACGCGCCGTCGCTGGAGGGGGTCGACCCGAAGCACATCTACGAGGCCATGCAGACCGGCCCGCAGAACATGCCGTCGTTCCCCGACACCACGCTGACGGAGCAGAACAAGAAGGACATCATCGCCTACCTCGACGCGGTCAACAGCTCCGACACCGACAACCCGGGCGGCATGTCGCTGGGCGGGATCGGACCGGTCGCCGAGGGCCTCTTCGCGTGGATCTTCGGCCTCGGCGCGCTGATCGCGGTCGCCGTCTGGGTCGCCGCTCGGACCGCAAAGGCCAAGAAGTCATGAGTAGCCAAGACATTCCAGAAGAGAACCTGCCGGCTGAGCAGGTCGCGCACGGCGCGGTCTCCGTCGCGGACGAGAAGGACCCGTTCGCCGACCCCGGGCTGCCGCCCCACGAGCCCCGCATCCAGGACATCGACGAGCAGGCCGCCAAGCGGTCCGAGCGCGCGGTCGCCTTCATGTTCACGCTGTCGATGCTGGCCACCGCCGGTTTCATCGCGTCGTACGTGGCGATCCCGCACGACAAGTCGATCTTCGTCTTCCCGATCGGGCACATCAACGCGCTGAACTTCGCGCTGGGCCTGACCCTGGGCGCCGCCCTGTTCCTGATCGGCGCGGGCGCGGTCCACTGGGCCCGCACCCTGATGTCGGACCACGAGATCGCCGACGAGCGGCACCCCATCGCCGCCGCCCCGGAGGTCAAGGCGAAGGTCATGGAGGACTTCCGGCAGGGTGCCAAGGAGTCCGCGCTCGGCCGCCGCAAGCTGATCCGCAACACCATGTTCGGCGCGCTGGCCCTCTTCCCGCTCTCCGGTGTCATCCTGCTGCGTGACCTCGGTCCGCTGCCCGGGACCTCGCTGCGCCACACCCTGTGGAAGGCCGGCAAGCTCCTGGTCAACATGAACACGAACGAGCCGCTGCGCCCCTCGGACGTGGCCGTCGGCTCGCTCACCTTCGCCATGCCCGAGGGCCTGGACGAGCACGACCACGACTTCCAGACCCAGATCGCCAAGGCCGCCCTGATGATCGTCCGGCTCCAGCCGGAGGACATCAAGGACGCCCGCGAGCTGGAGTGGTCGCACGAAGGCATCGTGGCGTACTCCAAGATCTGCACCCATGTCGGCTGCCCGATCTCGCTGTACGAGCAGCAGACGCACCACGTGCTGTGCCCCTGCCACCAGTCCACCTTCGACCTCTCCGACGGCGCCCGGGTGATCTTCGGCCCCGCCGGTCACCCCTTGCCGCAGCTGCGGATCGGTGTGAACGACGAGGGCTATCTCGAAGCGCTCGGCGACTTCGAAGAGCCCGTCGGTCCTGCTTTCTGGGAGCGCGGATGAGCACTACGACCACCAACGAGACCAGGCGCGGGAAGGCGCCCGCTGGCGAGCGGGTCGCCGACTGGGCGGACGGCCGGCTGGGGATCTACTCCCTGGCCAAGGCCAACATGCGCAAGATCTTCCCGGACCACTGGTCCTTCATGCTGGGCGAGATCTGCCTCTACAGCTTCATCATCATCATCCTGACGGGTGTCTATCTCACGCTGTTCTTCCACCCGTCGATGACCGAGGTGGAGTACCACGGCTCCTATGTCCCGCTCCAGGGACAGCTGATGTCCGAGGCGTTCAACTCGACCATGCACATCTCCTTCGATGTGCGCGGTGGTCTGCTCATCCGGCAGATCCACCACTGGGCGGCGCTGATCTTCCTCGCCGGCATGTTCGTGCACATGATGCGCGTGTTCTTCACGGGCGCGTTCCGCAAGCCGCGTGAGATCAACTGGCTGTTCGGGTTCCTGCTGTTCGTGCTGGGCATGTTCACCGGTTTCACCGGCTACTCCCTCCCGGACGACCTGCTCTCCGGCACCGGTGTCCGCTTCACCCAGGGCGCGATCCTCGCGACGCCGATCGTCGGCACGTACATCTCGTTCTTCCTGTTCGGCGGGGAGTTCCCGGGCACCGACTTCGTGGCCCGCTTCTACTCGATCCACATCCTGCTGCTGCCGGGCATCATGCTCGGGCTGGTGGTCGCCCATCTGATCCTGGTCGTCTACCACAAGCACACGCAGTACGCGGGCCCCGGCAAGACCAACAAGAACGTCGTGGGCATGCCCCTGATGCCGGTCTACATGGCCAAGGCCGGCGGCTTCTTCTTCCTCGTCTTCGGTGTGATCGCGGTCGTCGCGGCGGTCGCGCAGATCAATCCGATCTGGGCGATCGGCCCCTACCGGACCGACATGGTCTCCACGGGCGCCCAACCGGACTGGTACATGGGCTTCGCCGAAGGTCTGATCCGGTTCTTCCCCGGCTGGGAAGTGAACTTCTGGGGCCACACCCTGGTCCTGGGCGTGTTCATCCCCCTGGTGCTGTTCGGCGCGGTCCTGATGGCCCTCGCGTTCTATCCGTTCATCGAGTCCTGGATCACCGGGGACAAGCGCGAGCACCACATCCTGGACCGGCCGCGCAACGCCCCGACGCGCACCGCGTTCGGCGTCGCCTGGATCACGATGTACATGATCACGCTGGTCGGTGGTGGTAACGACCTGTGGGCCACCCACTTCCAGCTGTCGATCAACGCGGTCACCTGGTTCGTCCGGATCGGCTTCTTCGCCGGACCGATCTTCGCGTTCATCATCACCAAGCGGATCTGCCTGGGCCTTCAGCGCCGGGACCGCGAGAAGGTGCTGCACGGGCGGGAGACCGGCACCATCAAGCGGCTGCCGCACGGTGAGTTCATCGAGGTCCACCAGCCGCTCAGCCAGGAGCAGCTGCACACCCTCACCGCGCACGACCAGTACGAGCCGGCCGAGGTCGGCCCGGCGACCGACGAGAACGGGGTCGCCCGCAAGGTGAAGGCGCCCGACAAGCTCCGCGCCAAGCTCAGCAAGGCGTACTACGGCGAGGGCTCCCAGATCCCGAAGCCGACCGTCGAGGAGTACAAGGAGATCACGAGCGGCCACGGCCACCACTGATCACCTGATATCACCGCGTTCGCCACGCACCGAGGCCCCGTTCCGCACGCCGGAGCGGGGCCTCGTCCGTTGCGTGGACGGGCGACCTCGCGAGAGCCTCGGCTGGATAGGGTGGACCCGCATCGACACGACCCGTCCCGACGCGTGCGGGACCTCACCCAGGAGCGGCTGATGAGCGCTGTGACCCCCGCTGGAGGCGACACCGCGGCGGGCCGTTCCTGGCCCGACGTACTGAATTCGCTGCTGTACGGCCGTGACCAGAGCGCCGAGGCCACCGCCTGGGCGATGGACCGGATCATGCGCGGCGAGGCCACCGACGCCCAGATCGCCGCCTTCGTGGTGGCACTGCGGGCCAAGGGCGAGACCGTCGAGGAGATCAACGGTCTGGTACGGACCATGTATGAGCACGCCAAGGTGATCGAGGTGCCCGGCCGCACGGTCGACATCGTCGGCACCGGCGGCGACGGCGCCAAGACGGTGAACATCTCCACCATGGCCTCAATCGTGGTGGCCGGCGCGGGCGCCACCGTCGTCAAGCACGGCAACCGGGCCGCGTCCTCCGCGTCCGGCGCCTCCGACGTGCTGGAGAAGCTCGGCGTCAATCTGGAGCTGACCCCGTCCCGGGTGGCCGAGGTGGCCCAGGAGGCCGGGATCACCTTCTGCTTCGCGGTCAGGTTCCACCCGGCGCTGCGGCACGCGGGCGCGGCCCGCGGCCAGCTCGGCATCCGTACGGTGTTCAACATCCTCGGTCCGCTGACCAACCCGGCCCGGGTGCGCGCCCAGGCCGTCGGGGTCGCCGACCCCCGGATGGCGCCGGTCGTCGCGGGCGTCTTCGCCGAGCGCGGCAACTCCTCGCTGGTCTTCCGGGGCGACGACGGCCTCGACGAGCTGACCGTCACCGCCACCTCCCGGGTCTGGGTGGTGCGCGACGGCAAGGTCACCGAGGAGACCTTCGACCCCCGGGACGTCGGCCTCGACCTGGTCCCGGTCGACGCCCTGCGCGGCGGCGACCCGTCCTTCAACGCGGAGGTCGCCCGCCGGCTGCTGGACGGCGAACGCGGTCCGGTCCGCGACGCCGTGGTGCTCAACGCCGCCGCCGCGCTGGCCGCCCTGGACCCCACCGGGGAGCCGCTCACCGAGCAACTGCGGGCCGGGATGGCGCGGGCCGAGCGGTCCATCGACTCGGGGGCGGCGAAGCGGACGCTGGAGCGGTGGGTGGCGGCGAGCAACGCCTGAGGGGCCGGCACGGTGTGACGCAGGGCGCAGTCCAGATGACGGACTGCGCCCTTGCGTGCACATGATCGTATGGCAGGATGTTGGACCAGGTCATGAGCGACAGCCATCAGGCCCCGGCCGGCTGTCCGGCAACCCTCCGTCCGTGGCGGGGTGCCCCGGGTGAAGACCAGGCCGTAGGCAGCGAGGTCTGCGGCAAGCGCGGACCCCTCGTGTCACCAGGGGTCCTGGTCGTCGAGGAGCCTTCCGTGAGCAAGCGAATGCGATAGGGCCGCAGAGCCCCGCCTCCGCGATCCCTTTCTGTCTTCATCGCCGCGCTTGAGCGTGTTCGTTGTTCGCTCGCGTGGGGAATTCCGCCTGCCTGTACGGGAGTTGACCCATGTCCGTCTCCACCGCCATCACCGCTGCCGCCCCCACCCTCGGTGAGCCGCTGCCCGTCCTCGGCCGGGACGTCACCGTGCCGCTCGTCACCGGCGGCGAGGTCGGTTACGCCGCGCTCGACTACGCCGCCAGCGCGCCCGCCCTCCAGCGGGTCTGGGACGACGTGGCCGCCTACGCGCCCTACTACGGCAGCGTGCACCGGGGCGCCGGATACCTCTCTCAGTTGTCCACCGACCTGTTCGAGAACGCCCGCAGGACGGTCGCCGAGTTCCTCGGCTGCCGCGAGGACGACCAGGTGGTGTTCACCCGGTCCACCACCGACTCCCTCAACCTGCTCGCCGCCGCGCTGCCCGCCGGCTGCCAGGTCTTCGTCTTCGAGACCGAGCACCACGCCTCGCTGCTGCCCTGGAAGGACGCGAAGGTCAGCTACCTCGACGCCCCGCGCACCCCGCGCCAGGCCGTCGAGACCCTGGAGCGCGCCCTCGCCGCCCGCGACCCGCACGGCCCCGCCCTGGTCTGTGTCACCGGCGCCTCCAACGTCACCGGCGAGCTGTGGCCGGTCGGGGAACTGGCCGCCGCCGCCCACGCGCACGGCGCCCGGATCGTCCTGGACGCCGCCCAGCTCGCCCCCCACCATCCCGTCTCCGTCACCGATCTCGACGTGGACTGGGTCGCCTTCTCCGGGCACAAGCTGTACGCCCCCTTCGGCTCCGGCGTGCTGGCCGGCCGCGCCGACTGGCTGCGGGCCGCCGAGCCCTACCTCGCGGGCGGCGGCGCCAGCCGCAAGGTCACCCGGCGTGAGGACGGCGGCGTGGACGTCGAGTGGCACGACAGCGCCGCCCGCCACGAGGCCGGCTCGCCCAACGTCATCGGCGCCTACTCCATCGCCTCCGCCTGCAAGGCCCTCACCGACGCCGGTTTCAACACCCTGGTGGCCCGCGAGCGGCAGCTGATCAGCGCCGTGCGGGCCGGGCTCGCCGACGTCCCCGAGGTGCGGATCCTGTCCCTCTTCGGCGACGACGCCCCCCGCGTCGGCGTGATCTCCTTCGTGGTCGACGGCTGGAACAGCTCCCACTTCGCCGCCGCGCTCTCCGCCGAGTACGGCATCGGCGTCCGCGACGGCCTGTTCTGCGCCCACCCGCTGGTCCGCACCCTGCTCGGCACCGACCCCGAGACCCAGGGCGAGTGCGGGGCCCCGGAGGCGGCACCGGGTGAGAAGTCCCTCAACGCCATCCGCGTCAGCTTCGGCGCGGGCACCCCCGACGAACACGTGGCCCGCTTCGTCCGGGCCGTACGCGAACTGGTGTCCGGCGGCGCCCGCTGGAGCTACCGCACGGTCGACGGCCGCTGCGTCCCCGACACGTCGGCGTGAGGGGGCGGGCGGCGCCGGGCATTACGGTCGATGGGCGGTGCACCCCGGACACCTCCGCCCGAGCAGCCACCCGGGCGCCCGCTACCCGCCGGCCGGAGCTACCCGTACGGTCGACGGCCGGTGCGCTCCCGGACGCCTCGGTCTGAGCGGGCGGTCGGGCGCCGGGTGCCGCCCGGTGGAGCCACCCGTAGGGTCGACGGCCGGTGTGCCCCCGGGCACCTCGGCGTGGGCAGGGAGTTGGGTACTCGGTATGGCTCGCTGGAGCTACTCGTACGGTGAATGGCCGGTGCGCCCCGGGCATCTCGGCGTGAGCGGGCGGTCGCGCGCCTGGCATCGCCCGCAGGAGCTACCCGTACGGCCGGAGGTCCCTGCGCCCCCGGGCACCCCGCCCGACCAGCCACCCGACCGCCCGCTACCCCCCCCGCCGGAGCTACCGCACCCTCGACGGCCGGTGTGCCCCCCGTAGCTCCCCCTGAGCCGGCAGGCGGGCGCCCAGGACGATCATGCGCAGGGCGCGTTCCGTGGCGTCGGTGAGGAGTTCCGCTGCTCGGAGCAGGGCCTCTGCCAGGGCCATCGGGGCGGGCAGGATGCCGTGGCAGGCGTCCACTCCGGGTACGTCGTGGGCGCCCTTGCCGAGGGTTCCGGCCAGGGCGAGTACGGGACGGTCGTAGAGCTTGGCGCGGCGGGCTACCTCGCCGGGTACCTTGCCGCGCTGGGTCTGTTCGTCGAGCGCGCCCTCGGCCGTCAGCACCAGATCGGCGCGGGCCAGCCGGGCGTCCAGGTCGAGATGGTCCAGGAGCACCTCGAAGCGCGGCCTCAGCCGGGCGCCCAGCGCCGCGAGCCCGGCACCGAGCCCGCCCGAGGCGCCGGTCCCGGACGCGGAGCGCAGATCGGTGCCCCGCACCCGCAGGTCCCGCGTCAGGACGTACGCCCACCGCTCCAGCCCCTCCGACAGCCGCTCCACCTGCGCCGGGGTGGCCCCCTTCTGCGGCCCGAACACCCGGGCCACGCCCCGCTCGCCGCAGAGGACGTTGTACGGGTTGCAGGCGACGAGGATCTCCGTCCCGGCGAGCCGGGGGTCGAGCCCGGCCGGGTCGATACGGTCGAGGCGTACCAACTCCCCGCCGCCGTGCGGGAGTTCGAAGCCGTCCGGGTCCAGCAGCCGTGCCCCCAGCGCCTGGAGCGCCCCCGCGCCCCCGTCGGACGTCCCGGAGTCCCCGCAGCCGACGACGATCCGCCGTACGCCCGTGTCGAGCGCGGCCCGGATCAGCTCACCCACGCCGTAGGTGGTGGTGGCCCCGGGATCGCGCAGGCTGGCCGGGACGAGGGACAGCCCGGCGACGGCCGCCATCTCCACCACGGCGGTGCGCCCGGAGTCCAGCAGCGCGAAGTGCGTGCCGATGACCTCGCCGAGCGGCCCGGTGGCCGACAGTGCCACCAGCCGCCCGCCCCCGGCGGTGGCGAGGGCACGGGCGGTGCCCTCGCCCCCGTCCACGAGCGGGATGAGATCGACCTCGGCGTCGGGCAGCACCCGCCGCACCCCGGCCGCGATGGCCTCGGCGGCGGCCTGGGCGGACAGTGACTCCTTGAACCCGCTGGGGGCGATGGCGATACGGGAGAGCGCGAGCATCGAACAGCTCCTTCGAAACGGTCGGAAGGGGAACGCCCGTCTTCCTTCAGGGGCGCGACGAACTGCGCTACCGCAGGGGCACCCCCATCACCGGCCACACCACCAGCGCGAACCCGAACACCAGCAGCGCCGTCAGGGGCGCCAGGAACGCCGAGAGCCGCAGGAGATCGCGGGGCGCGTAGGTCGCCACACCCGGCACGTCCGCGAACAGCGCGACCGGCTTCGCGGACGCCGGGAGCGTGTGGCAGAACCCCGCCGCCGCCGTGGACGCCAGCGCCGCCGCGACCGGATTGACCCCGGCCGCCAGGGCCGCCGCGACCACCAGCGGCACCAGCACGGAGGACCGCGCCGAGCGGGACTGCAACACCAGGTGCGCGGCCGTGCTGATGAGCACCACCACCGCCAGGAACACCTCCGGCCCCACCCCGCTGGGCAGCCCGGAGACCAGCCACTTCGCCGCCCCGGAGTCCGACAGCGCGACCCCCATCGCCATGGTCGCCGCCATGAACAGCAGCAAGGACCACGGCACGGTCTTCAGGGCGTCCTTCAGATGCACCGTGCCCAGCGCGGGCGAGGAGGCGACCACGGCCCCGATCAGCGCGACCAGCGCCGGCGGCACCTGGTGCAACGGCTCGCTGCACCACAGCATCACGACGGTCGCCAGCAGCAGCGCGCAGCGCGACTCGGCCGCCGACCAGGGCCCGGTGACGGGCTGATCGGTGTGTTCCTGGATGTCGTCGGCGCTGATCTCGACCGGCAGCTTGCGGTCCGCCCGGCGGGTGGTGGTGAGCAGGACGACCTCGGCGGCCAGATGCGAGGACGCGATGGCCAGCGGCAGCCCGATCAGCAGCCACTGGGTGAACCCGACCCGTTCCCCGGTCGACTCCCACAGCACCGAGACGGTGATCAGATGGGCGCCCGCGCCGATCAGCGTGGCCACCGCCGACAGCAGGATCACCGTCGGGAACAGCAGCGCCAGCATCACCACCAGCCGCCGGTGCCCGGACAGCACCTTGGCCAGCGCCAGGAACACCGGCAGGGCGAGCGCGGCCCGCCCCGAGGTGGCCGGGACGGCGAACGCGGTGACCACCAGCGCGGCGGTCGTCAGATGCGTCAGCTGCCGTACGGTACGGGCCCCGCCGACCAGGAACGCCGCCGCCCGTCCCGCGAGCCCCGTCCGGGAGACCGCCGCCGCCAGGACGAACGCGCAGATCAGCAGCCACACCGTGGAGTCGCCGAGAGTGCCGAAGAACGTGTCGCTGCTGATCACCCCGGTCACGGTCAGCGCGAGTCCGGCGCCGAGCGCGATGTAGGTGTCATCGATCGGGGTGGCGATCCACAGGCAGGTCGCCAGCGCGAAGACGGCGAGGGTCAGCCGGGCGGTACCGGACAGGCCGGGGAAGTTGCCGGGGACCGCCAGCGCGGCGCACAGCGAGAACGCCAGGCACAGGCCCACGGTCAGCCGGAGATTCAGTCTCACGCCATCGAGCGTTCACGCGGGCGGTGAGCCCATGATGAGCCGTCGATGAAAGGGACTTCATGCTGCCTGGTGAGAGGCTTTCATCGGGCGTTCGAGCGCCGGGAACACCCGCCCGGACGCGCCCCCTCAGCTCATCCCCATGCCCCCCGGCTCACCCGGACGCGCCCCTGCCTCACCCGGGCAGCCGGTACCCCATCCCCCGTACCGTCTCCACCCGTTCCGCCCCCAGCTTCTTGCGCAGGGCCCGGACGTAGACGTCCACGATGTTCGAGCCGGGGTCGAAGTCGTAGCCCCAGACATGGGACAGGATCTGCTCGCGGGACAGTACCTGTCCCGGGTGGCGCAGGAACAGCTCCAGCAGCACGAATTCACGGGCCGTCAGATCGACGGTCCGCTCGCCGGAGCGGGCCCGGCGGGTGCGCAGGTCCAGGGTGAGCGAGCCGGACTTCAGGACGGTGACCTCGGGCGCCCTGGCCGCCGTACGCAGCCGCAGCCGGACCCGGGCGAGGAGTTCCTCGAAGCGGAACGGCTTGGTCATCCAGTCGTCGGCGCCGCCCTCCAGGCCGGCCACCGTGTCGCGGACCGAGTCCCGCGCGGTCAGCACGATCACCGGGGTGCTCACCCGGGCCTCGCGCAGCTCGCGCAGGACGGTGAACCCGTCGCGGGCCGGCAGCCCGATGTCCAGCACGATCAGATCGAAGCCGCCGGTGAGCGCGTACTCGTAGCCCGCCTCGCCGTCGGCGACCACGGTGGTGGTGAAGCCGTTGGCGCGCAGGCCCTTCTCCACGAAGGAGGCGATGCGTTCCTCGTCCTCCACGATGAGGATGCGGTTCATGGGCGTGCCTCTCCCGTCATGGACGTGCTTCTTCCAGGGTGAGTACGAAGGTGGCGCCGCCCCCGTCGGTGTCGTGCAGGCTGGCCCGGCCGCCGTGTGCCTCCGCTATCGCGCGGACGATGGACAGTCCGAGTCCGGCGCCGGAACCGCGGGTGCCGCGCCGGGCGGTGCCGCGCCGGAAGCGTTCGAAGATCACATCGGCGTCCTGCGGCCGGACGCCCGAGCCGGAGTCGGCGACGTACAGCTCGATGTGCGGGCCCTCGGCGCGGGAGCCGATGCTGATGCGCTGGCCGGGGCCGGTGTGCTGGACGGCGTTCTGGGCGAGCTGGACCATGGCCTGGGTGATGCGCTGCGGGTCGAGCCGGACCTCGGCGTCGGCGACCTCGGCGAGATGCCATTCGCGTTCGCCCAGGGCGCGGGCCTTGACGTAGACGTCGGCGGTGAGTTCGGCGAGCTGGACCGGTTCGGGGGTGACGAAGTCGGGGCGTTCGGCCTTGGCGAGCAGCAGCAGATCCTCGACGATCCGGCTCATCCGGTCGAGTTCGTCGGTGACCAGCCGGACGGTCTCCTCCCGCTCGGCCGGATCGTCGCCCATCACCTCCAGGTGCCCGCGCACGATGGTGATGGGGGTGCGCAGTTCGTGCCCGGCGTCGTCGACGAACTCGCGCTGCGCGGCGAAGGCCCGCTCCAGCCGGTCCAGCATGGCGTTGAAGGTCTCCGCGAGGGCCGCTATGTCGTCGCGCCCGTGGACCGGTATGCGCCGCGTGAGGTCCTGCTCGGTGAGCTGGGCGGCGGCGGCCCGCACCAGCCGTACGGGTTGCAGTATCCGCCCGGCGACGACCCACCCTATGCCGGTGGTCATCAGCAGGGCGACGCCGGAGATGGCGAGCAGGATGCGGAACACCTCGTCGGCGCGGTCCTGCTCGCGCTGCGGGTGGAACGCGACGACGAACGCGGCCTGCGGATCACCGCCGTAGGGGGCGATGTCCACCTTGGCCCAGCGGATGTCGCCGACGGGGCGCTCGACGGTGCCGGTGGCCTCGGGGGAGCCGAAGATCTCCCGGCGGGCGACGGTGTCCTCGTGCAGGGGGAGCAGAGCCGGGATCTCCCGTTGCTGGATGATCTTCGCGGGGTCCGGGCCGGGGCCCGCCACCAGCCCGATCAGCTCCTCGTCGGCGTCGGCGTGCTGGCGCTCCAGGAAGACCCGCAGCAGCCGGGCCGGGTCGGTGAACGGCCGGCCGGTGGCGGGGTCTATGCCCCGCCCCTCGAACTGGGTGAACTCCACGGCCTCCTGGGCGAGCAGATCGGCGATCCGCTGATCGGTGTCGCGCAGCAGGATCGTCCGTACGGTCGTGGCGACGGAGCCGAAGGCCACGGTCATCACCAGCAGCAGCCACAGCAGGATGCGGACCCGGGCGGATATCCGCGCCCGGCCGTGCTCAGCCGTCGTCCCCGCCGGGCCCGTCGTCGTCCGCGCCGTCGTCGTCCCCGGCACCGGGGCCGGCTGGTTCGCTTCCGTCGTCGTCATTGCTTCCGCTGGTCTGGCCGGTGCCGCCGGGCGGCGCGGGGGGAGGGTCGGTCGGTGTGGAGGTGGGGTCGGCGGGGTCGATGGGCGCCCCGGGGGCGTCGGTCGCGGGCGGCGGGGAGACCACCTCGTCGCTGGGCGTGGGGCCGGGCCGGTCGGGGCTCGCGGTCGGGGAGCCGCTGTCCAGCTCCACCTTGGCCGGCACCTCCGGCGACTCCGGCCGGTCGGTGAGGACGAAGCTGGTCGCGGCGATCCCGAGCGGGATCACGACGACGGCGGCGAGGGCCGCCAGGCGGTGGGAGAAGACCATGGCATCGATGCTGCGGGGGCCGTCCGGTAATGAGGATGAAGTGAAGATGAGGAAGTCTTCATGGAGCCGGCACATGGGGCCGGTGGGGTCGCCCTCCGCCGGGTCGCTCCGCCGGGTCGCTCCGCGGGGTGCCTCGTGGGGTCGGTGGGGGGTTCGCCCGGTGGCGGGCGTCGCGCGGTCGGCGGGGTCGCGCGGGGTGGGGTGGTCCGTGGGGCCGGCGGGGTTGCGCGGGGTGGGGTGGTCCGTGGGGTCGAGGCGGTCTCGCCGTCGCGTGGGGTGGTCCCTGGGGTGTACGGCGTCCAGGGGCCGTCCGTCGTGGGTATCGCGTCCCCTTCGCGCGGCGGTCCGGTTCCGGTGTTCCCGGTGTTCCCGGCGTCTCCGGCGTCGCCCCGGGTCGTCGGGCCAGGGTCCGGGTCCGGGCCGTCGGGCCAGGGTCCGGGCCGGGCGGGGGTCGGGTCCGGCCCGGTCGCGGTGCTAGGAATCCAGGCCGATCGCGAAGGCCGCCTCCAGGTCGTGCTGGGAGTAGGTGCGGAAGGCGACATGCGTGTCCGTGCCCTCCACGCCGGGGATCTTGCTGATCCGGCCCGGGATCACCTCGGCCAGCTCCTCGTGCTCCTTGACCCGGACCATGGCGATCAGGTCATAGGTACCGGTGACGGAGAACACCTCGCTGACACTCTCCAGCGCGGCGATCCGCTCGGCGATCTCCGGAATCCGGTCCACGCTTGTCTTGATCAGGACGATCGCGGTGATCACGGCTGGTTCTCTCCCTCGGGGGCCGGAGCTGGGGCGGACCTCACTCTAGCCGTCCCCCCGAAACGGGCCCACGCGTAGCAGAAGCCCAGGCCGAAGCCGATCAGATGCGCGAGATAGGCCACCCCGGGCCCCTGTGCGGCCCGGCCCGCCGCCACCCATTGCAGGGCCACCCAGAACGGCAGGACGACCCAGGCCGGGAAACGCAGCGGCAGGAAGAACAGGAACGGCAGCAGACTGGTCACCCGCGCCCGCGGGAAGGCACACAGAAAGGCGCCGAGGACCGCGGAGATCGCCCCGGAGGCGCCGACCAGCGACTGATCGGAGTCCGCGTGGGCGGCGGCGTACCCCAGCAGGGCGAGATAGCCGCACCCCAGATAGAAGAGGGTGAACTCGACCCGGCCCATCCGGTCCTCCGTCATCACCCCGAAGACGTAGAGGAAGAGCATGTTGCCGAGCAGATGGACCCAGCTGCCGTGCACGAACAGCGCGGTCGCGGGGGTCAGCACCGCCCGGGGGTCGCCCTCGAACAATTGTGCGGGTACGACGCCCCAGTGCCGGAAATAGACCCGCTGGGCGGCCAGCAGCTCGTCTCCGGTGCCGTACGCCGGATTGAATCCGGACGCCGGGCCGATCAGGAAGACCAGACAGCACGCCGCGATCAGTGCGCACGTCACCGGACCCGCCGGCCTGCGCAGCAGGGCCGCCGTCCGGCCCGCTGTCCCGCTCCAGTTGCCGATCATGGCTACAGAGCATGACGTACCGGGACGCAACCGCCCAGACCGCCTCGCCGCCGCCGTGAGATGGGCGGCGCCCGGCCACCAGGCCGTAGGGTTACCACCCACACGTTCCGGGGAACCCGGCGCGTCGCGGACACTGGAAGGGGTTCCGGGGCCCTCGGGACCCCCCGGGACCTCCGGGAATTCCAGGGACCCACGGACTCGCGGGACCCGGGAAACGCACGGATCCATAGCACCCGGACCACGGCACCCGGACTTACAGCACCACCCGGACTCACAGCACCCGGACTTACAGAGAAGGAAGCGGACGGTCACGATGACGGTTCCCCTGCCCACCGCCACCACGCGGTGGCGCTGCGCCCTGTGCGGCAATCTCACCCGCTTCGATGTGACGCGCTCGTCGAAGGTGGTCGAGTACGTCCACCTCGATCTGGCCGGAGCGCCGAACGTCGAGGAGCGCGAGGTGCTCAGTGAGACCATCGAGACGGTGCGCTGCCGCTGGTGCAACGCGGTGGACCAGGTGGAGCTCGTGGACAGGCCGGGCACCGACTCCTGAGGGAGGACGGGGCCCCCGGACCGCCGATCCCGCGCCGGGATCGGCACAGGCATTGGGGTGACGGATGGTGGAGACCACAGGCGGGGGGCCGGACGACGGCGCCGCTGAGGTGCTCGACCGTCCACTGCCCGACGGGGTGCGCCGCCGGGTCGTGCAGATCGTCTCCGACGGCTTCGGCGGGCTGACCGTCGGCGAGCTGCCCGCGCAGCTGCGGCAGTACGCCCGCTTCACCGCGAACCGGCGGGCCAAGTTCGCCGGCAACGCGATGGCCGCCGCCCTGGAGACCGATGCGCTGTTCCGCCAGCGCATCGGCGAGAAGCTGCGCGAGGCCCAGCCGGAGATCGCCGGGGCGCTGGACTCCGGCGCCCCGCCCCCGGCCGCCGATCCGCTCGACGTGGCGGCGGCGGCGTACGTGCTGCGGCCCACCGGCTGGGTGAAGCTGGTCACCGCGGCCGGCGAGGAGGCCCAGCGCGCCGACGCCGAGCGCGCCGGCGAGGAGAACCGCGCCGAGCTGGAGCGGCTGCGCACCGCGCTGGCCGCCGCCCAGGAGCAGATCCGCGCCGACACCGAGCGGCTGCGCGCCGACCTGGACGGGGCCAGGAAGGAAGCGGAATCGCTGCACCGCAAGCTGCGTTCCGCGCTCAGCGATGTCCGGCGCGGCGAGGCCGCGCTGCGCAAGGTGCAGAGCGAGATGGAGGCCGTGCGCACCGAGGCCCAGACCCAGGTGTCCGCCGCCGAGAGCGAGTCCCGCCGGCTCAAGTCCCGGCTCGGCGAGGCCGAGGCCGCCCTGGAGGCCACCCGGCGTGCGGCGCGCGAGGGCCGCAGCGTCGAGGACATGCGGGTACGGCTGCTGCTGGACACCGTCCTGGAGGCCGCGCAGGGACTGCGCCGCGAACTCGCCCTGCCGCCGGTGTCGGTGCGGCCCGCGGAGACCGTGGACGCCGTCGAGCCGGGCCGGATGACCCCGAAGGACATCGCCGCGCGTGCCCTGTCCGAGCACGACCCGGCCATTCTCGACCAGTTGCTCGCCCTGCCCCAGGCGCATCTCGTGGTCGACGGCTACAACGTCACCAAGACCGGCTATCCGCAGATGCCGCTGGAGAAACAGCGGCTGCGGCTGCTCGGCCAGCTCGCGCAGCTCGCCGCGCAGTCCGGCGCCGAGGTCACCTGTGTGTTCGACGGGGCGGAGCTGGCGGCGCCGGTGCTGCTGGCGCCCCCGCGCGGTGTGCGGGTGATGTTCTCCAAGCCGGGGGTCACCGCCGACGAGCTGATCCGCCAGCTGGTGCGCGCCGAGCCGCCGGGCCGGCCCGTCATCGTCGTCTCCACCGACCGTGAGGTGGCCGACGGGGTGGCGCGCGCCGGCGCCCGGCCGGTCGCCTCGGTGGTCCTTCTGAAACGGTTCGCCCGAGGCTGACCGCTTGCCGCCTGTGCGCCCCATGGTGACGGGGGCGTCCCAACCGCAACCTTCCGGCCGATTGCCCGAATTGATGTGATCTTTGGGCGACGTACGGTCAATCAAAGATCACTGCTTGTGAGTTGTGTGTAAATAATGACCGGTGGGGTGAGATTTTTCAGCTGAGGATTTGAACTGATCACAACCAGGTCACTAGGGTCGGGCCTCGAACCTCCGCTCGGGTGATCACTCATTGGGAGTGACGGCGGAGGGGCACCGCCCGCCGGCGTGTCGGTAGGCGGCTGGAGGAAGAAGGAGCTCGCCCCCGTGGCGTCCCACCGTCGACCCAAGCAGCCGAGCCGTGCGCGTGTGACCGTGCTGACCACCGCCGCAGCGGCCGCTGTCGCCATCACTTCACAGCCGGCGCAGGCCGCCCCGAGCGAGAGCCCGACCGCCGACGACGTGAAGGCGCAGGTCGACAAGCTCTACGAGGAAGCGGAGCAGGCCACCGAGAAGTACAACGGGGCCAAGGAGAAGCAGGAGGAGCTCCAGAAGGAGATCTCCACCATCCAGGACAACGTCGCCAAGGGCCAGGAAGAGGTCAACGAGCTGCGTGAGGACCTCGGTTCGCTGGCCAGCGCCCAGTACCGGTCCGGCGGTCTCGACCCCGCCGTCCAGCTCTTCCTCTCCGCCGACCCGGACGACTACCTCGAACAGGCCGCCACGCTCGACAAGCTGAGCACCCAGCAGGTCGACGCCCTGGAGGAGATCCAGGACAAGCAGCGGGTCCTGGCTCAGGACCGGGCCGAGGCCACCGAGAAGCTCGACGACCTCGAGGCCACCCGCACCGAGCTGGAGAAGAAGAAGGACGAGGTCCAGACCAAGCTCGCCGAGGCCCAGAAGCTCCTCAACACCCTCACCGCCGAGGAGAAGGCCGCCCTGGCGGCCGAGGAGGAGCTGGCCAGCGCCGACTCCGCCGAGCAGGTCGAAGCCGCCGCGACCACCGCCACCGCCAGCGGCTCCAGCTTCACCATGTCCGCCTACGAGGCCGCCCAGAGCGTGATCGGCAGCCCGTACGTGTACGGCGCCTCCGGCCCGTCCTCCTTCGACTGCTCGGGCCTGACCTCCTGGGCCTACGCCCAGGCCGGCATGCAGATCCCGCGCACCTCCCAGGAACAGGCCAACGCCGGTACGCGCATCTACAGCCAGTCCGACCTCCAGGTCGGCGACCTGGTCATCTTCTACGACGACCTGCACCACGTCGGTTTCTACGCGGGCAACGGCCAGGTGCTGCACTCCCCGCGCACCGGCACCGTCGTGCGCTACGAGTCGATCGACAACATGCCCTTCCAGTTCGGCGTCCGGATCTGACCGCACCGCCGCACGACACGGAGTATCGCCCGAACGGGCGAATCCCCGTGCCCCGAAGTGACCCCACGCCCCGCCGGTGACCTGCGTCAGCGGCGGGGCGTCACTGTGTGTGCCCACGGAGGTCTTTGGCCGACGGCCCGTCACGGGGCTACTGTTCGCGGCGCTCGAGTCGTCCAGCACGTCTCGGGTACGTCGTCCAGTGTGCGTCCAGTGGAAGGAGCGCGGCTTCCTGTGGGGTCCCATCGCCGTAAGGCACCGTCCGGGTTCGACCGGGGGGCCGGTGCCGTCGCCGTCTCCCTGCTCTCCGCCGCCGCTGCCGTCCTCGGCGCCGTACCGGCCTCGGCCGCTCCCGCCGATGACACCCGGGCGGAGGTCGACCGCCTCCACACCGAGGCGGAGCAGGCCACCGAGGCGTACAACAAGGCCGATGAGCGCACCGGCGCACTGCGTGGCCAGGTCCGCCGCACGCAGGACCGGATCGCCCGGCAGCAGGAGCGGGTCAACGAACTGCGCGAGGCGCTGGGCTCCCTGGCCGGCGCCCAGTACCGCTCCGGTGGCATCGACCCTTCCGTTGCTCTGCTGTTCTCCGACGACCCCGAGGACTACCTCGACAAGGCGGCCGTCCTGGACCGGATCAGCGAGCAGCAGGCCGGGCAGCTCGACGAACTTCAGGACGCCCTGCGGGAACTGGGCCAGGAACGCTCCGAGGGTGCCGGGAAGCTGGTCGAGCTGGAGAAGAGCCGCAAGGCCGTCGCCGCCCACAAGAAGACCGTCGAGACGAAGCTCGCCGAGGCCCGCCGCCTCCTGAACTCCCTCACCGAGGCCGACCGCGCCGCCTACGACCGCGCCTCCCGCGCGGGCCGCACCGACCTGCCCGACCTCTCCGGCGCCGTTCCCGCCTCCGGCCGCGCGGGCGCCGCGGTGGCCGCCGCGCAGTCCGCGGTCGGCAAGCCCTATGTGTGGGGCGCCAACGGTCCCAGCGGCTTCGACTGCTCCGGCCTGACCCAGTGGTCGTACGCGCAGGCCGGTGTCGCCATCCCGCGCACCTCCCAGGGCCAGCGGTACGCGGGCCGCCAGGTGCCGCTCTCCCAGGCCCAGCCCGGCGATCTCGTCACCTACCGCTCCGACGCCAGCCATGTCGGCATGTACGCGGGCAACGGGCAGGTCATCCACGCCCCCTACCCCGGTGCCCCGGTGCGCTACGACCCGGTCGGCATGATGCCGATCGCCTCGGTCACCCGCGTCTGACCTCCCCGCGCGCCTTACGATCGTGCGGATGGCTGGTCGAAGGCGGACACGGATATCCCCGGTCACCGGGGTCCTCGCGCTGTGCGCGCTGCTGATCTCCCTGGTGTCCTGCGGCGGGCCGCCCGCCCCGGACACCGGCCGCGCGGACGTCCAGCTGCTCCTGGACCGCCGCGCGCAGGCGTTGCTGGCCGGGGACACCGCGGGCGGCTACGAGAACGTCCGCGCGGTGCCGCTGGCGGCCTGGTCCTACCGGGTGACCGAGGTCGGCGCCCCGAGTGCCTCCGGGGACACCCTCACCGCGGACGCCGAGCTGAGCTACCAGATCGAGGGCTACGACGCGGCCCCCGTCACCACCGCACGCACCCTCACCCTCACCCGCGCCGCCGAGGGCGCCTGGCAGGTCGCGTCCGACCGGCCCGCCTCCGGGTCCGGACAGCAGCTGTGGGACCAGGGCGCGGTCTCGGTGGTCCGCGGCGCGCACAGCCTGGTGATGGGCGTCGGCAGCTCCGAGCAGTCCCTGCGGGACTTCGCCGACCTCGCCGACCGCGCGGTCCCGGCCGTCTCCGACGCCTGGGGCACCGAGTGGGGGCAGCACGTCCTGGTCCTCGTACCGGAGTCGCTGGAGGGCATGGCCGGGCTGCTGGGCTCGTCCGCCTCCTCCTACCAGGGGATCGCCGCGGTCACCACCGGTGAGGTCGGCGGCGGCTCCGCTCCCGCCGACCGGATCATCGTCAACCCCGAGGCGTACGCCGTGCTCGGCACGTCCGGCAAGCAGATCGTGCTCACCCACGAGACCACCCATGTGGCCACCCGCGCCCACACCGACGCCGCCACCCCGCTGTGGCTCTCCGAGGGCTACGCCGACTGGGCCAGCTACCGGGACACCGGCCGCGCCCCCACCGAGGTCGCCCCCGAACTGACCCGCGCGGTCGCCTCCGGCGACCTACCGCAGAGCCTCCCCGCCGACGACGACTTCGGCTTCACCGACGACGCCACCACCCTGGCCCGCGCCTACGAGTCCGGCTGGCTGGCCTGCCGCATGATCGCCGACCACTGGGGCGAACCCCTCCTGAACGCCTTCTACCAAGAGGTCGCCACCCACGACACCCGCGAGGGCGCGGTGTCCGCGGCCCTGATCAAGATCCTGGACATGACGGAGGAAGAGTTCACGCGAGAGTGGCGGGACTATGCGGTGGGGGTGCTGGCCGCTGGTGAGTGAGGCGGGGGTGGCTGGGGGCTGAGGGCGGGGGTGGCCGGTCGGTGGAGGGTGAGGGCTGACGGCCGGTGGGGTGACCGGGTACCGGCCGTGCTCCGCCTGCGGCGTGCCGTGCGGTGCCCTGCCGGGGGCTTGACGCTCCCGTCGCGTTGGCGGGGCGCCGGGTGGCTGGGCCTCGGCGGGGAGGTCATCCGGCCGTCGGGATTCGTGGGCCGGGGCGGGGCTCAGGGGGAGACCCGGGTGTTCTCCGGGCGGGCCCAGCGGGGCTGCGAGGGGGTGCCGGGGGGCCTTGTCGTCACCGTCGCTCGCCACAGGGTTCGGGATGCCAGGACCGTCGCCGCTACCAGGAGGCCGTTGCGCAGGATCAGCAGGGTGATGCCCAGGGTGTCGCTGGCGACCACGTGGGAGAACCACAGGGGGAACTCCAGGACGGTGAAGAAGCAGGCCGCGAGGATCAGCAGGACCGGCAGGCGCATGCGGCTCGCCCGGTGGCCCAGGCACACCGCCGCTATGCCGACCAGCCACACCATGTACTGCGGACTGATCACCCGGCTGGTGGTGGTGAACATCAGGACGCCGACGAACGCCGCGTCGGCCAGGGTCTGCGCCTCGAACCGCACCGCCAGCAGCCGCCACAGCAGCAGCCAGCCGAAGGCCACCGCGCTGAGCACCAGCGCGCCGACGCTGACCCACTCGACGTACGGGCCGATGAACTCCACCGAGCCGTAGTTCAGCAGCACCTGCCCCTCCCAGCCGTGGTGCCGGGCGATGTGGAACACCAGCGAGCCGAGGGACTCCACCTCGGTGCCCCGGTCCCGCTGGAAGGTCAGGAAGGCGAACGCCCCCGGCATCGCCAGCCAGAACACCGCCGCCAGAGCACCCGCCGTCACCAGGGCCGCCCCCCACGCACTGCGCTTCACCGCACCCAGCAGCACCAGCGCCGGCCACACCTTCAGCAGCGCCCCGAACCCCGCCAGCGCCCCCATCACCCGGGGATACCGGGCCCCGGCGAGCAGCGCGCCCACGGCGACGCCGGTCACCATCACGTCGTAGCGGGCGTACACCGTGGGACCCAGCAGCGGGACGCCCACCACCCACACCCACGCCCCGCGCGGACTGCGGCCGGGGCGGGCGCCCGCGTACAGCAGGAGCAGCAGCACCACCAGGTCGGCCGCGAAGGCCAGCACGAAGAACGCCTGCGCGTAGTCCAGGAACGGCAGCAGGGCGGGGGAGAGGATCGGCAGCGCGGCGGCGGGCGGGTACTGCCAGGTGACATCGTCCAGCGGGAACGTTCCGGTGCGCAGCACCTCGTACCAGCCCTGGTAGATCACCGAGACATCGCTGGTGACGTCGGGGCCGGGGAAGACCCACACCTTCAGGACGAGCAGCAGCAGGATCAGGCGGGTCAGCGCCCACAGGGTGAGCAGCCAGGGCAAAGTGCGCCGCATCTCCGACTTTTTCACTGAAACCCCTGTTCCCGCGCCCGGCCGTGCCGAGCGGTGAGTCTACGTTGGGTAGGCTCGGCGGCGATGCGCAAGACCCTTGTCGTCACCAACGACTTCCCGCCCCGCCCCGGCGGGATCCAGGCCTTCCTGCACAACATGGCCCTGCGGCTCGACCCCGAGCGGCTGGTCGTCTACGCCTCCACCTGGAAACGGGGCCACGAGGGCGCCGAGGCCACCGCCGCCTTCGACGCCGAACAGCCCTTCACCGTCGTACGGGACCCCACGACGATGCTGCTGCCCACTCCGGGCGCCACCCGGCGGGCCGTGGGGCTGCTGCGTGAACACGGGTGTACGGCGGTGTGGTTCGGGGCGGCGGCCCCGCTCGGCCTGATGGCACCCGCGCTGCGCCGGGCCGGGGCCGAGCGGCTGGTCGCCACCACGCACGGCCACGAGGCGGGCTGGGCCCAACTGCCCGCCGCCCGGCGACTGCTGCGCCGGATCGGCGAGGAGACCGACACCCTCACCTATCTCGGCGAGTACACCCGCTCCCGGATCGCCGCCGCGCTCACCCCCGAGGCGGCCTCCCGCATGGTTCAGCTGCCGCCGGGTGTCGATGAGAAGACCTTCCACCCGGGCTCCGGCGGCGCCGAGATCCGCGCCCGCCTCGGCCTCACCGACCGGCCCGTCGTGGTCTGCGTCTCCCGGCTGGTCCCGCGCAAGGGCCAGGACACCCTGATCCTCGCCCTGCCCCGGATCCTCGCCCACCAGCCCGACACGGCCCTGCTGATCGTCGGCGGCGGCCCCTACGCCAAGGACCTGCGCCGGCTCGCCCATGAGACCCGGGTCACCGACTCCGTGTTCTTCACGGGCCCCGTCCCCTGGTCCGCCCTGCCCGCGCACTACGGCGCCGGTGATGTCTTCGCCATGCCCTGCCGCACCCGCCGCGGCGGCCTCGACGTGGAGGGCCTGGGCATCGTCTATCTGGAAGCCTCCGCGACCGGACTCCCGGTCGTGGCCGGCGACTCCGGCGGCGCCCCCGACGCCGTCCTCGACGGCGAGACCGGCTGGGTCGTCCGCGGCGACTCCCCCGAGGACACCGCCGACCACATCCTCCCCCTCCTCGCCGACCCGGAGCTACGCAGAAGAATGGGCGAGCGGGGCAGACAGTGGGTGGAGGAGCGGTGGCGCTGGGACCTGCTGGCACACCATTTGAGAGACCTGCTGTAGAAGGCTTTCAGGGGCGCGGGGAACTGCGCGAGCAACCATGAACTACCGGTACTCGCCGACGAACCCCAGGTGGCACGTCAATAGGCGCCCTATTTGGCATAGATCGCTTCGATCTCGTCGGCGAAATCCTTGGCCACAACATTCCGCTTCAGCTTCAGCGACGGAGTCAAATGCCCCGACTCCTCACTGAACTGAGACGCCAGCACCCGAAACTTCCGCACCGACTCCGCCTTGGACACCGCCGCGTTCCCGTCATCCACCGCACTCTGGATCGCCGCGAGCAGATCCGCGTCCCCGGCCAGGGACACCGCGGAGGAGCCGGCCGGCTTCCCGTGGTCGGCCGCCCAGCGGCCCAGGAACTCCTCGTCGAGGGTGATCAGCGCGCCCACGAAGGGCCGCCCGTCGCCGACCACCATGCACTCGGCGATCAGCGCGTGCGCCCGGATGCGGTCCTCGATCACGGCCGGGGCGACATTCTTGCCGCCCGCGGTGACGATGATCTCCTTCTTGCGGCCGGTGATCCGGAGGTACCCGTCCTCGTCCAGGGTCCCGACGTCACCGCTGTGGAACCAGCCGTCGGCCAGCGCCTCGGCGGTCGCGGCCGGGTTGTTCCAGTACTCCGTGAACAGATGCTCGCCGTGCAGCAGCACCTCGCCGTCGTCCGCGATCCGCACCACCGAGCCCGGCAGCGGCTGCCCGACCGTGCCGATCTTCTGCCGGTCCCACGGGTTGAACGTCGTCGCCGCACAGGTCTCGGTCAGGCCGTAGCCCTCCAGGACCGTGAAGCCGATGCCGCGGAAGAAGTGCCCGAGCCGCTCGCCCAGCGGGGCGCCGCCCGAGATGGCGTACTCGCCCCGGCCGCCGAGCACCGCGCGCAGCTTGCCGTAGACCAGCTTGTCGAACACCTTGTGCTTGATCCGCAGGCCGAACCTCGGGCCCGACGGGGTGTCCAGCGCCTTGCTGTACGCGATGGCGGTGTCCGCCGCCTTGTCGAAGATCTTGCCCTTGCCGTCCGCCTGCGCCTTGGCGCGCGCCGAGTTGTACACCTTCTCGAAAACGCGCGGGACGCCCAGGATCAGGGTCGGCCGGAAGCTCGCCAGCTCGTCGGTGAGGTGCTTGATGTCCGGGACCAGGCCCAGCTTGATCGGCGCCATCATCGGCGCGACCTGCACCAGCCGCCCGAAGACATGGGCCAGCGGCAGGAAGAGCAGCACACTGCACTCGCCGGTGCGGAACAGCGGGCGCAGCCGCTCCACGGCGTTGCCGCACTCCGCGAAGAAGGCACGGTGGGTGAGGACACAGCCCTTGGGGCGGCCGGTGGTCCCGGAGGTGTAGACGATGGTCGCCGGGTCGTCCGCCTTGGCGAGCGAGCCGCGCTCCTCCACCGTCTCGTCGGAGACGTCCCGCCCGAGCCGCCCCAGCTCCTCGACGGCACCGGCTCCGGTCCCGTCACCGGTCCCGGCGGCGGGGCCCTCGATCTGCCAGACGTGCTTCAGCTCCGGCAGCCGGTCACGGATCGACTCCAGGTCGGCGCTGTGGGCCGCGGTCTCCACGATGCACGCGGTGACGCCCGAGTCCCCGAGGATCCACTGCACCTGCTCCGGCGAACTGGTCTCGTACACCGGTACGGTGACCCCGCCCGCGCTCCAGATCGCGAAGTCCAGCAGGGTCCACTCGTAGCGGGTGCGGGACATCAGGCCGACCCGGTCGCCCGGCTGCACCCCGGCCGCGATCAGGCCCTTCGCCGCCGCGCTGACCTCGGCGAGGAAGGCGGTGGCGGTCACGTCCTGCCAGACGCCGCCGGCCTTGCGGGCGATCACGGCGACGTCGGGATGCTGCGCGGCGTTTCTGCGGACGATGTCGGTCAGATTGCCGTCCGCGGGGACCTCGTACAAGGCCGGAAGACTGAACTCGCGCAAGACTGCTGCTCCTCATAGGGCGCCGGCGCCACGACGTTGTCGGCTGCGACGGTGCGGTCCAAGGTCCGGGCAGGTGCTCAGGGCGTTCACCGCCGAAGACCTGGGTACGACTGGACGGCCCGGACGTTACCCGCCGGTATGACGTCTTCGACAGGGGGTCCCGGCGAGATGTTCGCTGCGTCACACGGATTGGTGTTCCTGGGCGCACAGTAGTCCACCCCTTTCGGGACCGGCCAGTAACCGGCGTCCGGCCGGGGCGTGACCGGGGCGTGATCGCGGCCTGGCCGGGGTGGGACCGGGGCGTGACCGGGGCCTGGCTGGGGACTGGCTGCGGCCTGATCGAGGTCCAGCCGGGGTCCAGCCGAGGTCCGGCCGAGGTCCGGCCGAGGTCCGGCCGAGGTCCGGCCGGGGGTCCGGCCGGGGGTCCGGCTCGGGTCCAGTCAGGGTCTCACCAGGGGGCTGTCCGGCACTGTTCACTTCCGCCGCCGCCCGCCTACCCTTGATCACCATGGCACCCGCATCCGCACCCTCCTCCGCACTCGCCGCCGGCCGCCGCCATCGTGTGCACGTGGTCAGCGATGTGCACGGAAACGCCCGGGACCTGGCCGCCGCCGGGGCGGGTGCGGACGCCCTGATCTGCCTCGGTGACCTGGTCCTCTTCCTCGACTACGCCGACCACTCGCGCGGTATCTTCCCCGACCTGTTCGGCGCCGGGAACGCCCGCCGGCTCGTCGAGCTGCGCACCGCCCGCCGTTTCGAGGAGGCACGGGAACTCGGCGCCCGGCTGTGGTCGGGGATCGCCGAGGACCGGGCGACGGTCATCGAGACGGCGGTGCGCCGGCAGTACGCCGAGCTGTTCGCGGCGTTCCCGAGCCCGACGTACGCCACCTACGGCAATGTCGACATCCCGCATCTGTGGAAGGAGTACGCCGGGCCCGGCACCACCGTGCTCGACGGGGAGCGCGCCGAGATCGGCGGCTGGACCTTCGGCTTCGTCGGCGGCGGTCTGCGCACACCCATGCGCACCCCGTACGAGGTCGGCGACGAGGAGTACGCGGCGAAGATCGAGGCGGTCGGTGAGGTCGACGTGCTGTGCACCCACATCCCGCCCGAGGTGCCTGAACTGGTGTACGACACGGTCGCGCGGCGCTTCGAGCGGGGGAGCCGGGCGCTGCTCGACGCCATCCGGCGGACCCGGCCGCGCTACGCGCTGTTCGGGCATGTCCATCAGCCGCTGGTACGGCGGATGCGGATCGGGGCGACCGAGTGCGTGAACGTGGGGCACTTCGCGGGGGCGGGGCGGCCGTGGGCGCTGGAGTGGTGAGGCGGGCGGGGCGGTGCGGTGCGGGGCAGGGCGGTGCGCGTACCGCTGACGCGTGCGGGTGGAACGCCGTGGTGGGGGTTGACCGGCGGCCGTTGACCGCGCGGTAGCCTTCACGCTGCATCCGCACGCGCTCGTCCGCGTGCTGACCACCTGCTTACCGGCCGCATCGAAGGAGCCACGGCGATGGCGGAACACACCAGTTCGAGCATCACGATCGAGGCGGGAGCGGCCGAGGTCATGAAGGTGATCGCGGACTTCGCCCGCTACCCGGACTGGACCGGCGAGGTGAAGCAGGCCGAGGTGCTGGCGACCGACGCGCAGGGGCGGGCCGAGCAGGTCCGGCTGGTCATGGACGCCGGGGCGATCAAGGACGACCAGACGCTGGCGTACACCTGGACCGGCGTCCACGAGGTCTCCTGGACGCTGGTGAAGTCCCAGATGCTGCGCTCCCTGGACGGCTCGTACCTGCTGAGGCCCTCCGGGACGGCGACGGAGGTCACCTACCGGCTGACCGTGGACGTCAAGATCCCGATGCTCGGCATGATCAAGCGCAAGGCCGAGAAGGTCATCATCGACCGCGCCCTGGCGGGCCTGAAGAAGCGGGTGGAGTCGGGCACGGCGTAGCGAGAAGGGCTACGCGGGTCGACCGCAACGCCCGCAAGGGGCGCGGGGACCGCGCGACCAGCCACCCCCCACCCACCCTCACCCTCTGTCCCCCCAACCGAGTGGAACGCATGCGCACGATCCTGTTCACCGGCCCCGGCGGCAGCGGACGCACCACTGTGGCCGCCGCCACCGCACTCGCCGCCGCCCGTGGCGGAGCCCGCACGCTGCTCCTCGGCACCGACCGCTCGGACACCCTCGGCGCGGTTCTCGGCACCCCCACCGGGCCCGAACCGGTCCGGCTCGCACCCGGACTCACCGCCTGGCGGCCCGACGCCACGGCCCGCTTCCGGGACGATCTCGCCGCCTTCCAGGAACGTGCCACCACCGTCCTCGACCTGCTGGGCGCGGGCCGCCTGGACCCCGAGGAACTGACCCCGCTGCCCGGCGCCGAGGAACTCGCCGTGCTGCGCGCCCTGCGCGACGCGGCGCTCGCCGAGGACGCGCATGACCTGGTCGTCGTCGATCTGCCGCCCACCGAATCCGCCCTCGCCCTGCTCGCCCTCCCCGCGGAGCTGCGCCGCTATCTGCGCCGGCTGCTGCCGCCCGAACGGCAGGCGGCACGCGCCCTGCGCCCCGTCCTGGGCCGGCTGGCCGGCGTCCCGCTGCCCGCCGAGTGGCTCTATGACACCGCCGCCCGCTGGGACCGGGAGCTGGCCGCCGCCGAAGCCGTCGTCACCGACCCCGGCACCACCGTACGGATCGTCGCCGAACCCTCCCCGGCCGGCGCCGACGCCGTCCGCACCGCCGCCCTCGGCCTCGCCCTGCGCGCCCTCGCTCCCGAGGCCCTGATCGCCAACCGGATCCTGCCGCAGGACAGCGAGGATCCCTGGCTCGCGGGCCCGGTCGCCCAGCAGCGCAAGATCCTGGAGGAGTGGCGGGAGACGTACGGGAGCGTCCTGCACGCCGTGCCGCACCTCGGCGGCGATCCGCGCGGCGCCGACGATCTCGCCGCCCTTCCGGTGCCCGGCCGCACCCCCCGCCCCGCCCCCGTCGAGTGGCCCGTGACCGATCACCTCGCCGACGACGGGGTGCTCGTCTGGCACATTCCGCTGCCCGGCACCACCCGCCACGACCTCGACCTGATACGGCGCGGCGACGAACTCGTCCTCGGCGCCGGACGGTTCCGGCGGATCGTTTCCCTACCTTCCGCGCTACGCCGCTGCACGGTCGCCGGCGCGAGCCTGCGCGAGGGCGAGCTGCGTATCCGGTTCGCCCCGGACCCGGGTCTGTGGCCGGGGGCGGGGTAAGGATTGCGGGCTGCCGGCTCGGCGAGGAGTGTGGGCCGGGGGGAGTCTTCGGCCCGGCTGCCCGGCTGCCCGGCTGCCTGGTTTGCCCGGTGGGTCTCGGGCTTGCGGTGTGGCTCTGCCGGAGATGGTGGGCGTGGGGACGCCGTAGGGGTGTCTGTTCGTCGCCGGGTGCGGGTGGGTGGGGGCTGGTCGCGCAGTTCCCCGCGCCCCTTTACCGGCACGGCAGCCACTCCGCGTCATCAGCCACCGCCACCGCGACCCCCGGCTCGGCGAGGTCTTCGACCTGCGGCCTGGTGAGGTGTCCGGTCTGGGGCTTGGCGATGGTTCGGCCTGTGGCCTGGTGGAGTCGTCGGCCCTGAGCCCGGTAAGGGTTCGGGCCTGTGGCCTGGTGGAGTCCTCGGCCCTGAGCCTGGTCAGGGTTCCGGCCCGTGGCCTGGTGATGTCCCCGGTCGGCGGCCTGGTGGTGTTTTCGGCCCACACGCTGGTGAGGATTCCGGTCCACGGCCGGGTGAGGTGCCTGGCCCGGTGTCTGGTGAGGGTTCGGACCTTCGGCCCGGTGGAGTCTTCGGCCCGCAGCCCGGTGAGGGTTCCGGTCCATGGCCGGGTGAGGTGCCCGGCCCGGTGTCTGGTGAGGGTTCGGACCTTCGGCCCGGTGGTGTCTTCGGCCCGCAGCCCGGTGAGGGTTCCGGCCACGGCCGGGCGGAGTTTCCGGCCCCAGCCCGGCGGAGCCTCCGGCCCCAGCCCGGCGGAGTCTCCGGCCCCAGCCCGGCGGAGTCTCCGGCCCCAGCCCGGCGGAGTCTCCGGCCCCAGCCCGGTGGGTGCCCCGGCCCCAGCCCGGTGTGCGCCCCGGCTCCAGCCCGGTGGGGGCCCGGCCCGCAGCCCGGCGAAGTCTCTCCGGTCCGCCGGAGACTCCGGCCCGCGGCCCCGTGAAGCACTCACGCCCGTTCGGGTAACGTCGTAAGGACGAAACGTAGTCAGGAGTCGCCATGAGCGAAGAGCGCCCACCGTCCGACGCCGCCTTCGAGCCGGCCGACGACAAGGTCGCGCCGGTCTCCGACGCCGACGCCTGGGCGACCGCGTGCGCCGAGGACCTCGCGGCGGAGAAGGCCCGCCGCCGCGCCCAGCACGGCAGCCCTCCCGGTTCGGCCGCCGAGGAGCTGCTCCGGCTCGTCGACACGGTCGCCGACAAGCTGTCCGGACTCGGGTCCCCGCTGCTCGGCCCGGTCGCCGGGACCGCCGCCCAGCAGGTGGTGCGCCAGGTCGTCCAGCAGGCCAAGTCCGTCGTGGAACCCGTCATCGAGCGCAACCCGGACGTATTCGACCATCTCGCCGGTGCCGGGCAGGAACTGCTGGCCGCCTACCGCTCCGCGGTCCAGGCGCAGGAACAGCGCTGGACCGCCCGCGCCGCCGATCTCGACGTACCGCGCGATCCGCGTGACGACGACGACCCGCCGAGCGGTCCCAACGAGCGCATCGACCTGGACTGAGGCCCGTTGGGGCCCAGCCGCCTCGGGTACGGTTGGCCGTAGCGGGGCTCGACCGAACTGAGGGATTCATGGGACTCACCATCGGCGTCGACATCGGCGGCACCAAGATCGCGGCCGGAGTGGTGGACGAGGAAGGCAACATCCTCTCGACCCACAAGGTGCCGACTCCGGGCACGCCCGACGGCATCGTGGACGCCATCGCCGCCGCCGTGGACGGCGCACGCGCGGGACATGACATCGTCGGCGTGGGCATCGGTGCCGCCGGCTATGTCAACCGCGAGCGCTCGACGGTGTACTTCGCCCCGAACATCGACTGGCGTGAGGAACCGCTGAAGCAGAAGGTCGAGACCCGCGTCGGCCTCCCGGTCGTGGTGGAGAACGACGCCAACGCCGCCGCCTGGGGCGAGTACCGGTTCGGCGCGGGCAAGGGCCACCGCAACGTCATCTGCATCACCCTGGGCACCGGCCTCGGCGGCGGCATCATCATCGGCAACAAGCTGCGCCGGGGGCACTTCGGCGTGGCCGCCGAGTTCGGCCACATCCGGATGGTCCCGGACGGCCTGCTGTGCGGCTGCGGCTCGCAGGGCTGCTGGGAGCAGTACGCCTCCGGCCGCGCCCTCGTGCGGTACGCGAAGCAGCGCGCGGGCGCCACCCCCGAGAGCGCCGAGCTCCTGCTCGGCCTCGGTGACGGCACCCCGGAGGGCATCGAGGGCAAGCACATCTCCATGGCCGCCCGCCAGGGCGACCCGGTGGCCGTCGACTCCTACCGTGAACTGGCCCGCTGGGCCGGCGCCGGCCTCGCCGACCTCGCCTCTCTCTTCGACCCGTCCGCCTTCATCGTCGGCGGCGGCCTCTCGGACGAGGGCGAACTGGTCCTCGACCCCATCCGTAAGTCGTACAAGCGCTGGCTGGTAGGCGCCCACTGGCGCCCCATGGCCGAGGTCATCGCCGCCCAACTGGGCAACGACGCGGGCCTGGTGGGCGCAGCGGACCTGGCAAGAGAGCCCGACCCGACGATGTAACGCCGCCGGGAAGAAGCGCCCCTCCCGGACGGCCAGAGACATCGCAGGCTGCCTGCAACGCCCTGAAGGGGCGCGGGGAACTGCGCGACCAGCCACGAACAAGGCCCGGTCGCCCACGAACCTCGCGCCCCACCCCCTCAAGGCGCCCAAGCAGAACCTGAGGTCGTGAACGCAGGTCACCCGCATCGCCCCAGGGGCGCGGGGAACTGCGCGCCCAGCCACCCACCACAGCAAGCCGCCCACGAACCCCGCCCCCCACCCCCTGCCGCGCCCCCACCGGCACCGTCCCCGCGTAGATTGACCCGCATGCCCACCCCCCTCCCCCCCACCACGACGGAGTCGATCCGCGTCCTGAGCTACAACATCCGCTCACTCCGCGACGACCGGACCGCCCTCGCCCGCGTCATCACCGCCTGCGCCCCCGACCTGGTCCTCATCCAGGAAGCCCCCCGCTTCTTCCGCTGGCACAAGAAACTGTCCCGCCTGGCCGACGCCACCGGCCTGGTCATCCTCTCCGGCGGCGCCCCCGCCGCGGGCCCGGCACTGCTGTGCTCCCTGCGCGCCACCGTCGACCGCACCGAGGACGTCCTCCTCCCCCTCACCCCCGGCCTGCACCGCCGCGGCCTCTCGACGGCAGTCGTCCGGTTCGGGACCTCCGCCCCCCTCGGCGTCCTGAGCTGTCACCTCAGCCTGGACAAGGAGGAGCGCTACGCGCAGAGCGGCATGGTCCTCGACCGCCTCGCCGCCCTGGGCGTGGAACACGCCATCGCGGGCGGCGACCTCAACGACCGCCCCACCGGCCCCGCCTTCCGCCGCCTCGCCGAAACCCTCCAGGACTGCCGGACGGTCGCCCCCTGGGGCGGCGAGAACACCTGGGTCCGCACGGAACCGCACAGCCGTATCGACGCGATCTTCGCCACCCAGGGCATCGAGGTGCTCGCCTGCGGCGTCCCGCTCGGACTCCCCGGGGTCATGGACACAGACCTGAGGGCGGCCACGGACCACCTTCCGGTCCTGGCCGCCCTCAAAATCCCGCAGACGTAGGGCCCGGGTCAGACCACCGCACCCCGCCCCGGATCGTCCCCGTCCTCGTCGTCCGTCCGCATCCGCGCCACCAGCGTCGCGAAGCCGCCGAGGAAGCCGCCGATACCCAGCGTCCCCAGCCACCACGTCATGTCCCAGCTCAGCAGCACCGCCAGCAGAAGCAGCAGCGGCCCGCCCACCACCGCGAGCCAGGCGAACTTCGCGGTGACATCGGCGGTGGGCAGCGGCGGCGGCTCCGGCGGTACGAAGTGCCCCTCCCCGTCATCGGAGTCATCGTCGTCGCCGTCGTCGAAGCCGTCCTCGGACGGCTCGGCCACGCTGTAGTCGCGCGGCCCGCCGCCGACGCCCGGCGCGAAGGACACGGAGCTGCCCAGCGGCCGGGGGCCCTCCTCACGGGGCTCCGCGTCGCTCCGCGCGGCCTTGTCACCGCCGTCGCCGTTCTTCTCGCTCTCCAGGAGCGCCAGATCCTCCACCGACTTGAAGGGCTTGGCGCCCGGCGGGTCCGGCGGCTCGCTCCCGTACCCGGCGACGATCGCCGCCCACGCGGCCTCCTCGTCGAAGGGCACATTCTGCTCATCCGGCTCGGGCCGCTCCCGGTCGCCCCGCTCGTCGCGGTCCTCACGGTCCTCGCGGTCGGAGTCGTGCTCAGCCACCTGCGCCCGTCCCTTCCTTCCCGAGGCCCTTCGCGGAGCCGCGCCCGGCGCCCCCGCCCAGTGCCTCACCGACACTCGGCGCGTACCGGCCGACAAAGGCGAGGCTCTCCTCGAAGATCCGGTCCGCGTCATGGTCCAACGTCGCGACGTGGTAGCTCTGTTCCAGCAGCACCTCGCGCACCTCCGTCGAGGAGACCCGGCCCAGGATGCGGGCCGAGTCCTGCGGCGGCACCACATGGTCGCGCGGGCTGTGCAGCAGCAGCAACGGCTGGGTGACCTGCGGCAGCTCACCGTCGACCAGCTGGAAGAACCGGCGCAGCGAGTGCGCCGCGTGCAGCGGCACCCGCGCGTACCCGATCTCCACGGTGTCCGGCCTGGCGATGTCGCTGGCGATCCCCTTCGTCGTCCGCACCAGATGCCGGGCCACGGGAAGGGCGTACGCGCTCAGCCCGTGCACCTTGTTCGCCGGGTTGACCACGACCACGCCGGTCACCGCGTCGCCGTGCTTGGCGGCCAGCCGCAGGGCGAGGGCGCCGCCCATGGACAGACCGAACACGAACACCTGCGCGCACCGATCGGTCAGGACCCGCAGCGCGCGGTCCACCTCCGCGTACCAGTCCTGCCAGGCGGTGAGCTGGAGGTCCTCCCAGCGGGTGCCGTGGCCGGGGAGCAGGGGCAGTGAGACCGTCAGGTCACGGGCGGCCAGATACTCCGCCCAGGGGCGCAGTGACTGGGGGGAACCGGTGAATCCGTGGCAGAGCAGGACGCCGACCTCACCGCCGTCATGGCGGTACGGCTCGGCTCCGGGGAGGACCGGCACCTCGGTCTCCTGTTCGTCAGAAGGGGGGCGTCTCGAAGCGGTAAGCGGCGAGAAGCGGCGAGAAGCAGCGGGAACGACTCGGGTGTGATTCACCGTACGCGACCGCACTGACACCGACCAGGGTCGTCGGGCCCTTTGGCGGGCCTCCGGGTTAAGGTCTGACTGACATACACAGGAGGCACTCGGTTGTTGTACGGCGCGATGAAGGTTTCCGTCGGGGGTCCGCTGAAGCTCGTCTTCCGGCCCTGGGTGGAGGGCCTGGAGAACGTCCCCGCCGAGGGCCCCGCGATCCTCGCGAGCAATCACCTGTCCTTCTCCGACTCGTTCTTCCTGCCCGCGGTGCTGGACCGCAAGGTCACCTTCATCGCGAAGGCCGAGTACTTCACCACCCCGGGCGTCAAGGGCCGGCTGACCGCCGCGTTCTTCAAGGGCGTGGGCCAGCTCCCCGTCGACCGCTCCGGGGCGCGCGGCGCGGGCGAGGCCGCGATCAAGAGCGGCATAGAGGTGCTGGAGCGCGGTGAGCTGTTCGGCATCTACCCGGAGGGCACCCGCTCGCCCGACGGCCGCCTCTACCGCGGCAAGCCCGGCGGCCTCGCGCGCGTGGCGCTCGCCACCGGCGCCCCCGTGCTCCCGGTCGCGATGATCGACACGGAGAAGATCCAGCCGCCCGGCAAGGTCGTCCCGAAGCTGATGCGGCCCGGCATCCGCATCGGCAAGCCGCTGGACTTCAGCCGCTACCAAGGCATGGAGCACGACCGCTTCGTACTCCGCGCGGTGACCGACGAGGTCATGTACGAGATCATGAAACTCTCCGGCCAGGAGTACGTCGACATCTACGCGACCGCCGCCAAACGGCAGATCGCGGACGCCGCCAAGGCCGAGAAGGAAGCGGCGAAGGAAGCCGCCAGGGAGGCGGCCAAGGCCGAGAAGGCCGAGAAGGCCGAGAAGGCCGAGAAAGCGGAGAAGGCCGAGCAAGCCGACAGCGCCGGGAAGAAACCCGAGCCGCCCGAGAAGTCCGAGTCGGCCGAGAAGCCCGAGCCGCCCGAGCAGGCCCCGCCGATACAGCCGCAGGCAGCCAAGGACGCGGCACCCGAGCCCGGCGGCGAACCCGCCCCCTAGGCACACCACCGGTCCCGCACACGGCGCTTGGGGACCGGACACGGACCGGACACGACACACAGCGCCCGTACGGAACACGGCCCGGGGTGGGGGAGATGGCCAAGCGCGAGCGAGTCATGCGGATGTCGGTCGAACAGCCGCTGTGGCGTGCCCTGGCGGCCTACCGCGTGCTCACCCTGTTCTACGCCATCGGCCTGTTCGCCAGCTCCTACGGCGAGTTCGCCCGCCCCTGGGTCGCCGTCGGCTACTTCGCGGTGCTCGCCGTGTGGACCTTCGCCACCCTGCCCCGGGTCGCGGGCGCGGCCAGCTGCACCAAACGTTTCCTCGCCGCCGATCTGACGGTCGCGATCACCGGCATCCTGCTCACCCGGGTCGCGGACTCCGCGGCGCGGGTCGACAGCGGCGGGCCCACCCTGCCCTCGATATGGACCGCCGGGGTCGCGCTGGCCTTCGCCATCAAGGGCGGCTGGCGCTGGGCCGCCGCCGCCTCCACGCCCATCGCCGTCGCCAACCTGATCCACCGAGGCGCCCCCGCCCGCGACACCGTCCACAACGTGATGCTGGTCTGGGTCGCCTCCATCGCCATCGGGTACGTCGTCGAGGTCGCCCGCGCCTCCGAGCGCACCCTCGCCCGCGCCCTGGAGATCGAGGCCGCCACCCGGGAGCGGGAGCGGCTCGCCCGGGACATCCACGACGGCGTGCTCCAGGTGCTGGCCATGGTGCAGCGGCGCGGCACGGTCCTGGGCGGCGAGGCGGCCGAGCTGGGCCGGCTCGCGGGCGAGCAGGAGGTGGCGCTGCGCACCCTGGTCTCCGGCGGCCTGGTGCCCGTCTCCCGGGTCTCCGAGGACACCGCCGAGGGCGCGCTCGTACGGGCCGTGGAGGAGCCGGACGACGACGGCGGCCCCGTTGATCTGCGGGCGCTGCTCGCCCCGTACGTGAGCGCCCGGGTGAGTCTGGCGGAGCCAGGCGCCCCGGTGCCGCTGGTGCCCGCCGCCGCGCGGGAGCTGGCGGCGGCCGTCGGGGCGGCCCTGGACAATGTGCGCAGGCACGCCGGGTCCGGGGCCCGCGCCTGGATCCTGGTCGAGGACGAACCCGACGCGGTCATCGTGACCGTACGGGACGACGGGCCCGGCATTCCCGAGGGACGGCTCGCGCAGGCCGAGGGCGAGGGGCGGCTCGGGGTGGCCCAGTCGATCCGCGGCCGGCTGCGCGACCTGGGCGGCTCGGCGGAGCTGATCTCCACGCCGGGACAGGGCACGGAGGTCGAGCTGAAGGTACCCAAGGACCCCAAGGACCCCACGGACCCCAAGGCCCCGAAGGACACCAAGGACCCGAAGGCCGCGAAGGACACCAAAGCAGCGAAGGACCCGAAGGCCGCGAAGGACACCAAAGCAGCGAAGGACCCGAAGGCCGCGAAGGACACCAAAGCAGCGAAGGCCGCGAAGGCCGCGAAGGACACGCAGCGGGCACGGGGAACGCGATGACGGCACAGGAGACGCGATGACGGCACGGGGGGAAACCATGACGGCACGGGGGCAGCGATGACGGCACGGGGGGCAGCGATGAGCGGCGACGGCGAGCGGCCGGGGCCGATCCGGGTGATGGTGGTCGACGATCACCCCATGTGGCGCGACGCCGTCGCGCGCGACCTCACCGAGGCCGGGTTCGAGGTGGTCGCCACCGCGGGCGACGGCGAGCAGGCCGTGCGCCGCGCCAGGGCCGCCGCCCCGGACGTCCTGGTCCTGGACCTCAATCTGCCGGCCAAGCCGGGTGTCCAAGTGTGCAAAGAACTGGTCGGACACCAGCCCGCCCTGCGGGTGCTGGTGCTCTCCGCGAGCGGTGAGCACGCCGATGTCCTGGAGGCCGTGAAGTCCGGCGCCACCGGCTATCTGCTGAAGTCGGCGTCCACCGAGGAACTGCTGGACGCGGTGCGCCGTACGGCTGTCGGCGACCCGGTGTTCACCCCCGGCCTCGCCGGACTGGTGCTCGGCGAGTACCGCCGCCTCGCCTCCGAACCGGCCCCCGGTCCCGGCACCGGCCCCGGTGAGCCGGGCGCCCCCCGGCTCACCGACCGCGAGACCGAGGTACTGCGGCTGGTAGCCAAGGGCCTGAGCTACAAGCAGATCGCCGAACGCCTGGTCATCTCCCACCGCACGGTCCAGAACCACGTACAGAACACCCTCGGCAAACTCCAGCTGCACAACCGCGTGGAGCTGGTCCGGTACGCCATAGAGCGCGGACTCGACGAGGAGTAGGCCGCCCGCCGCGACCCCAACCGCCCCCGCCCGCCCCGGAAGTCTCCCTCCGAGCCCTGCCGAAGTGACCTGCATCACCCTTACCGTGCTTGCAGGACACGTAGCACCGCACAGAGCACCGCACATATCGGCAGATCGGTACGGCACACGGCAACCGCGGCGAAGGGACATTCCATGCCCGATTCCATGCGCGTCGGCGTACTGACCGGGGGCGGCGACTGCCCGGGGCTCAACGCCGTCATCCGGGGCATCGTCCGCAAGGGCGTGCAGGAGTACGGCTATGACTTCACCGGCTTCCGGGACGGCTGGCGAGGCCCCCTGGAGGGCGACGCCGTCCGGCTCGACATCCCGGCGGTACGGGGCATCCTGCCCCGCGGCGGCACCATCCTGGGCTCCTCGCGCACCAACCCCCTCAAGCAGCGGGACGGCGTCCGCCGGATCAAGGAGAACCTCGACCGGATGGAGGTGGACGCCCTCATCGTGATCGGCGGCGAGGACACCCTCGGCGTCGCGGCGGAACTGACCGGCACGCACGGCGTGCCCTGCGTCGGCGTCCCCAAGACCATCGACAACGACCTGTCCGCCACCGACTACACCTTCGGCTTCGACACGGCCGTGAACATCGCCACCGAGGCGATCGACCGGCTGCACACCACCGCCGAGTCCCATATGCGGGTCCTGGTGGTGGAGGTGATGGGCCGTCACGCCGGCTGGATCGCCCTGCACTCCGGACTCGCGGGCGGCGCCAATGTCATCCTCATCCCCGAACAGCGCTTCGATCTCGACGAGGTGTGCGCCTGGGTGACGTCCCGGTTCCGGGCGTCGTACGCCCCCATAGTGGTCGTCGCCGAGGGCGCGAGCCCCAAGGACGGTGACATGGTCCTCAAGGACGGGTCGCTGGACTCCTTCGGGCATGTCCGGCTGTCCGGGGTCGGCGAATGGCTCGCCAAGCAGATCGAGAAGCGCACCGGCAAGGAGGCCCGTACCACCGTCCTCGGGCATGTCCAGCGCGGCGGCACGCCCAGTGCCTTCGACCGCTGGCTCGCCACCCGCTTCGGACTGCACGCCATCGACTGCGTCCGCGACGGCGCCTTCGGCTCGATGGTCGCGCTGCGCGGCACGGACATCGTGCGCGTGCCGATCGCCGACGCCACCGCCCGGCTGAAGACCGTCGACCCGGCGCTGTACCGGGAGGTCGGCGTGTTCTTCGGCTGACCGCCGGGGGCGGGACGGGCACCCAAGGACGCCTGGAAGGGCCGTGCGGCCCCTGCGCCGCTCGGCCCTGCGTCCTATATTCGGTCCATGGAGCTTCTCGCCTTCGGGGTCCAGGCCGACGAGCGGCCGCTGATCGAGCGGGCGTTCCGCGGCCACCACGACGTCCGCTGCCTGGACGTCTTCCTCAACGAGGACACCGCGCCCATCGCCCACGGCTACGAGATCATCTCCACCTCCGTCAACGCCGACCTCGGCCCGCCCGTCCTTCGGACCCTCGCGGCCGGCGGCACCCGGCTGATCGCCCAGCGCTCGACCGGCTTCAACAACATCGACCTCGACGTGGCCGAGCGGCTCGGCCTGACCATCGCCCGGGTGTCGTCGTACTCGCCGCACTCCGTGGCCGAGTTCGCCTGGACCCTCGCCATGGCCGTGAACCGGCGGATCGTGCGCGCCGCGACCCGTACCCGCGACTTCGACTTCCGGCTCGACGGCCTGATGGGCCGTGACCTGCACGGCCGCACCGCCGGCGTGCTCGGCACCGGCAAGATCGGCGAGTGCTTCGCGCGGATCGCCCACGGCTTCGGCATGCGTCTGCTCGGCTGGGACATCGCCGAGAACCCGGCCTGTGCGGACCTCGGCATGAAGTACGTCCCCAAGGAGCGGCTCCTCGCCGAGTCCGACCTGGTCACCCTGCATGTGCCGCTGATGGAGGGGACCCGCCATCTGATCGACGCCGACGCCCTCGCCACCATGAAGGACGACGCGATCCTGGTGAACTCCAGCCGCGGCGGCCTGATCGACAGCGCCGCCCTGGTCACCCAGCTCCGCGCGGGCCGCTTCACCGGCGTCGGCCTCGACGTCTACGAGGCCGAGGCGGGCCTGTTCTTCCTCGACAAGTCCCTGGAACCGGTCGAGGACGACACCCTGGCCCGCCTGGTCACCTTCCCGAACGTCCTGGTCACCTCCCACCAGGCGTATTACACGACGGACGCCGTCGGCCAGATCGTCGACACCACGCTCACCAACGTCCTGGACTACCGGGCCGGCCGACGCTCGGAGAACGTCCTGGTGCCCCGCAGCTGACCGATCAGCCCGGCGACCACGGCCGCCCCCTCCAGACTCAGCACCGACTCCGGATGGAACTGCACCCCCGCGAAGCCCGGCCCGCGCACGGCGTGCACCTCCCCGTTCGCCGCCCGGCTCACCTCGATGCCGTGCGCCGCCAGCTCCTCGGCCACCTCGTCGTCGCACCGCGCCACGAAGCTGTTGTAGAAGCCCACGGTCCGCGTCCGCCCGAACAGCTCGATCGCCGCCTGCGCCCCCTGGTACGGAACCTCCTTCCGTACGATGTCCAGCCCCAGCTCGGCCGCGATCAGCTCGTGCCCGAGACAGACGCCCAGCACCCCGCCCCGATGGGTGCGCACGGCCTCGGCGGTCAGGTCGCGCAGGAAGGCCATCTTGGGGTCGGTGAGATCGCGCGGGTCGCCGGGGCCGGGACCGAGCACCAGCGGGCCGTCATGCGTGAGCGCCGCCGCCCTGAGCCCCGGCTCGTCGTACCGGCGGACGGTGACCGTCAGCCCCGAGGAGCGCAGGACGTGCGCGAGCATCGCGGTGAAGGTGTCCTCGCCGTCGATCACCAGGGCGTGTCCGCTCAGCGTGTCGCCGCGCTCCTGCATCCGCAGCCAGAAGGGTGCCAGCGAGGCCCGGCGTCCGTCGAGCGCCGCCCGCACCCGGGGGTCGTCGGCCAGCGCCGGGCGCGTGGCGTCCGTACCCGGCCGGGACGGTCGTACCCCCAGTGCCGCCAGGACGCCCGCCGCCTTCGCGTGGGTCTCGGCGACCTCGCCCGCCGGGTCCGAGCCGCGCACCAGGGTGGCGCCCACCGGGACCCGCAGCCGGCCGTCCGCGCCGATGTCGGCGGTACGGATCAGGATGGGGGAGTCCAGGGTCTGCGCGCCCCCGGAGTCCTTGCCGAGCAGGGCCAGTGCCCCCGCGTAGTAGCCGCGCCCGCCGCTCTCGTGCCGCTCGATGACCCGGCAGGCGTTCTGCACGGGTGAGCCGGTGACGGTCGCCGCGAACATCGTCTCCCGCAGCACCTCGCGCACATCCAGCGAGGACTTTCCACGCAACTCGTACTCGGTGTGCGCGAGATGGGCCATCTCCTTGAGCCGGGGCCCGACCACCACCCCGCCCATGTCGCCGACCGTGCACATCATCTTCAGTTCCTCGTCCACCACCATCGACAGCTCCTCGATCTCCTTGCCGTCGGCGAGGAAGGCGAGCAGGTGCTCGGGGGTGGGCCCCTCGGCGGGGTAGCGGTACGTCCCGCTGATCGGGTTCATGACGACCGTGCCGCCCGACATCCGCACATGCACCTCGGGACTGGCCCCGACCAGCGTCCGCTCCCCGGTGTGCACGACAAAGGTCCAGTACGCGCCCCGCTCGCCCTCCAGCAGCCGCCGGAACAGGGCGAGCGCGTCGGCCCGCCCGAACCCCGGGATCCGCCCCTCGTACGTCCGCCGGATCACGAAGTTCGCGCCCTCGCCGCCGCCGATCTCCTCGTCCAGCACCCGCCCGACGATCCCCGCGTACTCCTCGTCACCGACGTCGAAGCCACCGCCCTCGACCCGCACGTCATGCGCGGGGAGCTGGGCGAGGGCCCGCGCGAGGGGCAGGGTGCGCGTCTCCTCGGGGGTGAGGGCCAGCAGGGGGGTGCCGTCGTCGCGGACGTCGAAGCCGCGCTCCCGGATCTGCCGGAAGGGGACGAGGGCCAGGCCCTGCTCGGGGAGGTCGGCGAGCCGCTCGTACGCCGTCACCGGGCCGAGCAGCAGCTCCACGGTGTCGTGGTCGTGCCCCGGGGTGCGGCGGCGCAGCAGGGCGAAGGGTCGGGGGTCGGTGAGCAGGGCGGTGAGGTCCACGGTGGGCTCCATCTCTGCGGAATCCGGGAGATCTCTTCGGGATCTGAGATCGGTTCGGGATCTGAGATCGGGGAGATCGGGGAGATCGGGGAGGGAGGAGCGGCCGGGCCTCGGAAACACCGAAGGCCGCCCCTCGGGGCGGCCTTCGCGAGTCTGGGTACGCGCAGTCAGCGGGCCGCCGGATGAGCGGTCCACCACCAGGTCTGGTGCGAGGTCTGATGCGAGTGCGCGAACATGCCGGGCACCCTACCCCATGGCCGTCCGTATGGCCGTCCGTCCACCGTCCGTGTCCGGTGTCTCACTTCCTGGGCATGGACCGGACACAGGGAATGGACACCGTAGGGTTGTGTCGTGACCGTGAACGCTGATTCCCAAGCCGTCGCCGCTCAGGCGAGCTGGCGTGACCTGCCTGCGGCGCAGCAGCCCGAATACCCCGACGCCGAGGCTCTGCGCGCTGTCGTTGCGGACCTTGAGTCGTATCCGCCGCTCGTCTTCGCGGGCGAGTGCGACCAGCTGCGCGCCCGACTGGCGGCCGTCGCCAAGGGGGAGGCGTTCCTCCTTCAGGGCGGCGACTGCGCGGAGGCCTTCGACGCCGTCGGCGCCGAGCAGATCCGGGCCAAGCTGAAGACGCTGCTCCAGATGGGGGCGGTGCTGACGTACGCCGCCTCCGTGCCGGTGGTGAAGGTCGGCCGGATCGCGGGCCAGTACTCCAAGCCGCGCTCCAAGCCGGTCGAGACCCGCGACGGCGTGACGCTCCCGACGTACCGGGGCGACTCCGTCAACGGCTTCGCCTTCACCGAGGCGGCCCGGATCCCGGACCCGGAGCGCCTCAAGCGCATGTACCACGCGTCGGCGTCCACGCTGAACCTGGTGCGCGCGTTCACCACCGGCGGCTACGCCGATCTGCGCCAGGTGCACGCCTGGAACCAGGACTTCGTCCGCTCCTCGCCGTCCGGCCAGCGCTACGAGCAGCTCGCCCGCGAGATCGACAACGCGCTGAACTTCATGCACGCCTGCGGGGCCGACCCGGAGGAGTTCAAGACCGTCGAGTTCTACGCCTCGCACGAGGCGCTGCTGCTGGACTACGAGTCCGCGCTGACCCGCGTCGACTCGCGCACCGGGCACCTGTACGACGTCTCCGGGCACATGGTGTGGATCGGTGAGCGCACCCGGCAGCTGGACCACGCGCACATCGAGTTCGCGTCGAAGATCCGCAACCCGATCGGCATCAAGCTGGGCCCGACCACCACGGCCGAGGACGCGCTCCAGTACATCGAGCGGCTCGACCCCGACCGTGAGCCGGGCCGGCTGACCTTCATCGTCCGGATGGGCGCCGACAAGATCCGCGACAAGTTCCCCGAGCTGCTGGAGAAGGTCACGGCGTCCGGCGCCACGGTGGTGTGGGTGACCGACCCGATGCACGGCAACACCTTCGAGGCGGCCTCCGGCCACAAGACCCGCCGCTTCGACGACGTGCTCGACGAGGTCAAGGGCTTCTTCGAGGTCCACAAGGCACTGGGCACCCACCCGGGCGGCATCCATGTCGAGCTGACCGGCGACGATGTCACCGAGTGCGTGGGCGGCGGCGACGAGATCTTCGTCGACGATCTCCACCAGCGCTACGAGACGGCCTGCGACCCCCGGCTCAACCGCAGCCAGTCGCTGGACCTGGCGTTCCTGGTGGCGGAGATGTACCGGGACCAGTAGGGGTCCCGCCGGGCGACGGGACCGGTAGGGGTTCCGCCGGGCGACCGGACCGGTAGGGGTTCCGCCGGGCGACCGGACCGGTAGGGGTTCCGCCGGGCGACCGGCGATGACATGCGCTGCCATGCACTGACATGGGACGACGTGAGATGCCATGGGGCGCGGATCGATGTGATCCGCGCCCCATGGCACTTTTCGGGCGGCTGAACGACGGGTAAGGTTAGGTTTGCCTCACCGATCTTCGGGATGGCGTTTCTTGTCGATCCCGGCGGGAGGTGGACCGCGTGTACGTCTGCAGTTGCTTCGGCATCACCGAGCAGCAGGTGAAGCAGCATGCGGCGGACGGCGCCTGCACCCCTCGCCAGATCGCCTCGGCCAGCAAGGCGGGCACCGACTGCGGTTCGTGCGTACGGCGGATCCAGGCGCTGCTCGGCCGGGGCGCGTGCCCGCGCCGGGAGCTGGCCGACCAGGGGATGCCGATGCTGTCGAAGCCGGGCGTCCCCGGCCTCGAAGAGGCCGCGTAACGGTCGCGCCGGACCGACTCCGCCCGACGTGTCTTCGACTGCTAGCTCGTCTCGGGCTGCTCGATGATCTGCGAGATGTAAAGCGCCTCCCCGAGCTTCTCCACCAGTTCCAGCTGGGTGTCGAGATAGTCGATGTGGTGCTCCTCGTCCTTGAGGATGTCCTCGAAGATGTTCGCGGACGTGATGTCGCCCTTGGCGCGCATCACCTCGATCCCGCGCTTGAGCCGGTCGATCGCCTCGACCTCGACCTGCCGGTCCGCCTGGAACATCTCCGTCACGGTCTGGCCCACCCGCACATGGAACAGCCGCTGATAGTTGGGCAGCCCCTCCAGGAACAGAATCCGGTCGGTGAGCGTCTCGGCGTGCTTCATCTCGTCGAACGACTCGTGCCGGGTGTACTTCGCGAGCTTGTACCAGCCGAAGTTCTCCTGCATCTTCGCGTGCAGGAAGTACTGGTTGATCGCGGTCAGCTCACCGGTCAGCTGCTCGTTGAGGAATTCGATGACCTCGGGGTCGCCCTGCATCGCAGAGGCTCCTTCCGCGTAAGGGACTGGGGAGGTTGCGGCGGAATGATGTCACCGGTATCGAAGATCGTCCAGTAAGTGCGTACTTAGTAAGTAAGGGCATGCTTAGTGCGAGTTGCCCGATTCTGGACGGGCCTGGTCAGGTGCAGTGCTCCGGGTCTGTCAGGATGGAAGGCATGGGTCAGCCGGTGGAACGCGAATCAGCGGAAGCGAGGGACTGCGCGCTTCCACCGGGTCAGCGGATCCAGCGTGGCTGGCCGGTCACCCACTACGGGCCGGTGCCCAAGTTCCGTCCCGAGCGCTGGGAGTTCCGGGTCTTCGGCGCCACCGCCGACGGGGAGAAGCGCTGCTGGAACCACGCGGAGTTCACAGCCCTGCCGTACACCACCGTGGTGGCCGATCTGCACTGTGTGACGAAGTTCAGCATGCTCGGCGCGGAGTGGGGCGGCATCCTGACCCGGACCATCCTGGAGATCGCGCCGCCCGCGGCCGATGTCACCCATGTGATGGTATGGGCGGAGTACGGCTACAGCTCCAATCTGCGGCTGAGCGACTTCCACGCCGAGCGCACGATGTTCGCCACCCACAAGGACGGCGAGCTGCTCACCGCCGAGCACGGCTTCCCCCTGCGGCTCGTGGTGCCGCATCTGTACGCCTGGAAGGGGCCCAAGTGGGTCCGGGGCATCGAGTACATGACCGCCGACCGCCGCGGCTTCTGGGAGGAGCGCGGCTACCACAACATCGGCGATCCCTGGAAAGAGCAGCGGTACTCCTACCAGGAACAGCTCGGGGAAGGTCCCGAGCTGTAGGACCTTCTGGCGGGTGGCCCGGGCTACGCGCCGCGGAGCCGCTTCAGCCGGGCCACGTCCCCCGCGTGGCCCTCGGTGCCGCCGGGGGTCTCGATGATCAGCGGTACGCCCTCGGTGGCGGGGTGGGTCATCAGCGCGCGGAAGGGTTCCTCGCCGATATGGCCGGCGCCCACGTTCTCGTGGCGGTCCTTGTGTGCGCCCACCAGGTCCTTGGAGTCATTGGCGTGGATCAGTTTCAGCCGCCCCTCGCCGACCGTCCCCACCAGCAGATCCAGCGTCCGGTGCATCCCGCTCGGGCCGGTCAGATCATGCCCGGCGGCGAAGACATGACAGGTGTCGAGACAGACGCCGAGCTTGGGATGGGCGTCCAGGGCCTCGAAGTACGGGCCGAAGTCCCAGGTCAGCGAGCAGAGTGAGGAGCCCTGGCCGGCCGTGGACTCCAGCAGCAGAAACGGGTCGTCGTCCTGGGTCAGCTCTTCCAGCAGGGGCAGCAGATACTGCCGTACCTGCTTCAGCGCCACCGAACGTTCCCGGCCACCGGTCGCGCTGCCGGTGTGCACCACAACCCCGAGCGCGCCGATCTCCCGGCCCCGGCGCAGCGAGTGCCGCAGCGACTCGACGGACCGCTCGACGGTCGTGGGGGTGTGGGAGCCGAAGTTGATCAGATACGGCGCGTGGACGTACGCCGGGATCGACTCCGCCGCGCACGCCGCCCGGAACGCCTCGTCCTGCCGGGGATCACCGACGGGCGTGGCCCAGCCGCGCGGGTTGGCGACGAAGACCTGAACCGTCTCGGCCTCCAGCTCGCGGGCATAGGCCAGCCCGATCCGGTCGAGGCCACCGGCGACGGGGACGTGACTGCCGATGGGGTTGCGGGCGCGGCCGGGGGTGAGGGCGGGGGTGGGCGCGGGTGCGGATGCGGGCTTGTGGGGGGTCGCGCCGGGCTTCGGGGACTGCGTGCTGTTCACCGGGTCAGGGTTTCACGCGGACGTGGGCACCCCGGCGGCCGGTGGGGCCGCCCTGCGGTCGGTGGGTCGGCCCAGGGGTGGTCGGGGCGGCGGGGGAGTGGGATCAGCGGGATCAGGGGCAGTGGGTCAGAGTGCGGGCAGCGGGTCAGTGGAGCCGGCTGGATCGGTGGGATCAGCGGGTCCGCGGGGTCGGCGGGTCTGCCGAGGTCGGCGAGGTCGATGGGGTGGCTGGGGTCGGCAGGTCGGCAGAGGCAGGGCCGGTGGGGTGCCAGGGGTCGGCGGGTCCGCAGAGGCTGGCGGATCGGCGGGTCTTCCACGGGCGGCAGTGTCGATGGGGTGGCTGGGGTCGGCTGGTTCGCAGGGGCTGGCAGCGTTGGTGGGTCTGCCGATGTCGGCGGGGTCGTTGGGATGCCTGGGGTCGGCAGAGGCAGGCAGGGTTGGTGGGGTGCCAGGGATCGGCTGATCTGCCGATGTCGGCGGGGTTGGTGGGATGCCTGGGATCGGCGGGTCTGCCGAGATCGGCAGGTCGGCAGAGGCAGGCAGGGGCGGTGGGGTGCCTGGGATCGGCGGGCCTGCCGAGGCTGGCGGGGTGGTAGGGGCAGGTCAGCGGATCGTGAGGGTGATCGTCGTACCCTCGGGGGCGGTGTCGCCGGCGTCCACCGACTGGTCGCTGACCGAGTCGCCGAACAGGCCCAGCAGACCCCGGTCCTCCTCGACCTGGAAACCGGCGGCCTCCAAGGTCTGCCGGGCGTCGTCCACGCTGTCGCCGACCACGTCCGGGACCTCGATCATCCGGGGGCCCTTGGACAGGGTCAGGGTCACCTTGTCGCCCTCGGCGAGGCGGGTGCCCTCGGCCGGTGACTGCCGGGCCACCTGGCCCGCGTCGATCTCGGAGTTGATCCGGTCCATGGCGATCTGCACCGTCAGCCCGGCCTCCTGGAGCCGCTCCCGGGCCGCGTCGAGGTCCTCGCCGGTGACGTCCGGGACGTCGATGGGACTGCCCTTGCTGACGAGCAGGGCGATCGCCGAGCCCGCGCGCCGCTCGGTGCCGCCGCGCGGATCGCTGTCGATGACCGAGCCCTTGGCGATGTCCTCGTGGAACTCCTGGGTGACCATGCCCGGCTCCAGCCCCTCGTCCTTCAGCAGGGCCTGCGCGTCCGCCAGCACCATGCCCTGCACATCGGGCACGCGCACGTTCTCCGGGCCGTCGGACACGGTCAGCGTGACCGAGTCGTTGTGCCGGATGCGGCTGCCCGGCCCGGGGTCGGTGCTGATCACCCTGCCCCGCTCGACGGTGTCGTTGTAGGCGTGCCGGACCTCGCCCACGTCCAGCCCGGCGTCCGCCAGCCGGTCCCGGGACTCCGCCTCGGTCTGCCCCAGCACCGCCGGGACCTGCGTGAACTGGCCCGAGTTGATGTACCAGACGCCCGCGCCGACCCCGAAGACCAGCAGAAGGGCCGTGACCAGGGTCAGCGTCAGCTGCCGTCGGCGGAGGGCACGGCGGCGCGGCGGGCCGGGCGGCGCGGCGGCCAGCCGGCTGGTGCGGTGGAACTCCTCCGGCTCGTCCCCGTCGACCGGCAGCGGACGCACGGTCAGCGCGCGCGGGATGACACTCGTGCGGTCCTGGGCGTTGTCGTGCCGCTCGGCCCGCGCCTGCGGCGGCACCGCGTCCAGCTGGGCGTCGGTCAGCGCGGCCCGCGCCTCGCGGGCGCGGGCGAGCAGCGCCACCGCGTCGTGCGGCCGGACACCCGGATTGCGCGCGGTGGCGGCGGCGGTCAGCTCGTCCAGCTCGTACGCCAGCCCCGGCACGCGGGCCGACGGCGGCGGGACACTCTCGTGGAGCGCCTTGTAGAGCACCTGCGCCGGGGTCTGCCCGGCGTGCGGCTTGCCGTCGGTGAGCATCTCGAAGAACATCACCCCGCACGCGTACACATCCACGCGCGCGTCGGCCGTGCCGTGCTCGATCTGCTCGGGCGCGAGATACGACACCGTGCCGAGCACCGCGCCCGTGGTGCCGGTCGCCGCGTCCACGGACCGCACCAGCCCGAAGTCCGCGACCTTCACCCGGCCGTCGTCCCCGATCAGGACGTTCTCCGGCTTCATGTCGCGGTGCACGAAACCCGCGCGGTGGGCGGCGCCCAGCGCGGCCAGTACCGGCTCCAGGATGTCCAGCGCGGCGCGCGGCTGGAGCGCCCCGCGCTCGCGCAGCACGTCGCGCAGGGTGCACCCGGCGACGTACTCCATGGCGAGATAGACGTACGACCTGTCCGCGCCCTGGTCGAAGACCTGCACCACATTGGGGTGCGCGAGCCGGGCGACCGACTTGGCCTCACGGATGAACCGGTCGACGAACGAGGCGTCGGCGGCCAGGGTCGGGTGCATCACCTTCAGCGCGAGCACCCGGTCGAGGCGGGTGTCCACGGCCCGGTAGACCGTGGCCATCCCGCCGACCGCGATCCGCGCCTCGACGCGGTACCTGCCGTCGAGCAACTGCCCGATCAGAGGGTCCTGAAGGGTCGTGTCCACGCAGGTGAGTCTACGAGCCGGCACCGACAGCGCCGCCGCTTGCGCCGTTCGGGTGACGGCTTGCAGCAGAGCTGTGACCGTGACGGCGGCGGCGCGGGGCAGGCGGCGCGCGGGGCGCCGGCCGTCAGAACGCCGGCCGTCAGAACGCCGGACGTTCCGGGTCCAGGTCCGCCCGCCCGGCCGTCGGTGAGGACGCCTGCGCGAAGTGGCGTTTCGGGATGCGGCCCGCGCGGTGGGCGAGCCGGCCCGCCTCCACCGCGTGCCGCATGGCGTCGGCCATCAGCACCGGCTCCTGCGCGCGGGTGACGGCCGAGGCGAGCATCACGCCCGCGCAGCCCAGCTCCATCGCGAGGGCCGCGTCCGAGGCCGTACCGGCGCCCGCGTCCAGGATCACCGGCACACGCGCGTGCGCGACGATCAGCTCGAAGTTGTGCGGGTTGCGGATGCCGAGGCCGGAGCCGATCGGCGAGCCCAGCGGCATGATCGCCGCGCAGCCCGCGTCCTGGAGCTTGCGCGCCAGCACCGGGTCGTCGTTGGTGTACGGCAGCACCGTGAACCCGTCGTCGACCAGGGTCTCGGCGGCCTCCAGCAGCTCGATCGGGTCCGGCAGCAGGGTGCGCTCGTCGGCGATGACCTCCAGCTTGATCAGATCCGTGCCGAGCGCCTCGCGCGCGAGGCGGGCGGTGAGCACGGCCTCGCCCGCCGTGAAGCAGCCGGCCGTGTTGGGCAGCACCCGGATGCCGAGCTTCTCCAGCACCGACAGCACCGAGCCGTGCACACCCGGGTCGATCCGCCGCATCGCGACGGTCGTCAGCTCCGTACCGGACGCCACCAGCGCGCGTTCCAGCACATCGAGGCTGGGCGCCCCGCCGGTGCCCATGATCAGCCGGGAGGTGAAGGACGTACCAGCGAGGACGAACGGGTCGTCGGCCATGGGTCAGCCTCCTTGGACGGCGGTGAGGACTTCCACGCGGTCGCCCTCGGCCAGGGTGGTCCGAGGCCACTGCCCGCGCGGGACGACGGTTTCGTTGAGAGCGGCGGCGACCCCCGAGGGTGCCGGGGTGAGGGCGCGCACCAGCGCGTCCAGCGCCGTGCCATGAGCCACCTCGCGGGGCTCGCCGTTGACGGAGATCGTGACAGACAGGCTCATACGGGCTGCTCCGTGAGTGCGCCGGCGGTGAACCGCCGGGGGGTGAACGGACGGGCTTCCTCGGGGAGTTCCCCGGTCACCAGGGCGTGCGCCAGCGCGTCGCCGGTGACCGGGGTGAGCAGCACGCCGTTGCGGTAGTGCCCGGTCGCCAGCAGCAGGCCGGGCAGGCCGGTCGGGCCGAGCAGCGGCGCGTTGTCGGGGGAGCCGGGCCGCAGTCCCGCGCGGGTCTCGGTCAGCGGCAGCTCGGTGATGCCGGGGATCAGCTCATGGGCGTCGCGCAGCAGCTCGTACACGCCGCCCGCGGTCACCGTCGTGTCCCAGCCCAGTTCCTCGCTGGTCGCGCCGACGACGAGTTCGCCGTTCTCGCGCGGCACCAGGTAGACGTGGCTGCCGCGCACCACCGCGCGGACGGTCCGGCTCAGGAAGGGCGCGTACCGCGGGGGCACGGTCAGCCGCAGCACCTGCCCCTTCACCGGCCGCACCGGAGGGCGTACGGCGTCCGGGACGCCCGCCAGCCGCCCGCTGAGGCTCCCGGCGGCCAGCACCACCTGCCCGGCGGCCCGCTCGGCCCCGTCGCGCGTGACCAGGCCCGTGACGCGGTCCCGGGCCACTGCCAGCCGTTCGGCCCAGGTGCGGTGAAAGACCACCCCGGCGCGCTCGCAGGCCGTCACAAGGGCCGCCGCGAGCCGCCTCGGGTCGATCTGGTGGTCCCCGTCGACCCGCAGGCCGCCGCGCACCCCGGGGGCCAGCATCGGCTCAAGCCGGCGGCAGTCCCGCCCGGACAGCCACTCCGACTCCAGGCCGGACCGCTGTTGCAGGGCGTGCAGTTCCCGCAGATGCGCGCGGTCGTCGGTGTCCAGCGCGACGGCCAGCGTGCCGCAGCGGCGGTAGCCGAGATCCTGGCCGGTGAGATCGGTCAGCTCGGCCGCGAACTCCGGATAGCGGCGGGCCGAGGCCAGATTGAGGCCGAGCAGGGTCTGCTCGCCGTGGTGCAGTTCCGTGACGGCGGCGAGCATCCCGGCCGCCACCTGGACGGCCCCGCCGCCGGGCGCGGGATCCACCACGGCCACGGCGAGCCCGCGCTGTGCGGCCCGCCAGGCCGTGACCAGCCCGATGACACCGCCCCCGACGACGAGCACATCGGGATGGCCCGGAGGCGTGCGCGTGACGGATGCGTGCGTGACAGCTGTGTTCGTGACGGTCGTGTTCGTGACAGTCGTGCGTGTGACGGACGACACGGGCGTTCAGCCCCTCCCTTCGCCGGCATGACCCGGATCAGGTTCGTACGGTCGGAGGCCGCCAGCCTCCCTCTCAGCCCGGTGCGTCCGGGCTCCCGCGAGTGCTTTACGTTGGGCAGCCTAGCCCTTGGATCCACGCCTCTGTAAGGGAGCCCGCCCCGATGCCCCGGTCGCTGGACGGTCTGGTCCTCGCCCCCGTCACCGATCAGGCCCCAGGTCAGGTGGGTACCCGGACCCGGTTCACCTACCACGAGAAGGACGGCGAGATCTGGGCCGCGTACACCGGTGGCGAGGTCGTCCGCGGGTTTCTGACCGGCACGCGCGCGGGCGACCGGCTGGACTTCCGGTACGTCCAGCTCAAGACCGACGGGACGACGTCCGGCGGGCACTGCGTGTCGGCGGTGACCCTGCTGCCGGACGGGCGGGTGCGCCTGCTGGAGACCTGGGAGTGGGAGTCGCAGCCGGGGAGCGGGACGAGCGTGGTCGAGGAAGTGCCGCACGCGGGGTAGGTGAAGGGTGTGGGGCGGGTGTACGGGTGTGCGGGACGTCACGCGGGCGGACCGGCTGACTGACGCATTGTCAGGTGCGTAAGGTGATCGCGTGAGCGTGGACAGAGAGCAGACGGCGGCGCCGGGGCCGCGGCACGTGGTCGTGGTGGGCGCCGGGATGGCCGGGGTGCAGACCGCGGTGGCCCTGCGCGAGCAGGGTTTCACCGGCACCGTGACGCTGATCGGCGCGGAACCCCATCAGCCCTACGACCGTCCGCCGCTGTCCAAGGCCGTGCTGCTCGGCAAGGCCGAGGACTCCGCCTTCGAGGTCGACTTCGAGTCCCTCGGCATCGAGCTGCACCTCGGCCGCGAGGCCACCGGCGTACGCCCCGCCGACCACGAACTGGACACCGAGGCCGGGCCCGTCCCGTACGACGTCCTGGTGCTGGCCACCGGCGCCGAACCGATCCGGCTTCCCGGCGCGGAGGGCGTGCCCGGGGTGCATCTGCTGCGCACCCTGGACGACGCCGCCCGGCTGCGGCCGGTACTCGCCCGCCAGCACGACATCGTGGTGGTCGGCGCGGGCTGGATCGGCGCCGAGTTCGCCACCGCCGCGCGCGAGGCGGGCTGCGCGGTCACCGTCGTGGAGGCCGCCGACCGGCCGCTCGCCGGTGCGCTGCCCGCCGAGGTGGCCGCGCCGATGACCGGCTGGTACGCCGACAGCGGCGCCGCCCTGCGCACGCACGCGCGCGTGGAGCGCGTCGAGCCCGGCGCGGTCCTCCTGGACGACGGCACGCGCGTTCCCGCCGGGGCCGTCGTCGTCGGCATCGGCGCCCGGCCCGCCACGGCCTGGCTGACCGGCTCCGGCATCGACCTGGGCGCCCACGGCGAGGTCCTCGCCGACGACCGGCTGCGCGCGTCCGCGCCCGACGTCTACGCGGTCGGCGACTGCGCCTCCTTCCCGTCCGCGCGCTACGGCGAGCGCCTGCTGATCCACCACTGGGACAACGCCCTCCAGGGGCCGCGCACGGTCGCCGCGAACATCGTCGACGGCGAGCGGTCCGACGCCGTCTACGACCCGGTGCCGTACTTCTGGTCCGAGCAGTTCGGCCGCTTCGTGCAGTACGCCGGGCATCACGCCGCCGCCGACAGCACCGTGTGGCGCGGCGATCCGGCGGGCCCGGCGTGGTCCGTCTGCTGGCTGCGCGAGGGCCGGCTGATCGCCCTGCTGGCGGTGGGCCGCCCGAGGGATCTGGCCCAGGGACGGCGGCTGATCGAGGCGGGGACGGCGATGGACCCCCACCTGCTGCCCGACCCGACACAGCCGCTGAAATCGGCGACGCTGGCGGGCTGAGGCGGGCGGGAACGGGTCGCCGCGGGGGGCGCGGGCCGGTCCGTGGGTCACCCGCGCGGGACGCCCCTCGGTGGCCTCACGGTGGCGTCCGGGCGACGTCGGAGCGCCCTTTGGGCCGACGGGCGGACGCGCCTCGGCTACCGGCTGTCAGTCCCAGATGGCAGTCTTGGTGACGTGACCGAGATTGACGCAAAGATCGATGCTCTCGTCCCTGGCTGGCTGACCCTCCCCGACATCGCCGAACAGTTCGGCGTCGAGGTGACCCGCGTGCGCCAGCTGGTCAAGGACGGCCAGCTGATCGCCGTACGCCGTGGTGAGAACCGCGCGCTGCACGTCCCCGCCGCTTTCATCGACGGGGACAAGGTGGTCAAGGGCCTGTCCGGCACCTTGACACTGCTGCGGGACGACGGCTTCACGGTCGAAGAGATGCTGGAGTGGCTGTTCACCCCCGACCCGACCCTGCCCGGCACCCCCGCCCAGGCACTGAGCGAGAATCGTGGTACGGAGGTGAAGCGGCGCGCCCAGGCGCTCGCCGTCTGATCCGGACGAGCACGCCGAGCTGACCATATGTCCGGCGTACGGGCCGCGGGTCCCGTGCGGCCACGGCCGCACGGGCGCGCGGACCGCGCAGGTCACGGTCCGTGACCGCCGGTGCGGCCCGCGATGGCCGCCGGCGGCCGACGGCCCGTACGCCACGAGTACCTACGGCGCCCGCCCGGTGCGGGCGCCGCCCATCGACCTCCCGGGGGACCCCTTCATGGCCGACAGCGCACACGAGCGGCTCGCCGACGCCCGGCTGTATCTGTGCACGGACGCGCGTAAGCGGCAGGGCGATCTGCCGGAGTTCCTGGACGCCGCGCTGGCCGGCGGCGTCGACATCGTGCAGTTGCGCGACAAGGGCATGGAGGCCGCCGAGGAACTGGAGCACCTCGCGGTGTTCGCCGAGGCCTGCGCGCGGCACGGCAGGCTCCTCGCCGTCAACGACCGCGCGGACGTCGCCCACGCCGCCGGGGCGGACGTCCTCCATCTGGGACAGGGCGATCTGCCGGTGCCCGCCGCGCGCGCGATCCTCGGCTCCGGTGTCCTCATCGGCCGCTCCACCCACGCCGGACCCGAAGCCGCCGCGGCGGCCGTCCAGGACGGCGTGGACTATTTCTGCACCGGCCCCTGCTGGCCCACCCCCACCAAACCCGGGCGGCACGCCCCCGGCCTCGACCTGGTGCGCTCCACGGCCGCGCTGGGCACGGACCGTCCGTGGTTCGCCATCGGCGGCATCGACCTGGGCAATCTGGACGAGGTGCTGGCGGCGGGCGCCCGCCGGGCCGTGGTGGTCCGGGCGATCACCCAGGCGGACGACCCGGGAGCGGCGGCGGCGGAGTTCGCCCGGCGGCTGCGGCAGGTCTGACGTGGATCTGGGGGAGCCATCGGGTGGAAAACGGCCAAAGGCGGCGCGGCTTTCGGCCGGGGCGGGTCGGCCGTGTGTCCAAGGGATGGACGGCAACCCGGCAAATCGGGCAAATATCCAGGCTCCGGTTGGGTGCCCGGCGGGCCGCCACTAACCTGCGGGTATGGCCCTCGGAACCGCGTCCACCAGGACTGACCGCGCACGCACCGTGCGTGACATGCTCGCCGCCGGCAAGAAGACGTACTCGTTCGAGTTCTACGCGCCGAAGACCGCCAAGGGCGAGCGGAGCCTGTGGAACGCGCTGCGCAGGGTCGAGGCGGTCGCCCCCGACTTCGTCTCCGTGACCTACGGCGCCGGTGGCTCCACCCGGGCCAGCACGGTCAGGGAGACGGAGCAGATCGTCGCCGACACCACACTCACCCCGGTCGCCCATCTCACCGCCGTCGACCACTCCCTCACCGAGCTGCGCAATGTCATCGGCCAGTTCGCCGACGCCGGCATCCGCAACATGCTCGCGCTGCGCGGCGACCCGCCCGGCGACCCGATGGGCGACTGGATCGCCCACCCGCAGGGCGTGACGTACGCCGCCGAGCTGGTCCGGCTGATCAAGGAGTCCGGGGACTTCTGCGTCGGCGTCGCCGCCTTCCCGGAGATGCACCCGCGCTCCCTCGACTGGGACAGCGACGTCGCCCACTTCGTCGACAAGTGCCGCGCGGGCGCGGACTACGCCATCACGCAGATGTTCTTCCAGCCCGAGTCCTACCTCCGGCTGCGCGACCGGGTCACGGCCGCGGGCTGCGCGACGCCGGTGATCCCCGAGGTCATGCCGGTCACCAGCGTCCGGCAACTCGAACGCCTTCCGAAGCTCAGCAATGCTCACCTTCCGTCCACTTTCAAAGACCGGATCCTCACAGCGAAAGACGATCCGGCGGCTGTACGCTCCATTGGCATCGAGTTCGCCACGGAGTTCTGCGCGCGACTGCTGGACGAAGGCGTCCCAGGACTGCACTTCATCACGCTCAACAACTCCACGGCGACGCTGGAAATCTACGAGAACCTGGGCCTGCACCATCCTCCGCGGGTCTAGACCGGTCGCACTCGCGTACGACACACTGCGTAGCGGCCACAGGGAGAGGGGCGTACATGGGCTGGACGGTCCTCTACATCGCGTTCGGCATCGTCGCGTTGTGGCTGCTCGGTGAGGTGCTGTTGCAGTACAAGGCCCGGTTGCGCTGGCGGCTGCTGGCGTTCGGCGGCTTTCTCGGGGTCGTCGTCGGTGTGCTGATCCCCTCGGTCGTGGTGATCGGGCTGGGCGCCGCCGCGTTCGCGGTCGGACAGACCTACGTCACGCTGTCGTTCCGCCGCGGCTTCGCGGCCGGCTGGGCGGTCAAGGGCCGCGGCCCGTACGGCAGCAAGCGCCGCCGCGGTGAAGCCGAGCACCAGGACCCGACCCTGGAGGTCTCCGACCTGGAGGCCGACGCGTACGGCGAGTCCGACCGGCTGCCCGGCGAGTTCCCCGGCGAGGAGCGCGCGGCCCACGCCCAGCAGCTCGACGACTTCGAACGCGACGATGTCTTCACCCCGGCCCGCCCCCTCGACCCCTCGGCCGCCGAGACCACCGCGGTCTACGAGCCCCAGCCGCTGCCCGACGACACCGGCTCCTACGGGGTGTACGCCGACACCGGCGCCCACGCGGGCCCGCAGCAGCCCCAGGACCAGTACGCGGCCACCGCCCAGAGCGCGGACCAGGGCTACGGCTACGAGGGCTACACCGGCTACGACCAGCAGCAGTACGGCTACGACACGGGCGGCCAGCAGCCCTACGCGCCCTACTCCGACCCGTACATCGGCCAGGCGTACGGCTCCGGGGCCGGCTACGACGCCAACGGCTACGGCCAGCAGCCCTACGATCAGCAGGGCTACGGCCAGGACCAGTACGGCACCGGCTATCCCGACGCCACCCCGCCCGGCGGCGTCTGGGTCCCCCAGCAGCGCAACACCGACGACCCCTACGGCGGCGAACTCCCGCCGGAGCAGCCGTACCCGTACCAGGGGGACGGCCAGCCGCAGGGCAACAACAACTCGTACGACGAGCGCTACCGCTTCTGAACCGGCGGAGCGCCATTGCTTCCGCCCCGGCGGGTTCTTTGTCGCTGCCGGTCAGCGGTCGCCGATCACCGCTCACCGATCACTGTGAGCCGCGGAAGTCGGCTCCTTCCACGATCAGACCCGCCACCAGGGCGCCCGACATCCCCGCGTGCGGGAGTCCGCCGCCGGGGTGGGACCAGCCCCCGACGGTGAACAGGCCCGGCAGGGCGGTGGAGTTGGCCGGGTGCAGCAGCCGCCCGTCCGCCGCCGCCAGGGCCGGTGCCGGGATCGCGCCGTCCGCGACGCCGGTGGCCTCGGCGATGTCGGCCCGCGTGCGGAGCTCCTGCCACAGCAGCCGGTCGCGCAGCCCGGGTATCGCCCGCTCGGCGACGGAGATCAGCCGCCGGGAGGCGGCCCCGGAGTCCTGCGCGCCGCCCGCCGGGACGGTGGCGGTGAGGGTGATCGCCTCATGACCGGCGCCGGGCGCCGACGCCGGGTCGTCCGGGCGCAGCACGGTGACGGTGAGCCCCGCCTCCGACACGGGCGCCGGGCCGAAGACGGCCGCCAGCTCCGCGTCCCGGTCCTGGGCGTGCACCACCGTGCGATGTGCCGTGCCCTCGGGGCGCCCGCCGCGCAGGGCGAGCAGCACGGTCAGCCGGCTGGGCAGCCCGCGCTGCGGGGGCACCGCCCCGGCGGGCGGCCGGGCCACGCCGGCCATCCGGTCCAGCACCCCGGGAGCGACCCCGGCGACCACGAAGTCCGCCTCGGCCACCGCTCCGTCGGCCAGCTCCACGCCCGCCGCGCGGCCGTCCTTCTCCAGCACCCGGGTGACCTCGGCGCCGAACCGGAACTCCACCCGGCGGGCCAGGCACCGCTCGTACACGGCACGGGCCAGCTCACGCATGCCCCCGCGCACGTACCACGTGCCGAAGGCGTGCTCCATGTACGGCAGCACGGCCGCGCTCGCCGGGGCCGTGCGCGGATCCAGGCCGTGCGCGAGGGCGTGGCTCTCCAGCAGTGCCGCCAGCCGGGGCTCGCGCAGCTCCCAGGCGCCGACCTCGGCGAGCGTCCCGGCGCGGCGGGTGCGCAGCACGCGCTTGTGCGGCACCGAGGGATAGGGCTCGCGCTCGGCCAGCACCCGCCAGTCCGGCCACAGCGGCTCCTCCAGGAGCGGTCGCCGGGTGCGGTCCCATGCCTCGCGCGCACGGATCAGGAAGTCTCCCCAGCGTCCGCCGGCGCCCGCCCCCAGCGCCGCGTCCAGGGCGGCGACCACGCCCGCGCGCGAGGCGTTCGGCAGCGCGACCGACGTGCCGTCCGCGAACAGGTGCCGGGACGACGGATCGACCTGGACCAGCTCGACGCACCCCTCCAGCGCCTCTTTCCCGGTCTTCAGGAACAGATCGCGGTAGACCGCGGGGAGCGGCAGCAGGCCCGGCCCGGTGTCGAAACGGAAGCCGTCCCGCTCGTACCGGCGCACCGCACCGCCGTACGTCTGCGCCCGCTCGTACACCGTCACCCGATGGCCCGCGATGGCCAGCCGCGCGGCAGCCGCCAGCGCGCCCATCCCGGCGCCGATCACCACAATCCGTGCCATGCCAGTGACTGTATCGGCCCCCACCGACAACGCCCCCGCAGGGCCGTTCGGGTGACCCGTCCCACCCCGGGGGAGTACGGACACGGAGGCGATCGTGACCAGGGGGACACGGTGCGTCCTGGGGGCGGGTGCGCAGAGCTGAGTATCCGTACCTAGGCACGGAGATGAGTAGCCGCGCGGATGGGCCCCGACCTGCGCGAACGAGAGAGTGGAGCCACGGAAAGGGGCCAGGCGCCGGTACCGCCGACACGGGGCGGCGGAACGGCGCCGCCCTGGACCGCTCCTTCCGTCGGCCCGGGTCGGCGGGAGTGAGGCACGGGGGGAAACCCAGGGGGACCGCCCGCACGGTGGTCCAACGGGGGGAACGGGGAAGAGGGGGAAACCGGGGGAACGGGGGATAGGGGGGATCGGGGGAACGCGAGGAAGCGTCGGTTCGGTGGTGGCCCGTGGGGGACGTGGCCGGCTCGGACCGGCGCTTCCTCGCGTTCCGACGTTCCCGGCCGCTACGCGCGCGTGCCTCCCTGCTGTGCGTCAGGGACGCCCGCCCATCGGCCCTGGAGCAGCCGGGACAGGGCCGCGTGGACATCGTCAAGGGAACGTTCCGGCTGGAAGGCCCGCCAGTCCAGGGCGGCCACCAGGACCATGCCGACCAGCGCGGCGGCGGTCAGCGGGACGTCGATCTCGTCGCTGAACTCACCGCTGTCCACCCCGCCGCGCAGCACGTCCTCGACCACGGCCACGGCCTGCTTGCGCACCACCACGAGGGTGGCCTGCCAGGCCCGGTTGGTGCGCCACAGCTCGGCCACGTACAGCTGGGTGAAGGCGGGGTGCTCGGCGATGAACGCGAGGCCCGCGCGGATCATCCCGTCCAGGGCGTCCGCCTGGGAGCCACCCTCGCGCGCGTTGCGTGCCGCGGCCTCCTTCAGGGACGCGGTGAGCAGGCCCACGCCGTGCCGCAGCAGCTCCTCGAACAGGACGGACTTGCTCGCGAAGTTGTAGTAGACCGTCCCCTTGGCGACCCCGGCCCGCTCGGCGATCTCGTCGACCGTGGTGGCCGAGAAGCCCTGCTCGGCGATGAGCGTGACGGCCGCCTCGTAGAGCTTCTGCCGTGTGGTCTCACGGCGTGACGCCGCCCCCGGTGTGGCACTGCTGCTTTCCATGGCACCGATTCTCACAGCACCCGGCCCCGGGGGACGCGGGAGGCGGGGGGCGGCTCCCGGCGCAGCCGGTCCAGCGTCCACACCTGTGTGCGGCGGGCCGACGGCCGCGCTGGCGATCGAGGCAAAACCCCAGGTCAGAACGGATTGTCAGTGGCATACCTCACGATGGAACACATACGGCCACAGAGCCGTCACACAGACGACAGGAGGTTCGTCATGGCCCACTCGTCCGCAGCCGCCGCCAGTCGGCGACGCGCCGCCGGCCCTGCCCCCTCACTGACCAACCCGGCGGGCGACGTACACCCCGTACTGCGCCGGGCCACGGCTCCGCCCGCCGCCCTCGACCTGCTGGCCCAGGCCCGTGCCGGACTCGGCGAGGCCGCCGTTCTGGAGACCCCCAACGAGCGGTACGCCACCGCTCACCTCGCCGCTCTGCGCACCGCCGCCGCCGTGCTGGCGGCGCGGGGCCGTCCGGAGCCCGTCTCGCGGCGCCGGGCCCGTATCCGCAGTGCCTGGGAGGTGCTGCCCGAGATAGCGCCCGAGCTGACCGAGTGGAGCGCGCTGTTCGCCTCCGGCGCCCGGCGCCGCGCTCGTGCCGAGGCGGGCATCCAGGGCGCGGCCGGCCGCCGGGACGCCGACGACCTGATACGTGACGTGGCGATGTTCGTCCGCCTCGTCGAGCGCATGCTGGTGCTCCAGCCGGTCCTCCCGTCCCCTCGCCCGGACGCGGACGGGACGCCGGGGAGGACCGACATGCCGGACGCCGGATGACTCGGCCGTGGCTGCCTGCGGGGGTTCTTTCGGCGCCGGTTCCTTCGGCCCTTGCGCCAGTCTCGGCCTTCGGCGCGATTGCGGGGAGAGCGGGTGGGTGGGCGGTCCCGGCGGGTCCCGGGCGGGGGTGGCGGTGACGTCGGTGAAGGTCTCCCAGCCGCCGGTGACCGAGAGGGGCGTGGCGCCGGGCGTGGCGGCGGTGGCGGATCCTTCGCGGGCCTCGACCCGGCAGCCCTCCGCACCGCCGAGGGAACCGCCGGGCCTGCGGCCCGATCGCCGGTCCTGGAGGCGGCCCGGACCATCGCCTTCGGGGCAAGCCTCCGGACCGTGGTCCGGGCAGCGGCCCGATCGCCGGTCGGGGCAGTCTCCGATCCGTGGTCCGATCAGCTGCCGGGCGGCGGTCAGATCGCAGGACGGGACACCTGTCCGCCTCTGGGTCCGGATACCAGGCCCGATCGTCGGCCTGGGCACCCATCCCGGTGGTGGGCCTGGGCACCTTCCGTGATCGTGGGCGTGGGCACCTTCCGCGATCGTGGGCCTGGGTACGTACCTCGGCCGTGGACCCTCGTACGTACCCCGGCCGTGGACCCTGGTACCCGCCCCGGCCGTGGGCCCTGGTAGCCGCCCCGGCCGTGGGCCCTGGCACCCACCCCGACCCTCGGCCTGGCGCCCACCCGGGTGTCCGCCCGGCACCCACCCGACCCCCGGCCAGGACAGCCGCCCACCGCCGCTTCGATCACCATCTGCCCCACCCCCACCCCCGCCTCCGCATCCCTTGCCTCTCCCCCTGCCTCCGCATCGCTTGCTCTCCCCCCCGCTCCGCCTCCACCCCGCTGAGCCCCGCCCCGCACACCCGACGCGACGCATTCCGCAGGCCCGGTCCGGGACCGTGATGGCCTGGTCCGCTGGTGCAGGCAATAGGGTGGGTGGCGCCTGAAATGCCCTCCGCCCGGGAAGCCGCGGCCCGGAGGGCAGCCCGTTCGCTCCGCCGTTGCCACCGGCGGTGCCGCGCCGAGGAGTCAACTGCCGTGTCGGACCCGACTCGACCCCGCGCCTCCCTCCGTACCGCCGTGGTCTGGGAGGTCCTCCAGGACGCCCTGGACCGCCGGGTCAAGGCCACCGGCCGGGACGCGCTGGACGTCCTGGACACGGGGGGCGGCAGCGGCAACTTCGCGGTGCCCCTCGCCCGCCTGGGCCACCGGGTCACCGTCGTCGACCCCAGTCCCAACGCGCTGTTCGCGCTGGAGCGCCGCGCCGCCGAGGCCGGGGCCGCCGAACGGGTGCGGGGCGTGCAGGGCGACGCCCACGGCCTGTTCGACGTGGTCGAGCGCGGCGGCTACGACGCGGTGCTGTGCCACGGGGTGCTGGAGTACGTCGACGACCCCGCCGAGGGCGTGCGCAACGCCGTCGCGGCGCTGCGCTCCGAGGGCGTGCTCAGCCTGCTCGCCGCCGGGCTCGGCGGCGCCGTGCTGGCCCGTGCGCTCGCCGGGCACTTCACCGAGGCCAGGCAGGCGCTGACCGACCCGGACGGCCGCTGGGGCGCCGGTGACCCCATGCCGCGCCGCTTCACCGCCGAGCAGCTGGCCGCGCTGGTCGAGGGCGCCGGGCTGCGGGTCGGGGCCGTGCACGGCGTACGGGTCTTCGCCGACCTGGTGCCGGGAGTGCTGGTGGACACCGAGCCGGGGGCGGTGGACGCCCTGCTCAAGCTGGAGGCCGCGGCGGCCGAGCTGCCGGCGTTTCACGCGGTGGCCACGCAGCTTCATGTGCTCGGCGAGACCCAAGGGACCTGAGCGACCCGGGGCCACTGCCGTGACGCGTCGCTGATCAGGGCTTGAGCGTCGATGGAGTACGCCACAGGCCCCCCGATCGGGCGCTTGTCGCCGTATGATCGAGGGAGACCGCTCCGGCATGACGGGTCGGCCGCCGGGGAATGGAAACCTCAGCGGGCCGTGTCGCGCATGGCGGGATCCGGTTGGCCAATTGGCGCAGAGGGGCGGGTTTCACGGGGGCGATTCCCTGCCTATCCTGAAGGGACCCCCCGGGTCGCCCCGGCGACTGCACGATGAGGAGGATTCCGTGCCGCTCTCGGAGCACGAGCAGCGCATGCTCGAGCAGATGGAGCGAGCGCTGTACGCCGAAGATCCCAAGTTCGCGACAGCGCTTGAGGGAAGCGGGCTGCGCACGTATACCCGACGACGGGTCTACCAGGCGGTCGCCGGCTTCCTCGTAGGTATCGCGCTCCTCATGGCCGGAATGGTCGCCAAGCAGGTATGGCTCAGCGTGGTGGGATTCCTCGTCATGCTGGGATGCGCGGTACTCGCGGTGACCGGTTGGCGCAAGGCCCCCAGACCAGGTGAGCAGGCCGCCACCGGCCCCCAGGCCCGCCGTCAGGGGCGTCAAAAGCGTTCCATGATGGACCGAATCGAACAACGTTGGCAGCGCCGCCGGGACGAACAGCAGGGCGGCCAGTGATCCGCATGATCACTTCGATGTGAGCTTCTTCGGGTGAGGGGCCACCGTCATACGGACGGTGGTCCCTCACGCCTGTCCGGGCCCTCGCGCGCGCCAGGGCAGGGTGTGCCGCTCCCTGGCCCCGCTCCCTGGCCCCCGGGCCGGTCCCTCAGGAGTGGCGAAGGGCCCGAGCCGGTTTCCCGGTCTCGGGCCCTTCGGCGTGTGTCCGCTCAGCCGCCCCGCTGTCCCGACGCGGACGGCTTGGGCCTGCGGACCAGGGACGTCCAGCGCTCCGCCGTACGGACCCGTACGGTCGTGGCGCGGTCGGTCAGGGCCCAGACCGCCCGGATGGCCGAACGCGGGGCCAGCAGTGCCCGGAGCCGGGTGCGGCGCCCCGCCCGTGCGCGCAGGGCCAGGCGCAGCCGGCGGACATCGTCGGCGAGGCCCGGCGGGGCCTGCGGGTCGGGTGCGAACAGCACCTGCTCCACCGCGCCCGCGACCCGGTGCACCGACGCGGCGGCGTCGTCCGGCGGGACCGCCTCGTCCGCCTTGTCCGCCCCGTCCGCCTTGTCCGCCCCGTCCGTCTGGTCCAGCCGGCCCAGCCGGACGATCCGCGCGGCGGCCTTGCGGGGCGTGAGCGCGTCGTCGGGCAGGATGCCGTAGTCCCAGGCGGTGTCCGTCAGCTCCTGCCAGACGGCCAGCACATGACCGGTGGCCGCCGGACCACCCGGCGGCGCGTCCAGCCGGATCCCCGGGCCCGGCGCTCCGGGCGCCGAGGGGACGTGCTGCGCGGACGCCAGCCGCACGGCCCGGCGTCTGATCCGCCAGAACATCGGAGCCAGCGGTACGGCGACCACCGCCAGGCCCAGCAGCGTCCAGCCGAAGATCGGGAACCAGGGCGGCCCGCCGTCACCGGACCCGCCCGCGGCGCTCGGCGCCACGCTCTCGCACGACTGCGGGCTCTGCCCCGCCACCGCGCAGGTCGGGCTGCTCGACGGCTCCTGCGACGGCGCCGCCTGCGACGGCCGCGCGGGATCCAGCGGCTCGGGCACCGCCGCGCCGGGCACATCGGGCAGGGTGTACGACGGCGTCGTACCCCGGCTCGGGGTCGGCTCGAAGCGGGTCCAGCCCACGCCCTCGAAGTACAGCTCCGGCCAGGCGTGCGCGTCCCTCAGGCCCACCACCACCGAACCGTCCGCCTGCATGGTGCCCGGCGCGAAGCCCACCGCGATCCGGGCCGGGATGTCCAGCGAGCGGGCCATCGAGGCCATCGCGAAGGAGAAGTGGACGCAAAAGCCCCGCTTGTCCTCCAGGAACTGGGCGATCGCCTGCGATCCGCTGCCGACCTCGACCTCGGTGTCGTAGGTGAAGCCGCCGTTGAGCGCGAAGTACTCCTGGAGCCGGACCGCCTGCTCATAGGCGTTCGTGGCGCCCAGGGTGACCTCGCGGGCGGTCTGCTCGACGACCGGCGGCAGCGAGTCGGGCAGCTGGGTGTAGGCGCGCTGGAGGTCCGCCGGCGGCTCGGGCGCCTGCGCCAGCTGCTCCGCCGTGGGCTCCATTTCGAGGCTGGTCACCTCGTAGCTGATACCGCCGGTGTCCTGGCCGTGGTCGCCGACCAGGGTCATGCCCTCCGGCTCGTACCGCCACTGGCCGTCGACATCCACGGAGCTGGGCGGGTACGGCATCGGCAGCCAGTCCTGCTGGTACCCGTCGGCGGCCGTGATGCTGGTGGTCACCTCCGAGCGCGCCACGTCCGGAGCGAGACCGGGCGGGGTGGGCAGCTGGTCCGGGACCTCGACGATCTCCCGTTTGGCCGGCCGCCAGGTGGTGCCGTCGAATTCGTCCAGGGACACGATCCGCAGATACAGGTCGGACAGGTCCTGGGAGTCGGTGCGCAGGGTCAGGGCCGTACTGTCCTGGTCGACGTTGAGGCTGTCGCGCAGGGACACCAGGGGGTTGACCGCGGAGATCGTGCCCCCGCCCCCGTTGCCCGCGCCCACTCCGCCCCCGGCGTTCTCCAGCAGCCCGCCGTCCATCGCGGGCAGGCCCAGCGGCGCCACCAGGGCGATGCCGAGCGCTACCACGCCGATCCGCCGCCCGGAGCGCACCGGCGCCGTCGCGCCGCTCGCCTCCGGGGCGGGGCCGCCCGGCGGACGCGGACCGCCCGCGAAGACCCGGCCCCACTGGGAGAGCCGGTCGCGGCCCTCGGCCAGCAGCAGCATCAGATAGCCGGCCGCCGCGATCAGGAACCACACCCAGGAGCCGGAGCCGTCCGACAGCCCCGCGGCCACCGAGTACAGCGCCAGCAGCGGCAGCCCGGCCGGGGCCGCGCTGCGGAACGTCACCGCCACCACGTCCACCAGCAGCCCGATCACCAGCACCCCGCCGATCAGCATCAGCTCGATGCCGTCCGACAGCGGCGCCGGGATCGCGTACCGCTCGACGTCGTTGGTGCCCGCCTGGAGCAGGTCCGCGAAGTGCTGGAACGCCTGCGGGCCCGGTATCAGCCCGGCGAGCGCGTACTCCCGCGCGAAGACCAGGGTCAGCAGCACCAGCGAGACGAGCACCTGGGCGCCGATCGTCATCCAGCGGGCCAGCGGCACCCGCCGGGCCGCCATGCCCACCCCGGTCTGCGCGAGCAGCAGCAGCGCCGCCTCGAACAGCCAGCCCGGCGAGTCCACCAGCGGCAGCAGGGCACACGACGCCATCAGGGTGGCCGCCGCCGCCATCAGCGCCATCCGCGCACGCATGCTCACGACCAGCCCTCCCCGCCACCGGCCGCGGCCAGGCCGGTGCGCTCGCGGTCCGCCTGCCGCCACAGTTCGTCCAGCGGGGCGCCGCGCGGCACGCCCAGGGCCGTCCAGCCGGCCTCCCGCAGCATCCGCAGCCGCTCCTCACCCGCGCTCTGCGCGCCGGGCACGTCCGTCGGCTCGCGCGTCCAGGTGTCGCTGTCCAGCACGAAGGCGACCGCGCCGCCGGTGCGCTGGCGCATCCCGGCGGCCACCGCCGCCTGCTCCTCGTCGAGGTCGCCGAAGAAGGCGACCAGCAGCCCCTCGTTGCCGCCGCGCAGCACGTCGTAGGCGCGCGACAGGCCGTCGCCGTCGGAGTGGTCGATCACTGCGAGGGTGTCCATCATCAGCCCGGCCGCGTCCGCCGACTCCTGGCTGGCGCCCGCGAAACCGTCGGCGCCCTCGCCGGGCACCGAGTTGCCCGTGTCCGTCAGCAGCCGTACCGAGAAGCCCCGTTCGAGCATGTGGACCAGGACGGAGGCGGCGCCGGTGACCGCCCACTCGAAGGGCGCGTCGGGGCCCGCGCCCCGGTAGGCGAGACCGCGCGTGTCGAGCAGGACCGTGCAGCGCGAGCGCCGCGGCTGCTCCTCGCGGCGCACCATCAGCTCGCCGTAGCGGGCCGTCGAGCGCCAGTGCACGCGGCGCAGATCGTCGCCGTGGCGGTACCCGCGCGGGATGACGTCGTCCTCGCCGGCCAGCGCGACCGAGCGGTGCCGCCCGTCGCCGTACCCCTTCGCGTCGCCGGTCAGCCGCACCGGCGGCAGCGGCTCGACACGCGGGATGACGGTCAGGGTGTCGTACGTGGAGAAGGAGCGGGTCAGCTCGCACATGCCGAACGGGTCGGTCAGACGCAGCTGGAGCGGGCCCAGCGGATACCGGCCGCGCAGGTCCGAGCGGACCCGGTAGGACACCTCGCGGCGGCCTCCGGCCTCCACCCGGTCCAGCACGAAGCGCGGGCGCGGGCCGAGCACGTAGGGCACCCGGTCCTGGAGCATCAGCAGGCCGGTGGGCAGCCGGGAGACATTGTCCATCCGCAGATGGACCCGCGCCTCGGCGCCGGCGGGCACGCGCGCGGGGGAGAGCCGGCGGCTGCCCGCGACCCGGTAACGGGTGCGGTACAGCACGGCGGCGCACACCAGCGGCAGCACCGCGAGCAGCAGCCCGACCCGCAGCAGATCGTTCTGCCCGAGGACGTACGCGCACACGGCGGCGGCGATTCCGGCGGCCAGGAAGGAGCGCCCGCGGGTGGTGAGGCCGGCCAGGGCCGTGCGCACGCCGCCCTTGTCGCCGCGGTCGGCCTCCGGATGGCCCGCAGGCAGCCCCGCCGCGCTCATCACAGCCTCCGGGGCGACTGCCGGCCGTACCCGCCGCGGACCGGACCCGCGCCGTTGTGCTCGGGCGCGGCCGGGACCGGGGTGTGCTGGATGATCTCCTGCACGACCTGCTCGGCGGTGCGCCGGTTGAGCTGGGCCTGGGCGGTGGGCAGCAGCCGGTGGGCGAGGACGGCGACGGCCAGGGCCTGGATGTCGTCCGGCAGCGCGTACTCCCGGCCGCTCAGGGCGGCGGACGCCTTCGCCGCGCGCAGCAGATGCAGCGTCGCGCGCGGGGAGGCGCCGAGTCTGAGGTCGGGGTGCGTGCGCGTGGCGGCGACCAGGTCGACCGCGTAGCGGCGGACCGTGGCGGCGACATGGACGCCGCGCACGGCCTCGATCAGCTTCACGATCTCGTGCGCGTGCGCCACCGGCTGGAGGTCGTCCAGGGGGCTCACCCCGCCGTGCACGTCGAGCATCTGCAACTCGGCCTCGGGGCTGGGGTAGCCGATGGAGACCCGGGCCATGAAGCGGTCGCGCTGGGCCTCGGGGAGGGGGTAGGTGCCCTCCATCTCGACCGGGTTCTGCGTGGCCACCACCATGAACGGGCTGGGCAGTTGATAGGTCTGCCCGTCGATGGTGACCTGGCGCTCCTCCATCGACTCCAGCAGCGCCGACTGGGTTTTCGGCGAGGCGCGGTTGATCTCGTCGCCGATCACGATCTGCGCGAAGATCGCGCCGGGCTTGAACTCGAAGTCCTTGCGCTGCTGGTCCCAGATGGACACACCCGTGATGTCCGAGGGCAGCAGGTCAGGCGTGAACTGGATACGGCGCACCGAGCAGTCGATGGACCGCGCCAGCGTTTTGGCCAGCATGGTCTTGCCCACGCCGGGGACATCCTCGATCAGAAGATGTCCCTCGGCGAGCAGCACGGTCAGCGAAAGCCGTACGACCTCGGGCTTGCCCTCGATCACCGCTTCCACCGAGCTGCGTACCCGGTCCACGGTGGCAGTCAGATCTGTGAGGCTCGCTCGATCGTCATAGGTCGTCACCCGGCCCTCCTCGGCCCGTTCTTGTTGCCGGGCCGACGCTCTGCGATGCGATACCGGCCCACCCCAACCACGAACACCACGCGTGAAAAGTTCCGCGCGGCGCCACTACCGCATTCTTGTTGCCGTTACCGGTTCGTGTCACTCGACTGTGGACAACTGGCCGCGATATGCGGCGTTTGCTGCCCATTTGTGCACCACGGGACCGGCGATTCGGTAAAAACGACTACGGCGGTCCGTGGTCACGGCCTGCACGGCCGTCAGCCCGGGTCGATCTCCCGCAGCAGCCCGGACCGTACGTCGAACACGAAGCCGCGCACATCGTCGGTGTGCACCAGGAACGGTGAGGTCCGCACCCGCTGCATGGACTGCCGGACGTCCTGGTCGACGTCGCGGAACGCCTCGACCGCCCAGGCCGGGCGCTGGCCGACCTCCATCTCCAGTTCGTGCCGGAATTCCTCGGTCAGCGACTCCAGGCCGCAGCCGGTGTGGTGGATGAGCACCACGCTGCGGGTGCCCAGCGCGCGCTGGCTGATGGTCAGCGAGCGGATCACGTCGTCGGTCACGACCCCGCCCGCGTTGCGGATGGTGTGGCAGTCGCCGAGTTCGAGGCCGAGCGCCGCGTGCAGGTCGAGACGGGCGTCCATGCAGGCCACGACGGCGACCCGGAGTACCGGCCGGGCGTCCATGCCCGGGTCGGCGAACGCGGCGGCGTAGCTCTCGTTGGCTTCGACGAGCCGGTCCGTGACGGTGCCGGCCCGGGCTATGGTGCCCTCGGGGTCGGTGGGAACCGATGCAGAAGTCGTCATGCTTATGACGGTACTGGTCACGGGCGGTCCGGTCCTGTGGTGAGAGAGAACAAAGGACGTCATCGCGCCATGTTGTGAGCCGATACACAGGCGCGGTGTCGTGTGCGTTACCCGGTGTCCATCAGGCGTCCACCGTCCTTCGCCTGTCTCGCATACCTCCGCCCGTCCTCCGCGCGTTCCTTCCGCGTTCCCGATAGCGTCCCGCGCGCGTGGAGCACCTGTTCCGTGCGCCTGTCGTACGGCTCACCCGCGCGCGGGCTGTACCCTCCGCCGGACGGGTGATCTTCACCGGCGCAGCGCACGGGGGCACCGCCCGCCGCGACGCGCAGGCCGGTTGATTGACCGCGAGACACGGTGGACTAAAGTGACGCGAAGCGGGAGGCGAGGCTCCCTCTGCTGGACTGAAACCCCCTGGAGACCCCCGGTGACCTCGGTATTCACCGGCGGATCTCGCCACGTGCGCGGCACGTACGCACGGCTCGGCCTCCCTCCGCTCCCGGTCGGCTGACACTCCCCGGCGCCGGTCGGTCTCCCCTTCACCGGGAGCCCCCCAGCTCGCTGGGGGAGGGCGGGGACCCGGGGTGCGTACCGCCTCGCCGGATCTGAGAGGCCCCTGTGAGCAGCGAGAGTCGACATGTCCCGGTGATGCTCCAGCGCTGCCTGGACCTGCTGGCCCCCGCCCTGGAGGAGCCCGGCGCGGTGGTCGTCGACTGCACCCTCGGCCTCGGCGGGCACAGCGAGGCGCTGCTCGCCCGCTTCCCCGGGGCCCGGCTCGTCGCCCTGGACCGCGACAAGGAGGCGCTGCGGCTCTCCGGTGAGCGCCTCGCGCCCTACGGCGAGCGCGCCACCCTCGTCCACGCGGTCTACGACGAGCTGCCCGACGTACTGGAGAGGCTCGGCATCGCGCGCGTGCGGGGCGTTCTCTTCGACCTCGGCGTGTCGTCCATGCAGCTCGACGAGGCGGACCGCGGTTTCGCGTACGCCCAGGACGCGCCGCTCGACATGCGCATGGACCAGAGCACCGGCATCGGCGCCGCCGAGGTCCTCAACACCTACCCCCCGGGCGAACTCGTCCGCATCCTGCGCGCGTACGGCGAGGAGAAGCAGGCCAAGCGGATCGTCGGGGCGATCGTGCGCGAGCGCCAGAAGGAGCCGTTCAGCAACAGCGCCCGGCTGGTGGAACTCATCCGCGACGCCCTCCCGCAGGCCGCCAAGCGCACCGGCGGCAACCCGGCCAAGCGCACCTTCCAGGCGCTGCGGATCGAGGTCAACGCCGAACTCGGCGTCCTGGAACGCGCGATCCCGGCCGCGGTGGGGACCCTCGCCGTGGGCGGCCGGATCGCGGTCCTCTCCTACCAGTCCCTGGAGGACCGGCTGGTCAAGCAGGTTCTCGTGGCCGGCGCCGCCTCCACCGCCCCGCCCGGCCTCCCCGTCGTACCCGACCGCTACCAGCCCCGGCTCAAGCTGCTCACCCGCGGTGCCGAACTTCCCAGCGAGGAAGAGGTCGCCATCAACCGCCGGGCGGCCCCCGCACGCCTGCGCGCGGCGGAGCGCATCAGGGAGGACGTCGAGTGAGCCAGCGGAAGGGGCGGGGGCCTGCGGGGGGCCCGGGGGATCGCGTGGGCCGGGGGGTGCCTCCTGGCCGGGGCGGTCCGCCGGCTCAGGGTGCTGCCGCAGGCCGGGGCGGTATCTCAGATCGGGGTTTCACTGCGGCCCAGGGCGTTTTCTCGGACCGGGGTGCTACTGCGGTTCGGGGTGCTATCCCGGATCGGGGTGTCACTGCGGCCCGGGGTGGTGTCCCGGGTCAGGGCGTCACTCCGCGCCGGGGTGGTGACACCGACCGGAGGTTCGCTTCGGGCACGGGAGGTGTGTCAGACCGGAGGGCCACCACGGGCGCGGGCGGCACTTCACCTGGGCAGGGCCCCGCGCGTGGGCACTTCCGCGCGGGCCCGCGCCTCCTTGAGGGTACGCACGCCTGCGCATACGGGTGGCCCCGGGCGGAGCCGTGCCGCCTCGCGGAGAGGCATGCTTGCGTCGACTCGTGCCCTCGCGCGGTGCGTTCCCCCTCCACTGGCAAGCACGCTTGCGCGGAGCGGTGCCCTCTCGCGGAGAGGCATGCCTACGCCTACGGGTGCGCCCGCGCGGCGCGGTATCCGTCCACCGGCAGGTACGCCGACGTCGACCGGCGCCTCCTCACGGACAGGCACGCCTATGCCGACCCG
>NZ_JBHTZD010000018.1:80720-230176 GCF_042790455.1 Streptomyces sp. NPDC056734
CCTGCCTGGCGCGGCGCCCGTCCACAGGCCGGTACGCCGACGTCGACCGGCGCCTCCTCACGGACAGGCACGCCTATGCCGACCCGTATCCCTGCCTGGCGCGGCGCCCGTCCACAGGCCGGTACGCCGACGTCGACCGGCGCCTCCTCACGGACAGGCACGCCTACGCCGACCCGTACCCCCGCCCGGCGCGGCGCCCCTCCACCAGCAAGCCTGCCTACGCCGACCCACGCCCCCGCGCGGACCGGCCCCCGTCCACCCCCGAGCCCGCTTGCCCGGCCCCCCGCTCTCACGCAGCCCGGCATCCCCACACCGACCCCCATCACCTCACCCGCAACCACCCCCCGAACCACCACCCCCCGACCAGCAACCCCCACCCCCCAACCCCGCCCGGCCCCTCCGCCACCCCCCACCTCCCCCCACCCCCTCCGCCAACCCCCGCAGACCGCTGCGCCGACCCCCGGGAGTGCCGGTGAGTGGGAAACCCGAGTTGCGGGGGAGGGCCGCCCGGCTGGCGCGGCTGTTCCCGGCCGGGCGGGCGCAAGCCGCCCGTACCCCGTTCGTGCTGCTGGTCGTCGCGCTGCTCGGCGGTGGGCTGATCGTCCTGCTGGTGCTCAACTCGGCGCTCAGCGAAGGGTCGTTCCGGCTGGCGGACCTCCAGCGGGACACCAAGGCGCTCACCGACGAGCAGCAGGCGCTCCAGCGGGACATCGACGCCTACTCCGCGCCCGAGGCCCTCCAGCGCCGGGCCCGGGAACTGGGCATGGTCCCCGGCGGCGACCCCGCCTTCCTGGGCCCCGACGGCAAGGTCAGGGGCGTTCCCTCACCCGCCGCCGAGACCGCCTCCGCGCGCACCCCGCTCGTGCTCGCCCCCGAGGCCCTGCGCCGGGCGACGGGCAACACGACGGGCACCGCGACGGCCACCACGCCGGGCAGCCAGGCATCGGGCCCCGCAGCCGCCCCTACACCGGGCCCCACCTCCCCGGCGATCCCCGCAGCCCCCCTCACCCCCACCACGGCCCCGGGCGTCCCCACGACACCCCCCGCGAACCCGGCCAAGCCACCCACCCCACCCACCCCACCCACCCCGACCCCCGGCAGGTGACGGAAGTGTCCGACAGGGAAGCGCCGCGACGGCGTGTGCCAGGCCCCGCACGGCCCGACCGTCCCGTGGGGCGGCAGCGACCAGGACCCGGTGCCCGTCCGACGCGACGGCCGGCCGCGCCCCGGCAGGCCCCCCATCCGCGCACCATCCGGCTGGGTAGCCCCCGCCCCCGGCTGCGGCTGGTCGGCGTCGCGCTGACCCTCGTCCTGTCCGCCTTCGTCGTACGGCTGCTCCAGGTGCAGGCCGTCGACGCGAGCACGTACGCCGCCCAGGCGGAGGCAAACCGTTACGTCGGCTATGTGCTGGCCGCCGAGCGCGGCGGGATCACCGACCGCAACGGCGTGGAGCTGGCGACCAGCGTCGACGCGTACGACATCACCGCCGACCCCACGCTGTTCACCCGTGAGCAGCTGAAGATCGACGACGGGCCCGAGCAGGCCGCCGCGCTGCTCGCGCCCATTCTCGGCCAGGACCAGGCGGACATCGCCGAACTGCTGCGGCCGGAGAACAAGGAGCTGCGGTACGTCAAGCTCGCCAGCCGGCAGACTCCGCAGGTCTGGACGCAGATCAAGGACCTGAAGTCGGCGCTGGCCACCAAGGCGGAGACCGACAAGTCCACCGTCAACGTCCTCGCCGGTGTCCTCGCGGTCTCCAGCACCAAACGGGTCTACCCCAACGGCGATCTCGCCGCCGGGATACTGGGCTGGGTCAACGCCGACGGCAAGGGCGGCGGCGGGATCGAGCAGCAGCTCGACGAGACGCTGGCGGGCGAGGACGGCAAGATCCGCTACGCCCAGTCCGGCGGCCTCCAGGTGCCCACCGCGGGTTCCACCGAGACGCCCGCCGTGCCCGGCAGCGATGTCGAGCTGACCATCGACCGGGACATCCAGTGGGCCGCGCAGAACGCCATCTCCGAGCAGGTGGCCGAGTCCGAGGCCGACAGCGGCTACGTGATCGTCCAGGACACCCGCACCGGCGAGATCCTCGCCATGGCCAACTCACCCGGTTTCGACCCCAACGACCTGACCAAGGCCGAGGCCGCGAACCTCGGCAACGCGGCCGTCCAGGACGCCTACGAGCCCGGCTCCACCGCCAAGGTGATGTCCATGGCCGCCGTGCTGGAGGAGAACGTCGCCACCCCGTCCACGCACGTCACCGTGCCCAACCGGCTGCAACGCGGCGACCGGCTCTTCCAGGACGACATCGACCACCCCACCTGGTACCTGACCCTCAACGGCGTGCTCGCCAAGTCCAGCAACATCGGCACCATCCTGGCCACCGGCGAACTCGGCGAGACCCAGACCGAGTCCAACGAGATCCTCTACTCCTACCTCCGCAAGTTCGGCCTGGGCGGCTACACCGGCCTCGGCTTCCCCGGCGAGACCAAGGGCATCCTCGCGCCGCCCGACCAGTGGTCCACCTCGCAGCAGTACACGATTCCTTTCGGCCAGGGCGTGTCCGTCAGCGCGATGCAGGCGGCGTCCGTCTACTCGACCATCGCCAACGGCGGCGTCCGTATCGAACCCACGCTCGTACGCGGCACCGAGGGCCCCGACGGACGCTTCACGCCCGCCGAGGAGCCCGAGGAGACCCGGGTGATCAGCGAGAAGACCGCCGATACGCTCGCCCAGATGCTGGAGTCGGTGGTGGACGACGAGGAGGGCACCGGCACCAAGGCGCGCATCCCCGGCTACCGGGTCGCGGGCAAGACCGGCACCGCCAACCGAGTGGATCCGGCCACCGGCAAGTACAACGGCTACACCTCGTCCTTCGCCGGGTTCGCCCCCGCCGACCAGCCCCGCGTCACCGTCTACTGCGCCATCCAGAACGCCACCGAGGGCAGCTACTTCGGCGGCCAGATCTGCGGCCCCGTCTACAAGGAGGTCATGGAGTTCGCGCTCAAGACCCTCCAGGTCCCCCCGACGGGAACCGACCCGCCGAAACTGCCCGTCACCTTCCAGCCATGAGCACCACCCAGCCCCAGCCTCAGCTCCAGCCTCAGGCTCAGCTCCAGCCCCGGCCTGAGTCCGACCCCGAGTCCGAGCCCCGCCCCTGAGCCGTCCGTGCCACTCGGTACCACCCGGAACCACCAGGAACCACCTCGTGACAACCATCACCCCGGATCCCGGGAACCAGCGCCCGCCCCAAGGACCCCCCGGCCCCTCACTTCGCCCGCAGGCCGGTGGGCCCGGTACGCTCACCGCCGTGCCACACGCTGATCAGTCCCAAACCACCCAGAAGGGCCAACCCGCGACACCTCCGGGGCCGCCCCGACCGGTGCGGGTCTCCGCCACATCCCTCGCGGAACTCGTCGGCCAGCTGGGGATCACCGCGCCCCGGGGCACCGCCCAGGGCGCAGCCAACGACGGCGCGGCCGATGACAATGGCACCACCGGCACCACCGGCACCACCGGCACCACCGACGTCACCGGCACCATCGACGTCACAGGCAGCACAGGCATCACGGGCATCACCCACGACTCCCGTGCCGTCCGCCCCGGCGATCTCTACGTGGCCCGCCCCGGCGCCCGGGTGCACGGCGCCGACTTCGTCACCCAGGCCGCCGGTCTCGGCGCGGCGGCGGTGCTGACCGACCCGGCCGGCGCCGAGCGGGCCCGCGCGACCGGACTGCCGGTCCTGGTGGTCGCCGACCCGGCCGCCGTGATGGGCGAACTGGCCGCCACGATCTATGGCCACCCCGGCCGCGACCTGCTCCAGATCGGCATCACCGGCACCTCCGGCAAGACCACCACGGCCTATCTGATGGAGGGCGGACTGCGCACGGCCCGCGCCACCGGACTGATCGGCACCGTGGAGACCCGGATCGGCGACGAGCGGATCAAGTCCGAGCGGACCACACCCGAAGCCACCGACCTCCAGGCCCTGTTCGCGGTGATGCGCGAGCGCGGGGTGGAGGCGGTCGCCATGGAGGTCTCCAGTCACGCGCTGGTCCTCGGCCGGGTCGACGGCTGTGTCTTCGACATCGCCGTCTTCACCAACCTCAGCCCGGAGCACATGGAGTTCCACTCCGGCATGGAGGACTACTACGGGGCCAAGGCCCGGCTCTTCACTCCGGAGCGCGGCCGGCTCGGTGTCGTCAACCTGGACGACGAGTACGGCCGGCGGCTCGCGCGCGAGGCCGGTGTCCCGGTCCTCACCTACTCCGCCGAGGGCCACCCGGACGCCGACTGGCGGGCCGAGAGCGTCGCCGTGGGCCCGCTGGACTCGACGTTCACCGCGGTGGGCCCGGACGGGGCGCGGATCTCGGCCAGGTCGCCGCTGCCCGGCCCGTTCAACGTCGCCAACACCCTCGCCGCTCTCGTCACCCTGGCCGCCGCGGGCCTCGACCCGCAGACGGCCGCCGACGGCATCGCCGCCGTACCGGGCGTACCGGGCCGGCTGGAGCGGGTGGACGCCGGACAGGACTATCTCGCGGTCGTCGACTACGCGCACAAGACCGACGCCGTCGAGTCGGTGCTCAAGGCGCTGCGCAAGGTCACCAAGGGCCGGGTGCACATCGTGCTCGGCTGCGGCGGCGACCGCGACACCACCAAACGCGTCCCCATGGGCGCCGCCGCGGCCCGGCTCGCCGACACGGCCGTACTGACCTCCGACAACCCCCGTTCCGAGGACCCCCTGGCGATCCTCGCGACCATGCTCCAGGGCGCGGCGTCCGTCCCGGCGCACGAGCGCGGCGAGGTGCTCCTGTTCGAGGACCGCGCCGCCGCCATCGCCGCCGCCGTCGCCCGCGCCCGGCCCGGGGACACCGTGCTGGTCGCGGGCAAGGGCCACGAGCAGGGCCAGGACATCGCCGGGGTGGTACGCCCCTTCGACGACCGTCTGGTGCTGCGCGAGGCCATCCGGAAGACCCAGGGATGAGAATCCACACGACCCAGGGATGAACTTGTGATCGCCCTCTCCCTCGCCGAGATCGCAGCAGTCGTCGGCGGGCAGACGTACGACATACCGGATCCGTCGGTCCGGGTCACCGGGCCGGTGGTCCGGGACTCCCGCGAGGCGGTGCCCGGCAGCCTGTTCGTCGCCTTCGCCGGCGAACGCGTCGACGGACACGACTTCGCCCGGGAGGTGGTGGCGGCGGGTGCCGTCGCCGTCCTGGCCGCCCGGCCGGTCGGGGTGCCCGCGATCGTCGTCGACGATGTGCAGACCGCGCTGGGCGCCCTCGCCCGGCAGGTGGTCTCCCGGCTCGGCGCCACCCTCGTCGCCCTCACCGGCTCGGCCGGCAAGACCAGCACCAAGGACCTGATCGCCCAGGTCCTTGAACGCGCGGCGCCGACCGTGTGGACACCCGGCTCCCTCAACAACGAGATCGGGCTGCCGCTGACCGCGCTCACCGCCACCGAGGAGACCCGTTTCCTGGTCCTGGAGATGGGCGCCCGGGGCATCGGCCACATCCGCTACCTCACCGGTCTGACGCCCCCTCGGATCGGCCTGGTGCTCAACGTCGGCACCGCCCACATCGGCGAGTTCGGCGGCCGTGAGCAGATCGCGCGGGCCAAGGGCGAACTGGTCGAGGCGCTGCCCCCCGCCGAGGAGGGCGGCACGGCGGTCCTGAACGCCGACGACCCCCTCGTACGCGCCATGGCCTCCCGTACGAAGGCCAAGGTGGTCCTCTTCGGAGAGGCCGACGAAGCGGACGTACGGGCCGAGAACGTGCGACTCACGGACAGCGGACGGCCCGCCTTCACCCTTCACACACCCTCCGGGTGCAGCGATGTGACCATGCGCCTGTACGGTGAGCACCACGTGTCGAACGCGCTCGCCACGGCCGCCGTCGCCCATGAGCTGGGCATGTCCGCGCAAGAGATCGCCCTCGCGCTCTCCGAGGCGGGCTCCCTCTCCCGCTGGCGCATGGAGGTCACCGAGCGCCCGGACGGCGTGACGATCGTCAACGACGCCTACAACGCGAACCCCGAGTCCATGCGAGCCGCCCTGCGTGCGCTGGCGGCGATGGGCACTGCCCCACGGGCACGGGGGGGCCGTACGTGGGCGGTGCTCGGCAAGATGGCCGAGCTGGGGGACGAGGCGCTCGCCGAGCACGACGCGGTCGGACGGCTCGCCGTCCGGCTCAACGTCAGCAAGCTCGTCGCGGTCGGGGGCAGGGAAGCGGCCTGGCTGCAACTGGGCGCATATAACGAGGGTTCGTGGGGTGAGGAGTCGGTGCACGTGTCCGACGCACAGGCGGCGATCGACCTGCTGCGCAGTGAGGTGCGCCCGGGGGACATCGTCCTCGTGAAGGCGTCCCGGTCGGTCGGCCTGGAGGGTGTCGCCGAGGCGCTGCTCTCGACGGGTGCCGAGGGTGAGGTTTCCGCCCGATGATGAAGCAGATCCTGTTCGCGGGCGTCATTGGTCTCTTCCTGACGCTGATCGGCACTCCGCTGCTGATCAAACTGCTGGCGCGCAAGGGCTACGGCCAGTACATCCGCGACGACGGCCCGCGCGAGCACGCCAGCAAGCGCGGTACACCGACCATGGGCGGTATCGCCTTTATCTTCGCGACGGTCGCCGCCTATTTCCTGGCCAAGGTGATCACCGGGGCGCTGGACCCGGACGTGGACGCGGCACCGACCTACTCGGGTCTGCTGGTGCTGGGTCTGATGGTCGGCATGGGCATGGTCGGTTTCCTGGACGACTACATCAAGATCGTCAAACGGCGTTCGCTGGGCCTGCGGGCCAAGGCGAAGATGACCGGCCAGCTGCTGGTCGGTATCTCCTTCGCCGTGCTGGCCCTCCAGTTCGCCGACAACCGGGGCAACACCCCGGCGTCCACCAAGCTGTCCTTCATCACGGACTTCGGCTGGACCATCGGCCCGGTGCTGTTCGTGATCTGGGCGCTGTTCATGATTCTCGCGATGTCGAACGGCGTGAATCTGACGGACGGTCTGGACGGCCTGGCCACCGGCGCCTCGGTGCTGGTGTTCGGCGCCTACACGTTCATCGGCGTCTGGCAGTTCCAGGAGTCCTGCGCCAACGCGCAGACCCTGACCAATCCGGGCGCCTGCTACGAGGTGCGCGATCCGCTGGACCTCGCGGTGGTCGCCGCCGCGCTGATGGGTTCCTGCCTCGGCTTCCTGTGGTGGAACACGTCGCCGGCCAAGATCTTCATGGGTGACACCGGTTCGCTGGCGCTCGGCGGTGTGCTGGCCGGTCTCGCGATCTGCTCGCGCACCGAGCTGCTGATGGCCGTCCTGGGCGGTCTGTTCGTCCTCATCACCATGTCGGTGGTCATCCAGGTCGGCTCCTTCCGGCTCACCGGGAAACGGGTCTTCCGGATGGCGCCGCTCCAGCACCACTTCGAACTCAAAGGCTGGTCCGAGGTCCTGGTGGTGGTCCGCTTCTGGATCATCCAGGGCATCTGTGTGATCGTCGGACTGGGCCTCTTCTACGCGGGATGGGCAGCGGATCTGTGACCGACTGGCAGGGCAAGCACGTCACCGTCGCCGGGCTCGGCGTCTCCGGCGTCCCGGCGGCCAAGGTGCTGCACGGACTCGGCGCGAAGGTCACCGTCGTCAACGACGGCGACGACGATCGCGCGCGGGCCCAGGCGGCCGGGCTCACGGCGCTGGGGATCACCGTCCGGCTCGGCGACGGCGCGACCCTGCCGGAGGGCACCGAACTGATCGTCACCGCGCCCGGCTGGCAGCCCGGCAAGCCGCTGTTCACGGCGGCGGCCCAGGCGGGCGTCCCGGTCTGGGGCGATGTCGAACTGGCGTGGCGGCTGCGCGGCCGGGACGGTAGGAAGGCCGCCCCCTGGCTGGCCGTCACCGGCACCAACGGCAAGACCACCACCGTCCAGATGCTCGCCTCGATCCTGAGGGCGGCGGGCCTGCGCACCGCCGCCGTCGGCAACATCGGCGTCTCCCTGCTGGACGCGGTCCTCGCACCGGAGCCGTACGACGTCCTGGCCGTGGAGCTGTCCAGCTATCAGCTGCACTGGGCGCCCTCGCTGCGCGCCCACTCGGCGGCCGTGCTCAACCTCGCCCCCGACCACCTCGACTGGCACGGCTCCATGGCGGCGTACGCGCACGACAAGGGCCGGATCTACGAGGGCAATCGCGTCGCCTGTGTCTACAACCTGGCCGACAAGGCCACCGAGGACCTGGTGCGCGAGGCGGACGTCGAGGAGGGCTGCCGGGCCATCGGCTTCACCCTCGGCGCCCCCGGCCCCTCCCAACTCGGCGTCGTGGACGGCCTCCTGGTCGACCGCGCGTTCGTCGAGAACCGCCACGACAGCGCCCAGGAGCTGGCCGAGGTCTCCGACGTGCGTCCGCCCGCCCCGCACAACATCGCCAACGCCCTCGCCGCCGCGGCCCTGGCCCGCGCCTACGGGGTGCCCGCGACGGCCGTACGGGACGGGCTGCGGGCCTTCACGCCGGACGCGCACCGCATCGCCCATGTCGCCGACGTCGACGGCGTCGCCTACATCGACGACTCCAAGGCGACCAACACCCACGCCGCGGAAGCCTCCTTGGCGGCATATGAACCGATCGTATGGATTGCGGGCGGTCTGGCGAAGGGCGCGACCTTCGATGAACTGGTCGCCAGGTCGGCCCGGCGGCTGCGCGGCGTGGTGCTCATCGGCGCCGATCGCGCGCTCATCCGGGAGGCCCTCGCGCGACACGCCCCGGAAGTACCCGTGGTGGACCTCGACCGGACCGACACTGGGGCGATGCTCCAGGCGGTGACGGAGGCCAGGCGGCTCGCCCGGCCCGGCGACACGGTGCTGCTGGCCCCGGCCTGCGCCTCCATGGACATGTTCACCAACTACAACCAGCGCGGCGACGCGTTCGCGGCGGCCGTCCGCGAACTCGGCGCGGGCGCCTGACGCGGCGGGTCTCGGCCACACAGGGCTTTTCGGGGCCCTTGGAGGAACGGGTGACGCGCATGTGGCTGAGGTCGGGAGGAGCCGGTCATGTCCGGTAGCCGTACGGGTCGCCCTCCGGTGCAGCGGGCCGCCCGGCGCCCTGTCGCCCCCCACCCCCCGCGCGAGAACCCGGTGCGGCGGCTGCACACCCGCGCCCGCCGGGCCTGGGACCGGCCGCTGACCGCGTACTACCTGATCTTCGGCGGCTCGCTGCTGATCATCGTGCTGGGTCTGGTGATGGTCTACTCCGCCTCCCAGATCACCGCCCTCCAGATGTCCCTGCCGGGCTCCTACTTCTTCCGCAAACAGCTGTTGGCGGCGGCCATCGGCGGGGTCCTGCTGCTCGCGGCCGCCCGCATGCCGGTCAAGCTGCACCGGGCGCTCGCCTACCCGATCCTCGCCGGGGCCGTCTTCCTGATGGCGCTGGTGCAGGTGCCCGGGATAGGGGTCGCGGTCAACGGAAACCAGAACTGGATCGCCCTCGGCGGCTCCTTCCAGATCCAGCCCAGCGAGTTCGGCAAGCTCGCGCTGGTGCTGTGGGGCGCCGATCTGCTGGCCCGCAAGCAGGACAAGAAGCTGCTCGCCCAGTGGAAGCACATGCTGGTGCCACTGGTCCCGGTGGCCTTCATGCTGCTCGGGCTGATCATGCTCGGCGGCGACATGGGCACCGCGATCATCCTCTCGGCGATCCTGTTCGGCCTGCTGTGGCTGGCCGGCGCCCCCACCCGGCTGTTCGCCGGGGTGCTGTCGGTCGCCGCGCTGCTCGGGGTGATCCTGATCAAAACCAGCCCCAACCGGATGGCCCGGCTCCAGTGCATCGGCGCCACCGAACCCGGCCCCGGCGACAGCTGCTGGCAGGCCGTCCACGGCATCTACGCGCTGGCCTCCGGCGGACTCTTCGGTTCCGGCCTCGGGGCCAGTGTGGAAAAATGGGGGCAACTCCCCGAGGCCCACACCGACTTCATCTTCGCCGTCACCGGTGAGGAACTGGGTCTGGCGGGGACGCTGTCGGTGCTCGCCCTGTTCGCCGCTCTAGGCTATGCGGGCATTCGCGTGGCCGGCCGCACGGAGGACCACTTCGTCAGGTATGCCGCGGGAGGCGTGACCACCTGGATCACGGCCCAGGCCGTGATCAACATGGGTGCGGTGCTCGGCCTGCTGCCGATCGCCGGAGTCCCGCTCCCGCTGTTCTCCTACGGGGGATCCGCCCTGCTGCCGACCATGTTCGCCATCGGACTCATGATCGCCTTCGCGCGCGAGGAGCCCGGGACGCGGGCGGCGCTTGCCATGCGGCAACCCCGCTTTGGTAAAAAGCGGGCGGGAGGCGCCATGCTGGAGCGGGGGCCTCGGAGATGGAACACGATGCGACGGCGTGCCTCGGCGGCGCGTACGTCCGGAGAGCGGTGAATTTCGGTGCATGTCGTACTCGCCGGTGGGGGGACCGCCGGCCACATCGAGCCCGCGCTCGCCCTCGCGGACGCCCTGCGCAGGCAGGATCCGACCGTGGGCATCACGGCCCTGGGCACGGAGCGCGGGCTGGAGACCCGGCTCGTGCCCGAGCGCGGCTATGAGCTGGCGCTGATCCCGGCGGTCCCGCTGCCGCGCAAACCGACACCCGAGCTGATCACCGTCCCGGGCCGGCTGCGCGGCACGATCAAGGCGGCCGAGCAGATCCTGGAGCGCACCAAGGCGGACGCGGTCGTCGGCTTCGGCGGCTATGTCGCGCTGCCCGGCTATCTCGCCGCCAAGCGGCTCGGGGTGCCGATCGTCATCCACGAGGCGAACGCCCGCCCCGGCCTGGCCAACAAGATCGGCTCGCGCTACGCGGCCCAGGTCGCCGTCTCCACCCCGGACAACAAGCTGCGCGGCGCCCGCTACATCGGCATCCCGCTGCGCCGCGCGATCGCCACCCTGGACCGGGCCGCCGCCCGCCCGGAGGCCCGCGCGCTGTTCGGCCTGGACCCCAACCTGCCCACCCTGCTGGTCTCCGGCGGCTCGCAGGGCGCCCGCCGGCTCAACGAGGTGGTCCAGCAGGTCGCCCCATGGCTCCAGCAGGCCGGGATCCAGATCCTGCACGCGGTCGGCCCGAAGAACGAACTGCCGCAGGTGCAGCAGATGCCGGGAATGCCCCCGTACATCCCGGTAAGTTACGTGGATCGGATGGACCTCGCGTACGCCGCGGCCGACATGATGCTCTGCCGCGCGGGCGCGATGACCGTCGCCGAACTCTCCGCCGTCGGGCTCCCCGCCGCCTACGTCCCGCTGCCCATCGGCAACGGCGAACAGCGGCTGAACGCCCAGCCGGTGGTCAAGGCCGGCGGCGGCCTGCTGGTCGACGACGCGGAACTGACCCCCGACTGGGTGCGGGAGAACGTCCTGCCCGTGCTCGCCGACCCGCACCGGCTGTACGAGATGTCCCGCGCCGCCGGTGAGTTCGGCCGCCGGGACGCCGACGAACTGCTCGTCGGCATGGTGTACGAGGCGATCGCCGCCAGCCGGGCACGCCGCTAGGAACCGGGTGCCCGGGTAGGTGAAAGGCAGGAAGCGTGGCCGGACCGACCACCGCCGAGCGCGGGGAACGCCAGCAGGAGTCGTCCGGCCCGCCGCTCCGGAGACTGAGAGCACTCCGGCTTCGTACGATCATCATTCTCGCCGTCGCCCTCGCGCTGTCGGCCGGGGGCGGACTGTGGGTGCTGTACGGCTCGCAGTGGGCGCGGGTGGAGCGGGTATCCGTCACCGGTGCCCGTGAACTGACGGAGGAGCAGGTCACCGAGGCGGCCGATGTGCCGGTCGGGGAGCCGCTGATCTCCGTCGACACCGAGGCCATCGAGGACCGGCTCAGGCGGGAACTGCCGCGCATCGACACCGTGGACGTGGTCCGTTCCTGGCCGCACGGAATCTCTTTGAAGGTGACCGAGCGCACCGCCGTGCTTCTTGTCGAAAGCGACGGGAAGTTTGTGGAGGTCGATGACGAAGGCGTCCGGTTCGCCACGGTTTCGAAGGCACCGAAAGCAGTTCCGCTGCTGGAATTGACGCTCTCCCGGTCGGGTTCGGCGGCGGCGAGTCTGCGCCGCTTCGACGAGAGCCGGCTGATGCGCGAGGCGGTCCGGGTGGCGGGGTCCGTCCCCGCGGCCGTGGAGCGGGACACACAGGTCGTCAAGGTCCGTTCGTACGACGACATCTCGCTGGAGCTGAGCGGGGAGCGCACGGTCGCGTGGGGAAGCGCGGAGAAAGGGAGCGCGAAGGCGCGTACGCTCACGGCTCTGATGAAAGCGGAGCCGGACGCCCGGCACTTCGACGTGAGTGTTCCCACCGCCCCCGCGTCATCGGCGAGTTGACGCACATCCGCGCAGTTCAGCCCCCTGGTTGGGCAGCGCTACGGCTGATCACATAGGGTGAAAAGAAAAACGGGAGGTTCGGCGTGTTCGTTGAACGGGCGCCACTTGTCGACTTACTGTCCTGTTCAGAAGACTTCAATGAACAGGCACACTGGTAACCCTAAACTTCAGGTTTAGGGTTCGGGTCGGCGATACGGACCGTCCCATTCGGCATCAGTCACCGGAGCGCGAAGACCGCGAGACGGCGACACGTAATCGAGGCGAGAGGCCTTCGACGTGGCAGCACCGCAGAACTACCTCGCAGTCATCAAAGTCATCGGTGTCGGCGGCGGTGGTGTCAATGCCATCAACCGGATGATCGAGGTCGGTCTCAAGGGCGTCGAGTTCATCGCCATCAACACGGACGCGCAGGCGCTGTTGATGAGCGACGCCGACGTCAAGCTCGACGTGGGCCGTGAACTCACCCGCGGACTCGGCGCCGGAGCCAACCCGGCCGTCGGCCGCAAGGCGGCCGAGGACCACCGCGAGGAGATCGAGGAGGTCCTCAAGGGGGCCGACATGGTCTTCGTGACGGCCGGCGAGGGCGGCGGCACGGGCACCGGCGGCGCCCCCGTCGTGGCCAGCATCGCCCGCTCCCTCGGCGCCCTGACCATCGGCGTGGTCACCCGCCCCTTCACCTTCGAGGGCCGCCGCCGGGCCAACCAGGCCGAGGACGGCATCGCCGAACTCCGCGAAGAGGTCGACACCCTCATCGTGATCCCCAACGACCGGCTGCTGTCCATCTCGGACCGCCAGGTATCCGTCCTCGACGCCTTCAAGTCGGCGGACCAGGTGCTGCTCTCCGGCGTCCAGGGCATCACCGATCTGATCACCACACCGGGTCTGATCAACCTTGACTTCGCCGACGTCAAGTCGGTCATGTCCGAGGCCGGTTCGGCCCTGATGGGCATCGGCTCGGCCCGCGGCGACGACCGCGCGGTGGCCGCCGCCGAGATGGCCATCTCCTCGCCGCTGCTGGAGGCGTCCATCGACGGCGCCCGGGGCGTGCTGCTCTCCATCTCCGGCGGCTCCGATCTCGGCCTGTTCGAGATCAACGAGGCCGCCCAGCTGGTCAGCGAGGCCGCCCACCCCGAGGCCAACATCATCTTCGGCGCGGTCATCGACGACGCGCTGGGCGACGAGGTCCGGGTCACCGTGATCGCGGCCGGCTTCGACGGCGGCCAGCCGCCCGCCAAGCGCGACCTCCTCGCCTCGGCCTCCGCCAAGCGCGACGAGCCCACCCCGGTACGGTCCTCCGACAGCCGCCCCTCCTTCGGCTCGCTCGGCAGCGTCAAGCCCAAGGAGGAGCCGGTGCGCGCGCCGGAGCCGGTCGCCGACCACTCCGCCCCGCCGGTCCCGCCGTCGCGGAGCTACTCCGGCACCCCGGCCGAGGAGATCGATCTGGACGTGCCGGACTTCCTGAAGTGATAGGACAGCGCGAGAGCGTGAGCGGCGCGCACTTCGCCTTCACCGACCGGTGGGGCGGGGTGAGCGCCGCTCCGTATGAGGAGCTGAACCTCGGCGGCGCGGTCGGCGACGACCCCGGATCGGTGCGCGTCAACCGCGAGCTGGCCGCCAAGTCGCTGGGGCTCGACCCCGGGGACGTGGTCTGGATGAACCAGGTGCACGGCGACATGGTCGCCGAGGCCGACGGGCCCTGGGGCGAGCGCCCGGTACCCGAGGCCGACGCGCTCGTCACCACCCGGCGGGCGCTGGCCCTCGCGGTGCTGACCGCCGACTGCGTACCCGTCCTGCTGGCCGACCCGGTCGCCGGGGTGGTGGCCGCCGCGCACGCCGGGCGGCCGGGGCTGGTCGCCGGGGTCGTCCCCGCGGTGCTCCGCGCGATGACCGAACGCGGCGCCGAGCCGGGGCGGATCGTCGCCCGCACCGGTCCCGCCGTGTGCGGGCGCTGCTACGAGGTGCCCGAGCCGATGCGCGCCGAGGTCGCCGCGGTGGAACCGGCGGTGCACGCGGTGACGAGCTGGGGCACTCCCGCGGTCGATGTGGCCGCCGGAGTGCACGCGCAACTCGCCCGGCTCGGGGTGTGCGACCGGGAGCACTCGCCGGTGTGCACGCGGGAGTCGGGCGACCACTTCTCGTACCGCCGGGACCGGTCCACGGGCCGGCTCGCGGGCTATGTCTGGCTGGACCGATAGGGCATGACGGACCGTAGGAGCGAACTCGCCGCGAATCTGGCGAGGGTTCAGGAGCGCATCGGCGGCGCGTGTGCCGCGGCCGGGCGCGCACCGGGTGAAGTGACCCTGATCGTGGTCACCAAGACCTATCCGGCGAGCGATGTACGGATCCTGTCGGAACTCGGTGTGCGCGATGTCGCGGAGAACCGCGACCAGGACGCGGCACCCAAGGCCGCGGAATGTTCGGATCTGCCCCTGAAGTGGCACTTTGTCGGACAGCTCCAGACCAACAAGGTGCGCTCGGTGGTCGGTTACGCGGATCTCGTGCAGTCGATCGACCGGTCCCGGCTGGTGACGGCGCTGTCCAAGGAGGCCGTCCGGGCCGGGCGCGAGGTGGGGTGCCTGATCCAGGTGGCCCTCGACGCGGACGCCGGCGGCCGGGGGGAGCGCGGGGGCGTGGCGCCGGAGGGAATCGAAGAGTTGGCCGGTCTCGTCGCCGGAGCGCCGGGACTGCGGCTCGACGGGCTGATGACCGTCGCCCCGCTCACCGGCGCGTACGCGGGGCGGGAACAGGCGGCCTTCGGGCGGTTGATGGATTTGTCGACCGACCTGCGCCGGACCCATCCGGCTGCCACCATGGTCTCGGCAGGGATGAGTGCGGACCTTGAGCAGGCCGTGGCGGCCGGGGCGACACATGTGCGCGTCGGTACGGCGGTACTCGGAGTCCGCCCCAGGCTCGGGTAACGTCGCCAAGAAGTCGGACCACAGCAGAAAATATGGTCATTACCGCCGAAAGGCGGGCGCAACGACCTCGTGGATCGCGGGCACTTGGCAGTCGTCAGTCGATCCACCACAGAGCGGAGGACTCAGAGCATGGCCGGCGCGATGCGCAAGATGGCGGTCTACCTCGGCCTCGTGGAGGACGACGGGTACGACGGCCGGGGCTTCGACCCCGATGACGATTTCGAGCCCGAACTCGACCCGGAGCCCGAGCGTGACCACCGACGGCACGAGCCGTCCCACTCATCCCACTCGGCACATCAGTCCCAAAGGGACGAAGAGGTGCGAATCGTTCAACCCCCCGTGCCTCGTGAGCCGGTGGGCCGATCCGCTTCACTCGCCGCGGAATCCGGGCGTCCGGCGCGTATCGCGCCCGTGGCGTCCATCACACAAGAGCGTCAGTCCATCGAGAAGAACGCACCGGTGATCATGCCCAAGGTCGTGTCGGAACGAGAGCCGTACCGGATCACCACACTCCACCCACGGACCTACAACGAGGCCCGTACTATCGGGGAACACTTCCGTGAGGGCACCCCGGTGATCATGAATCTGACCGAGATGGATGACACAGACGCAAAGCGACTTGTCGACTTTGCGGCCGGTTTGGTGTTTGGTCTTCACGGCAGCATCGAGCGGGTGACGCAGAAGGTATTCCTGTTGTCGCCTGCTAACGTCGATGTCACGGCGGAGGACAAGGCCCGCATCGCAGAGGGCGGGTTCTTCAACCAGAGCTGAGACGCACGACCGGAACAGCGGTACAACAGAGCACGGACTGGGGAGAGGGAAGCACCGAACATGGGCGTGGTCCTGGATGTCATCTACATCGCGCTGATGGTGTTTCTCATCGTGCTGATCTTCCGGCTGGTCATGGACTACGTCTTCCAGTTCGCCCGCTCATGGCAACCCGGCAAGGCGATGGTGGTCCTTCTGGAGGCCACCTACACTGTCACCGATCCACCGCTCAAGCTTCTGCGGCGGGTCATCCCGCCGCTGCGTCTCGGGGGCGTGGCGCTCGACCTGTCCTTCTTCGTACTGATGATCATCGTCTACATCCTGATCTCGATCGTGAGCCGGCTGTGAGCGATGTCAACTACCGTCTTGCCGACTGCCGACGACTACGTTGAGGTGAAGAGATGCCGTTGAGCCCCGAGGATGTGCGGAACAAGCAGTTCACGACCGTCCGCCTCCGAGAAGGCTATGACGAGGACGAGGTCGATGCCTTCCTCGATGAGGTCGAAGCCGAACTGACCCGCTTGCTCCGCGAGAACGAGGATCTGCGCGCCAAACTGGCCGCGGCCACCCGAGCCGCCGCGCAGAACCAGCAGAACATGCGCAAGCCCCCGGAGCCGCAGGACCAGCAGGGCGGGATGCCCCAGCAGGGTGGCATGCAGCAGCAGGGGGGAATGCCCCAGCAGGGCGGGATGCCTCAGCAGGGCGGAATGCAGCAGGGCGGAATGCCTCAGCAGGGTGGGATGCCCCAGCAGGGAGGCATGCCGCAGCAGGGCGGAATGCAGCAAGGCGGCATGCAGCAGGGCGGGATGCCGCAACAGGGCGGAATGCCCCAGCAGGGCATGCGAGGGCCCGGCGCTCCGGTGCCCGCCGGCATATCGGGCCCGCCGCAGCAGCAGATGGGTGGCCCCATGGGTGGCCCGCCCCAGCTGCCGAGCGGTGCGCCGCAGCTTCCCGCCGGTCCCAGCGGACAGGGCCCGCAGGGACCCGGCCCGATGGGTCAGGGTCCGATGCAGGGCCAGATGGGACAGGGCCAGATGGGACAGGGCCCGATGCAGGGCCAGATGCAGCAACAGATGGGCCCGGGTCCCATGGGCGGTCCGATGGGCGGCCCCGGTATGCCCGGTCAGGGCCCCGGCGGCGACAGCGCCGCCCGTGTCCTCTCGCTGGCCCAGCAGACCGCCGACCAGGCGATCGCCGAGGCCCGCTCCGAGGCCAACAAGATCGTCGGCGAGGCCCGTTCACGCGCCGAGGGCCTGGAGCGCGACGCCCGCGCCAAGGCCGACGCCCTGGAGCGGGACGCGCAGGAGAAGCACCGCGTCGCCATGGGCTCCCTGGAGTCCGCCCGCGCCACGCTGGAGCGCAAGGTCGAGGACCTGCGCGGCTTCGAGCGCGAGTACCGTACGCGGCTGAAGTCCTACCTGGAGTCCCAGCTGCGCCAGCTGGAGACGCAGGCCGACGACTCGCTCGCCCCGCCGCGCGCCCCGGCGGCCGCGTCGCTGCCGCCGTCCCCGGCGCCCTCCATGGCCCCGGCCGGTGCGAGCGCCCCGTCGTACGGCGGCAACCCGGCGATGGGCGGTGTGCCGAGCCCGGCCGCCCCGTCCTACGGCGGCGGACAGCAGCAGATGTCCCCGGCGATGACCCAGCCGATGGCCCCGGTCCGCCCGCAGGGCCCCGGCCCGATGGGCCAGGCGCCCTCCCCGATGCGCGGTTTCCTGATCGACGAGGACGACAACTGAGCGCCCCGTAGGACGGCGTGGCCGTTGGCAGAGTTGCGGTAAAGGGGCGGGCCCCGGATTTCCATCCGGGGCCCGCCCCTTTTACGCGTGTTGCTGACCGACGCTCACTTACGAGACCGGCCTGACCTGCTTTGACCGGTCCCCGTGTCTATCGCGGGTGACCGTCCCGGCGTGCTTCTCACGGAGCGGGTCACTGGCCCCGTGTCCTTCGCGGAGTGACCGTCCCGGCCCGCTGTTGACGGGCGGGTCACTGCCCCCCCGGTGCCTATCGCCGGGTGACTGTCCCGGCCTGCTTTTTTGGGGGCGCGGGGAACTGCGCGACCAGCCCCCGCACCCCCGCACCCGCCGATGGCGCCCGGGCTACGCCTTCCGCAGGCGGAACGTGAGCGACAGCCCCTCGTCGGAGAACGGCTCGCCGAACCCACCGTCATCGCCCTCGCCCTGCGCGAAATCCGTCGCAAGGACCTCGTCCGCGATCATCCCCGCGTGGACGCTCAACGCGGCGATCGTCGCCGGGTCGGTGGCGAGCCACCGCAGGGCGATCCGGTCGGCGACATCCAGCCCGCTGTTCTTCCGGGCCTCCTGGATCAACCGGATCGCGTCCCGGGCCAGCCCGGCCTGCCGCAGCTCCTCCGTGATCTCCAGGTCGAGGGCGACGGTCGCGCCCGAGTCGGACGCCACCGACCAGCCCTCGCGCGGAGTCTCCGTGATGATCACCTCGTCCGGGGCGAGCGCGATGGTCTCGCCGTCGACCTCCACCGACGCCGTACCCTCGCGCAGCGCCAGCGACAGCGCGGCCGCGTCCGTGTCGGCGATGACCCTGGCGATCTCCTGGACCCGCTTGCCGAACCGCTTGCCCAGGGCCCGGAAGTTGGCCTTGGCCGTGGTGTCGACCAGGCTGCCGCCCACCTCGGACAGCGAGGCCAGCCCCTCGACGTTCAACTCCTCCGTGATCTGGGCGTGCAGCTCGCGGTCCAGGGTGTCGAACCCGGTCGCCGCGATCAGCGCGCGCCGCAGCGGCTGACGCGTCTTGACGCCGGACTCCGCGCGCGTGGCCCGCCCCAGCTCCACCAGCCGGCGCACCAGCACCATCTGCCGGGACAGCTCCGGGTCGATGGCGGTCAGATCCGCCTCCGGCCAGGACGCGAGGTGCACCGACTCCGGGGCGTCGGGGGCGACCGGCACGATCAGGTCCTGCCAGACCCGCTCGGTGATGAACGGGGTCAGCGGCGCCATCAGCCGGGTGACCGTCTCGACCACCTCGTGCAGGGTGCGCAGCGCGGCCTTGTCGCCCTGCCAGAAGCGGCGCCGGGAACGGCGTACGTACCAGTTCGACAGGTCGTCGACGAACGCGGACAGCAGCTTGCCGGCGCGCTGGGTGTCGTAGGACTCCAGGGCCTGGGTCGTCTGGTCGGTGAGGGCGTGGAGTTCGGAGAGCAGCCAGCGGTCGATCAGCGGGCGGTCGGCGGGGGCCGGGTCGGCCGCGGAGGGGGCCCAGTTCGACGTGCGCGCGTACAGGGCCTGGAAGGCGACCGTGTTCCAGTAGGTGAGCAGGGTCTTGCGGACGACCTCCTGGATGGTGCCGTGGCCCACCCGGCGGGCCGCCCAGGGGGAGCCGCCGGCCGCCATGAACCAGCGGACCGCGTCGGCGCCGTGCTGATCCATCAGCGGGATCGGCTGGAGGATGTTGCCCAGGTGCTTGGACATCTTGCGGCCGTCCTCGGCGAGGATGTGGCCGAGGCACACCACGTTTTCGTACGACGACCTGTCGAAGACCAGGGTGCCGACCGCCATCAGGGTGTAGAACCAGCCGCGGGTCTGGTCGATGGCCTCGGAGATGAACTGCGCCGGGTAGCGGGACTCGAACAACTCCTTGTTCTTGTACGGGTAGCCCCACTGCGCGAACGGCATCGAGCCGGAGTCGTACCAGGCGTCGATGACCTCCGGCACGCGCGTGGCCGTCTTCGCGCACTGGGGGCAGGGGAAGGTGACCGCGTCGATGAACGGGCGGTGCGGGTCGAGGTCCGACTGGTCGGTGCCGGTCAGCTCGGTCAGCTCCGCGCGGGAGCCGGCGACCGTGAGGTGGTCGTCCTCGCAGCGCCAGATGGGCAGCGGGGTGCCCCAGTAGCGGTTACGGGACAGCGCCCAGTCGATGTTGTTGTTGAGCCAGTCGCCGTAGCGGCCGTGCTTGACCGTGTCCGGGAACCAGTTCGTCCGCTCGTTCTCCTCCAGGAGGCGGTCCTTGACGGCTGTCGTACGGATGTACCAGGACGGCTGGGCGTAGTAGAGCAGGGCGGTGTGGCAGCGCCAGCAGTGCGGGTAGCTGTGCTCGTAGGGGACGTGGCGGAAGAGCAGGCCGCGGGTGCCGAGGTCCTCGGTGAGCTGTTCGTCGGCCTTCTTGAAGAAGACGCCGCCGACCAGGGGGAGGCCGTCCTCGAAGGTGCCGTCGGGGCGGACCGGGTTGACCACCGGCAGGCCGTAGGCGCGGCAGACCTTGAGGTCGTCCTCACCGAAGGCGGGGGACTGGTGGACCAGACCGGTGCCGTCCTCCGTGGTGACGTACTCGGCGTTGACCATGTAGTGCGCCTCGGTGCCGGCGGGGAACTCGACCAGCTCGAAGGGGCGCCGGTAGGTCCAGCGCTCCATCTCGGCGCCGGTGAAGGACTGCCCGGTGGGCTCCCAGCCCTCGCCGAGCGCCTTGGCGAGCAGCGGCTCGGCGACGACCAGCTTCTCCTCGCCATTGGTCGCGACCACATAGGTGACCTCGGGGTGAGCGGCCACGGCGGTGTTGGAGACCAGGGTCCACGGGGTGGTCGTCCAGACCAGGAGGGCGGCCTCGCCGGCCAGCGGGCCGGAGGTCAGCGGGAAGCGGACGTACACCGAGGGGTCCACGACCGTCTCGTAGCCCTGTGCCAGCTCGTGGTCCGACAGGCCGGTGCCGCAGCGGGGGCACCAGGGGGCGACGCGGTGGTCCTGGACCAGCAGGCCCTTGGAGAAGATCTCCTTCAGCGACCACCAGACGGAGTCGATGTACTCCGGCTCCATGGTCACGTACGCCTCGTCGAGATCGACCCAGTAGCCCATGCGGGTCGTCAGCTCGGCGAAGGCGCCGGTGTGGCGCAGGACGGATGCGCGGCACTTGGCGTTGAACTCGGCGATGCCGTACGCCTCGATGTCCTTCTTGCCGGAGAAGCCCAGCTCCTTCTCGACGGCCAGCTCCACGGGGAGGCCGTGGCAGTCCCAGCCGGCCTTGCGGGCGACGTGGTAGCCGCGCATGGTGCGGAAGCGGGGGAAGACGTCCTTGAAGACGCGGGCCTCGATGTGGTGGGCGCCGGGCATGCCGTTCGCGGTGGGCGGGCCCTCGTAGAACACCCACTCGGGGCGGCCCTCGGACTGCTCCAGGGTCTTGGCGAAGATCTTCTGCTCGCGCCAGAAGTCGAGCACGGCGTGCTCCAGGGCGGGCAAATCGACCTGGGCGGGTACCTGGCGGTACGTCGGCGCTGTCATCTGCGGGCTTCCTCCAACGGACTTTCTGCCTTCCGTCGGAGGGACGAGAGCCTGGCCGGGTCCTGGTGTCGGACCTGCCTTCGCGCCGGCTGCGGCGCGCTCCCGCGGTACCACCCTCCTTGGCCCTCCGGCGCCCGATGCGCGCTCCGGGGAGCCCCCTCATTGGGGTCGCGAGCCGGTTCTACTCGCCGCGTCGGCCTCTGTACGGGGTGTGCTGGGTCTCTGTACGAGAGGTGTTGCGGCTTTCCTCCGGCGGCTCCGGGGTGATCTTCACGTCGCGCTCGCCCCCGGGCTTCCACCGTCCCCGGGTCGCTCTGGGCTGCGTACGCCGCTACTCGTCCCCATCCACGCCTTTCGCTCCGCCCAGTGTACGGCGCCGCACCGACAGCGGACGACCGGATATCGGGCGGGCCGGCGGGGTGCGGGGTGACCCGAATGGCGCGGTCGGTGGGCGGGCGTCCGGGGATCTCCGCGCGGCGGATTCACCCTGCGGGGAGCTGGGCACAACGGATGCATGTCCGCCGCGTGGGGGTGCCGGGGCGGGCGGCTGGGGCGGCGTGCCCCGTTGCCGCGGGACTCAAGTCGATTTATCGTCCCAGCACGATTCGCGCGCAAGATCACGGTATGTGAAGGGGCCGCGGCCATGGTGGCGAAGAAGACCGCCGTACGGGACTCGATGCGTGGTGCGTCGGGGGGTGTACGGGGCTTTGGCGGCGGGGCGGGTTCTTCGGGGGGTGGCACGGGTGTTTCCGGTGGTGCGGGCAAGGACGTCGGGGGCAAGAAGCGGGTTTCCGGGGTGCGGGGTGGTGCGGGGTCGGGAGAAGGTGGGGAGGCCGAGTCGGGGGGTGGCGCGCGGGAGCCGGTGAGGAAAGGGACGTCCGCGCGGGCGCCGGTGACGAGGACCGCCGCCAAGAGGGCGGTGACAGTCGACAGGGGGGTGGCTGAGGAGGCCACGCCGGTGAAGGAGACCTCGAAGGAACCCCCCAGGGGGAGCGCGGCCAGGAAGGGTGCGGTGGGGAGGGCTGCCGCCGGGAAGGGTGGGGCGAATAGGGCTGCCGCCGGGAAGGGTGGGGCGAGGAAGGGTGCCGCGAAGAAGGCGGTGGCCCGGAAAACCTCGCCTAAGGCGGTCGCCAGGAAAACGGTCGCCAAGGAGGCGGTTTCCGGGAAGGTCTCCTCTGAGGCTGCTCGTGGGGCCGCCCATGAGGTCGCTCCTGAGAGCGCCCAGGAGGGGGCGACCGGGAGGAGGGCGACGGCCAAGAAGGCTGCTGCCAGGTCGGGGGCGGCCGAGAAGGCCCCGGCCCCGGCCCCGGCCCCGGTCAAGAAGGCTTCCGCCGGGAAGGCGGCTGCGGGCAGGAAGGCCGTGGCCAAGAAGGCCCCGGCGGCCAAGGCCGCTGCCGCGCGGGGTGCGGGGGAGGGGACCCCTGACGACGGCAAGGCGGTGGTCCGGGGAAGCTCGGCCGCCGGGAAGCGGCCCGCCAAGAAGGCCGCCGCCAAGATGGTCCCGAGCGGTGTGGCGGGGGCTCGGGAGCCGTCGTCTGGTGCCGGCGGCGAGGGGGCTTCTGCCGGGAAGGTGTCCGCCGGTCGGAAAGGCTCCGCCGGTGTGGCGGGTGCCCCAGGTGACCAGCCCTCGGCAGAAGGATCGGCGCCAGGCCGGAAGCGTCGCGCTGGTGTAGCGGCGACCGCTGGTGAGCAGCCACCGGCGGTGGAGGCTCCTCGCCGGAAGGTATCGGCCAAGGGGGTGGGTGCTGTAGCTGGGCAGGTCTCGGGGGTGGGAGGTTCCGGCCGGGAGCCTGGTGCTGGTGCTGGTGCTGGTGCTGGTGCTGGTGCTGTGGGCGCCGTGGGTGAGGGGTCTGCGGTGGAGGGAGTCTCCCGTCGTCGGGGGACTGGCAGGGCCGCAGGTGCCGCAGTTGAGCAGGTCTCAGGGGGAGGCTCCGGTCGGAAACCTCGTGCCGATGCCGTAGCCACCACAGTCGAGCAAGCCCCGGAGGAAGCTCCCCGCCGGAAAGCCTCCGCCAGGGCCGCCGCAGGTGCCGGAGCCGAGAAGCCTCCGGCAGGTGAAACCCGTAGCCGGAAACGCACCGCTGGTGCCGTAGGTGCCACTGGCGAGCGGCCTCTGGCAGAGGGAGCCTCCCGCCGAAAAGCCGTCAGGGACAGCGGCGCCGCAGGCGGGCTGCCCTCGGCAGAGCAAGCCCTCGGCCGGAAGTCCCCCGGCGAGGAGTCCTCCGGACGGAAGACACCGGAGGTGAAGGCCCCGGGGCGTCAGTCTCCCGGTGGGGAGTCCCGTGGTGGGGCGTCGCCAGGACGGAAGTCCTCCGGACGGAAGGCATCGGTGGCGAAGGCCTCAGGGCGTCAGTCTCCCGGTGGGGAGTCCTCTGGTGGGGCGTCGCCAGGACGGAAGTCCTCTGGACGCAAGACATCGGCGGCGAAAGCCCCGGGACGTCAGTCTCCCGGGGAGTCCCCTGGCCGGGCGTCGCCAGGGCGGAAGTCCTCTGGACGGAAGACACCGGCAGCGAAAGCGCCAGGACGGCAATCCTCCGGCGCGGAGTCCCCCGACCGCACGTCGCCAGGACAGAAGCCCTCTGACCGGGAGTCGGCAGAGGAGCGTGCCCCGGGACAGCAGGCCCCTGAACAGAAAACGCCCGGACGGAAGTCGCCGCGAAAAAAGGCCCCGGGAAAGCAGCCCTTGGGGAAGCAGACCCCGGGCAAGCCCTCCGGCCAGACCCCTGGCCGGCTCTCCGGCCAGGCCCCCGGACAGTCGCCTGGACAGCCGTCCGGAAAGAAGCCCTCCGGAAAGAAGCCCTCCGGAAGGAAACCCTCCGGCAAGCAGCCCCCTGAACAGCAACCTCCCGAACAGCAGGCCCCCGGCCAGCACGCCCCAGACCAGCAAAGTGCAGGTCAGCGGTCGTCTGGGCGGAAAACCTCTGGCGTCAGATCCCCCGGCAAGAAGGCCTCCGGCATGAAGACATCTGGTGGGAAAGTTCCCAGTGAGCGGGTTCCCAGCGAGCGAGTTCTCAGTGAGCGAGTTTCCGGCGAGCAGGTTTCCGGCGAGGACGTTCCCGGTGTGAAGGATTCCGGGCGGGTTGGTGGGCGGAAGAGTACGGCGAAGAGTGCGGCGTCGGCCGCGGACGAGACGGGAGCCAAGACGGTGGTTGCTAAGAAGAGCCCTGGTGCGGCCACGGCGGCCAAGACCGCCGTACCCAAGGCGCGGCCCGCCGCCGAGCCCGGGGAGCTGGCGGTGCGGCCCGGGGAGGATCCCTGGACGCCCGAGGAGGTCGCCGAGGCCCGGACCGAGCTGATCACCGAGGCGGAGCGGCTGCGGGACGAGATCACCACCACCGAGCGGTCGCTGGTCGGCCTGATGCGGGACTCCGGCGACGGCGCGGGCGACGACCAGGCGGACACCGGCACCAAGAACATCACGCGCGAGAACGAGCTGGCGCTCGCCGCCAACGCGCGCGAGATGCTCCTCCAGACCGAGCGCGCCCTCCAGCGCCTGGACGCCGGTACCTACGGCCTGTGCGAGAACTGCGGTAATCCGATCGGCAAGGCCCGTATGCAGGCCTTCCCGAGGGCCACCCTGTGTGTGGAGTGCAAGCAGAAGCAGGAGCGCCGGTACTGACAGGCGTCCCTCGCCCCGGTGGCCCTCCTGAGCACCGGGTGTGTCAGGGGCGTGCCGTACCCTCGTGCTCAGCAGGCACCTAGGTTGAGGGACTCACGTGGCAGAGGCGGAGCGCATCATCGGTACGCCGGAAAACCCGGACGCGGGACAGGCCGAGGCGGAGGCCGAGCAGGAGCGGCCCGCCTCCGGGACGGCACCTACCCCGGAGACCGACGAGGGTGGCGCCGCGCCGCCCCGGGGCAAGCGGCGGATCGCCGTGCTGTTCGCCGTCGCCGCGTTCGCCTACGCCCTGGATCTGTCCACCAAGCTGCTCGTGGTGGCGAAGCTGGAGGGCAACCCGGCGATCGACGTCATCGGCGACTGGCTGCGCTTCGACGCGATCCGCAATCCGGGCGCCGCCTTCGGCATCGGCCAGGCGTTCACGATCATCTTCACGGTCATCGCCGCGTCCGTGATCGTCGTCATCGCGCGCCTCGCCCGCAAGCTCTACAGCCTCCCCTGGGCCCTCGCGCTCGGTCTGCTGCTCGGCGGCGCGCTGGGCAATCTCACCGACCGGATCTTCCGCTCGCCGGGCTTCCTGGAGGGCGCGGTCGTGGACTTCATCGCGCCCAAGCACTTCGCCGTCTTCAATCTCGCCGACTCGGCGATCGTCTGCGGCGGCATCCTCATCGTGCTGCTCTCCTTCCGCGGCCTCGACCCCGACGGCACGGTCCACAAGGACTGACGGCGGCGGACGGCGTACGGCGTTGTCGGACCCGTCCGGCATACTCGACGGGTGAGTACGCTTCCCGAGATCCGCACCCTGCCCGTGCCCGATGGCCTGGAGGGCGAGCGCGTCGACGCCGTCATCTCCCGGATGTTCGGCTTCTCCCGCACCAAGGCCGCGGAGCTGGCCGCCGCGGGGAAGGTCACGGTCGACGGGTCGGTGGCCGGAAAGTCCGAGCGGGTGCACGGCGGCGCCTGGCTGGAGGTCGAGATGCCCCAGGCGCCCGCGCCGGTGCAGATCGTCGCCGAGCCGGTCGAGGGCATGGAGATCGTCCATGACGATGACGATGTCGTGGTGATCGTGAAGCCTGTGGGGGTTGCCGCTCATCCCAGTCCGGGGTGGAGCGGGCCCACCGTCATCGGCGGGCTCGCCGCCGCCGGGTACCGGATCTCCACCTCCGGTGCCGCCGAGCGGCAGGGGATCGTGCACCGCCTCGACGTGGGCACGTCCGGGCTGATGGTGGTCGCCAAGTCCGAGCGCGCGTACACCTCCCTCAAGCGCCAGTTCAAGGAACGCACGGTCGACAAGCGCTACCACGCGCTCGTGCAGGGCCACCCGGACCCGACGAGCGGCACCATCGACGCCCCGATCGGCCGCCACCCGCAGCATGACTACAAGTGGGCGGTCACCGCCGAGGGCAAGCCCTCCGTCACGCACTACGACCTGATCGAGGCGTTCCGCGCGGCCTCCCTGCTCGATGTGAAGCTGGAGACCGGGCGCACCCACCAGATCCGCGTCCACATGGCCGCCCACCGCCACCCCTGCGTCGGCGACCTCACCTACGGCGCCGATCCCACCCTCGCCAAGCGGCTCGGCCTGACCCGCCAGTGGCTGCACGCCGTACGGCTGGGCTTCGAGCACCCCGGCGACGGCCAGTGGGCCGAGTTCTCCTGCGACTACCCCGAGGACCTCCAGCGCACCCTGGACCAGGTCCGCGCGGAGACCTACGGGTGAGCGTCGCCCACGAGGTGCGGGTCGCCGCCGGCCCGGCCGACCTCCAGGCGTGCTTCGCCCTGCGCAGGACGGTCTTCGTCGCCGAGCAGGGCGTACCCGAGGACATCGAGTACGACGTGTACGACGCGGGCGCCGTCCATGTGCTGGCCGTGCGCGCGGCGGACGGCGCGCCGCTGGGCACCGGCCGGCTGCTGCACGGCCCGGCCGCCGCCGCGAAGAACGGCGGCGACCCGGCAGTGGGCTCGCTGGGCCGGCTCGCGGTGATCCCGGACGCGCGCGGGCTCGGCGTCGGCGCCGGACTCGTACGGGCCATCGAGGACGCGGCACGCGCGCGGGGGCTCACGGCGGTCGATCTGCACGCCCAGACCCACGCCCTGGGGTTCTACGAACGGCTGGGCTACGCGGCGTACGGCCCGGAGTTCCCCGACGCCGGGATACCGCACCGGGCGATGCGGCGCGCTCTGTAGCGACCGGCCCCGGACAGTCCGCGGGCCGCCGCCCGCCCCGGAGCCGTCGTACCACCGTCCCCGGAGCCGTCGTACCACCGCCCCCGGAGCCGTCGTGAGACCGCCCCCGGAGCTGTCGTAAAACCGCCGTACCACGGCCTTGAGAGCTGCTGCCGTACCACCGCCGATCACCCGGAGCGCCGACCGTGGATCAACTGGCCCTGTTGTTCGTGCTGTTGGTCGCGGCCGTGCTCAGCGTCCCGGTCGGGGACCGGCTGGGGCTGCCCGCGCCGGTGCTGATGACCCTGCTCGGGATCGTGCTGGCGCTGCTGGACTTCGTGCCCAACGTCAGTATCCCGCCGGATCTGATCCTGCCGCTGCTGCTGCCACCGCTGCTCTACGCGGCCGTACGGCGCACCTCCTGGCGGCAGTTCGCGGCGAATCTCCGGCCGATCCTGCTGCTCGCCGTCGCTCTGGTGTTCGTCACCACGCTCTGTGTCGCCCTCGTGGCCAACGCGATCGTGCCCGGGCTGGGCGTCGCGGCGGCCGTGGCGCTCGGCGCGCTGGTCGCGCCGCCCGACCCGGTGGCCGCGACCGCCGTCGCCGGACAGCTCGGACTGCCCCGCCGGCTCGTCTCCATCCTGGAGGGCGAGGGGCTGTTCAACGACGTCACCGCGATCGTGCTCTACCACGTGGCCATCGCCGCCGCCGTCAGCGGCACCTTCTCGCCCTGGCGGGCGGGGCTGGACCTGGTGCTGTCCGCCGTGGTCGCGCTCGTCGTCGGGCTGGCGCTCGGCTGGTGCGCCAACAAGCTGGCGGACCTGCTGGGCGACGCCACCCTCCAGATCGGCCTGAGCCTGCTGGTGCCGTTCGCCTCCTATGTCGCCGCCGAGGAACTGCACGGCTCCGGCGTGCTCGCCGTCCTCGTCACCGCGCTCTATCTCACCGACTACGCCACCGACGCCGACGACGTGATGACCCGGCTCGCCGGGCACACCTTCTGGGACATCGTCGACACGCTCGTCACGGGCGTCGCCTTCGGGCTGATCGGCCTGGAACTGCACAACGCCCTGCGCACCGCCTCCGGCCGCTGGGGCGAACTGCTGCTGTGGTCGGCGGCGGTCGTCGGCGTCGTGGTCTTCGTACGGCTGCTGTGGCTGCTGCCCGCGACCTGGGTGACCCAGCGGCTGCACGCGCGGCGCGACCATGACGAGGAGATCCCGACGACCTGGCGCGAGACGGTCGTCATGTGGTGGTCCGGCATGCGCGGGGTGGCCTCCGTGGCGCTGGCCCTCGCCATCCCGCTCACCACCGACGACGGCTCGCCCTTCCCCGACCGCGACGAGATCGTGTTCATCGCCTTCGCGGTGATCATGGCCACCCTGGTGGTCCAGGGCCTGACCCTGCCCTGGCTGGTGAAACGCCTCGGGGTACGGGCCGACAGCGAGCGGGAGAAGGAGTTCGAGCACACCCTCGCCGTGCGCGCGGCGAAGGCCGCCCGGCGCCGGCTGAAGGAGATCGAGGATGTCGAGGACCTGCCGGAGGAAGTGACCGAGCGAATGCTGCGCCGGGCCTACGAGATCGGCGTACGGATCGATCCGCAGCTCGGTGAGGAGGAGCGCCGCGAGGGGCACGAGCAGCGGGCGCAACGGGTCAGGCGGCTGCGCCGGATCGAGCGGGAGATGCTGAGCGCGGCCCGCCACGAGGTGCTGGCGGCCCGCGGCGAGCCCGGCTCCGACCCGGAGATCGTGGACCGGGTGCTGCGCCATCTCGACGTGCGCAGCATGCGCTGAGCCGGACTGTTCCGGCCGTCGGCGCGCACAACGCCGTACGATGTGATCATGTCACGCAACGTTGTCATCAGCGGTGGTGGTACGGGGATCGGGCTCGCGGCGGCGCGGTTGTTCGCGGCGGAGGGGGACCAGGTACTGCTGGTCGGGCGGCGGCGGGAGGTGCTGGAGCGGGCCGGGGTGCCGGGGGCGCTGACCTTCGCGGCGGACCTCGCGGAGCCGGAGCGGGTGCGGGAGGTGGCCGCCTTCGTGGCGCGCGAGCTGGGGACCGTGGATGTGCTGATCCACAGCGCGGGCGGCAACGGGCTGCTGGAGCCGCCCGCCGCCGGTGACGATCCGCTCGACGCCGTGGCCCACGTCTGGAATGTCAACTTCCGGATCAACACGCTGACCTCGGTGCTGCTCACCGAGGCCCTCAAGGACCGGCTCGCCGATCCGGGCGGCCGGGTGCTGTTCCTCAGCTCGATCGCCGCGTTCCGCGGCTCGGGCACCGGGGCGTACGCGGCGGCCAAGGCGGCGCTGCATCCGTACGCCCATGATCTGGCCCGGCAGCTGGGGCCGCGCGGGGTGACCGTGAACGTGGTGGCGCCCGGCTATGTCGAGGACACGGAGTTCTTCGGGGACGCCATGGAGCCGGAGCGGCGGGAGCGGCTGATCGCGGAGACCTCGACCGGGCGCGTGGGCATGCCCGGCGATGTCGCGGCCACCCTGCACTGGCTGGCCTCGCCGCACGCCGGGCATCTCACGTCCCAGGTCATCCAGGTCAACGGGGGTGCGGAGCGGGGCCGCTGACCGGACGACCCGGGAGGCGGCCCGGGAGGCGGTCAGATCCGGTCCGGGCGGTGCGGTTCCACCGCGCGGCGCGGCGCCGGGGTGCCCTCACCGGCGCGTCGCGTGCCGTTCGCGCCCGGAGCGCCGGGGGGCAGTACGGCGTCCGTGGCGTTCACCCTGGGCAGCGCGTACGGATGCTCCCGGACCAGCCAGTCGAGCATCTGTTCGCGGACGGTGACCCGGACCGTCCAGATGTCGTCGGCGTCCTTCGCCGTCACCAGGGCCCGCACCTCCATGGTGCTCGGGGTGGAGTCGGTGACCGCGAGATCGAAGGAACGGCCGTCCCACGCCGGGCACGCGCGCAGGATGTCCTGCAACCGGGCGCGCATCAGCGCCATCGGCGCCGAGTGGTCGAGCTGCCAGAAGACCGTGCCGGTCATCTGCGGGGTGCCGCGCGACCAGTTCTCGAACGGTTTGGACGTGAAGTACGACACCGGCATGGTGATCCGGCGCTCGTCCCAGGTCCGTACGGTCAGAAAGGTCAGGGTGATCTCCTCGACCGTGCCCCACTCGCCGTCCACCACCACGGTGTCGCCGATCCTGACCATGTCGCCGAACGCGATCTGGAGCCCCGCGAAGAGATTGCTCAGCGTGGACTGCGCCGCCACCCCGGCCACGATGCCGAGGATGCCCGCCGACGCCAGCAGCGAGGCGCCGGCCGCGCGCATCGCCGGGAACGTCAGCAGCATCGCCGCCGCCGCCATCACCCCGACGACCGCCGCGACCACCCGCGTTATCAGCGTCACCTGGGTGCGCACCCGGCGCACGCGGGCCGGGTCCCGCTCGGTGTGCGTGTGGGCGTAGCGGGAGTACGACGCCCCGACCACCGCCGCCGCGATCCGCACCGCCAGCCAGGCCGCCGAGCCGATCAGCAGCAGCGTCAGCGTCTGCCCGACGCCCTCGCGGAACCCGGTCAGCAGCCGCGCCTGGTCGTAGGAGCCTCTGAGCAGGGCGGCACACAGCACCAGCTGGTACGGAACCCGGGCCCGGCGCAGTTCGCCCCACAGGGACGTCCCGCCGTGCCGTGCGTCGGCCTTGCGCAGCAGGAAGTCGGTGGCCCAGCCGATGACCAGGGTCAGCAGCACCGAACCGCCGATCACGATCAGGGGGCGGAGCAGATTTTCCATGTCAGTGAACGTAACCGGGGTTCGGGGGTCGTGAACATATCTCCCTGATCCGGTCCGGGCGTGGCTGGGGAGGGCTGGGGAGGCTGGGGTGGTCCGGTCCGGGGTTCGGCCCCCGGTTGCCCTGGCCCGCGTTGTCAGTGGTGGCTGGCACCATGGGGCTCATGGACATCGTGCTCTTTCACTCGGCCCACGGACTCAGACCGGCGGTGCGGGACGCGGCCGAGCGGCTGCGTGCCGCGGGCCATGAGGTGCTGGTCCCGGACCTGTTCGAGGGGCGTACGTTCGACACGGTCGAGGAGGGCATGGCCGCCCAGGCGGGGATCGGGAAGGACGAGCTGCTCAAGCGGGCGGTGCTGGCGGCCGCGCCCCACTCCGGGGCCGGTCTGGTGTACGCCGGGTTCTCGCTCGGCGCCTCCCTGGCCCAGACCCTCGCCCTCGGCGACGAGCAGGCCCGGGGCCTGCTGCTGGTGCACGGCACGTCGGACCTCGCGCCCAACGCGTCGGTGGACGGGCTGCCGGTGCAGCTGCATGTCGCCGAGCCGGACCCGTTCGAGACGGACGACTGGCTGAGCGCCTGGTATCTCCAGATGGGCCGGGCGGGCGCGGACGTGGAGGTGTACCGCTACGCGGGCGCGGGCCATCTCTACACCGACCCCGGGCTGCCCGACTACGACGAGGAGGCGGCCGAGGCCACCTGGCGGGTGGCGCTCGGCTTCCTGGACTCCCTCTAGGCGGCCGGCCGTCGGCTACACGGGGTCGTACGCGCGCTCGATCCGCTGGGTGCCGCTGCGGGTGCGGTACGAGCGCTGCCAGGCGGCGGTGGCGTCGGCCCTGGTGCGGTCGGAGAGGGTGTAGTAGTCCATCTGCGCGCGCTCGGCGGTGAGGTCGAGGACGCCGAAGCCGTGGCGGTCGGTGTCGACCCAGTGGACATGCCGGTTGGCGGCCCGGATGAGCGGCGCGGCGAGCGCGGTGACCGTGCCCTCGGGGACGTTCACCAGGTCGTCCAGATTGTCGGAGGTGACCGAGGTGACCACGAACTCGGTGGCGGCGGAGGCGGACAGCGGGTAGGTCGCGGCGTTCACCGGCACGTCGTTGGCCCACGCCATGTGGAGGTCGCCGGTCAGGAAGACGGTGTTGCGGATGGCGTGCGCGCGCAGATGGTCCAGCAGCTCACGCCGGTCGTCGGTGTAGCCGTCCCACTGGTCGGTGTTGATCGCGAGGCCCTCCCGGGGCAGTCCGAGCAGCTCGGCGAGCGGCGCCAGCAGTTCGGCGGTGAGCGCGCCGATCGCGAACGGCGCGATCATCACCGAGTTGCCGACCAGGCGCCAGGTGGTGTCGGACGCCTTGAGGCCCGCCTTGAGCCAGTCCAGCTGGGCGCGGCCGGTGAGGGTGCGGTCCGGGTCGTCGACCTCGCCGCTGCCGGACGCGGCCTGCTGGGAGCGGAAGGAGCGCAGGTCGAGCAGGGAGAGATCGGCCAGCTTGCCGAAGCGCAGCGCGCGGTAGGTGGTGCCGGCGAGGGCGGGGCGGACGGGCATCCACTCGAAGTACGCCTGCTTTGCGGCGGCCTGACGGTCACCGTAGGTACCCTCGGGGCCCTCGGTGTGGTTCTCGGCGCCGTCCGACCAGGCGTCGTTGGCTATCTCGTGGTCGTCCCAGATGGCGACGCAGGCCGCCGCCGCGTGCAGTGCCTGGAGGTCGGGGTCGGTCTTGTGACGGCCGTGCCGGGTGCGGTAATCGGCCAGGCTGAGGATCTCGTGCGCGGGGGCGTGCGGGCGTACGACGGTGCCTCGGGTGCCGTATTCACCACCGCCGTACTCGTAGAGGTAGTCCCCGAGGTGCAGCCAGGCGTCCAGGTCGCCGCGTGCGGCGAGATGGCGGTACGCCGCGAAGTGGCCGGCCTCCCAGTTGGCGCAGGAGACCACGCCGAAGCGCAGGCCAGCGACGGCGGTGTTCGCGGCGGGCGCGGTGCGGGTGCGGCCGACGGGGGAGTCGGTGCCGCCGGCGGAGAAGCGGTACCAGTAGGCCGTGCCGGGCTCCAGGCCGCGGATGTCGGCCTTGACCGTGTGATCGGTGGCGGCCCGCGCGGTGAGCGAGCCCTGGGCGACGATCTGCGTCAGCGCCCTGTCCTTGGCGACGGTCCAGGCGACCTCGGTGTCCGGGCCGAGCCCGGAGCCGGGGGTGGCCTCCGGGGCGGGTGTCACCCGGGTCCACAGCAGGACGCCGTCGGGGAGGGGATCGCCGGAGGCCACGCCGTGCGCGAAGACGGGGGTCCCGGCCGCGCGGGCGGGCAGTGCTGCGGTGAGCGGAGCGGCCAGCACCGCGGTGGCCGCCGCGGCCTTGACGACCGTACGGCGGCGCGGGGTAAGGGAGTTGGTCTTGGGTGATCTGTCATGACTGGTCACGAGCGATCAGGTTACTGAGCGGTACGAAAGGGAGCGGGCGAACTCGGAAAGTTCGCCCGCTCTTTCGGTCCTGGACGCCGGGGCGTCCTCGGTTCGGCCCTCGCGGGTCGCCGTTCAGAGACTTCGGGTCGCCGTTCAGCCCTTGAGGGCCGCGTCCACCACCGTGTTGAAGTCCGCCACCGTCATGGGCGGGTTGCCGTCGGCGGTGGTGAGGATCTTGCCGTCCATGACGAAGCTCGGGGTGCCCGTCACGCCGTCCTTGTTGGTGTCGAACGTCTTCGACATCGCCAGGGCCCAGGCGTCGTACGTGCCGTTGTTCACCGCGTTCTGGAATGTGGCGTTGTCCTTCAGGGCCGGGACGGTGTCGCCGATCTCGATGAGGTAGCTGTCGTCGGCGAACTTGTCGTCGGTCTCCTCCGGGTGCCAGTCCGCCGAGTACAGCGCGGTCTTGTACGCCAGGAACGCGTCCGGGCTGACGTTCAGGGCGGCGCCCAGCGCGCTCATCGCGTTCTTGGAGCCCTCGCCGTTGGAGCCGACCTTGCCGTCGCCGAGCGAGTCGCCGTCCAGGAAGGTGCCGCCCACGAACTGGACCTTGTACTTGCCGTCGGCGATGTCCTTGTCCACGGTCGAGCCGACCGTCTGCTCGAAGGAGGCGCAGACCGGGCAGCGCGGGTCCTCGTAGACCTTGAGGGTCTTGGGGGCGCTCTCCTCGCCTATGACGACGGTGGTGCCGTCGGTGCCGGTGGTGTTGGCCGGGGCGGTGACCTTCTCGTCCTGCACGGCCTCCCAGTGGGTGGGCTTGTTCGCCTGGACGACGGCGTAGCCTATGCCGCCGGCCGCGGCCAGCACGGCGACGACTGTGCAGGCCACGATGATCTGGCGCTTGGTCCTTGCGCGCTTTGCCTCGCGCTCGCGTTCTTCGCGTAGGCGCTCTCGCGCGGCGGATTTGGCGGCGTTGGTGTTTCGCTTGCTCATGGTGATCTCCATGTGGGGTGGGGGTGGGGTGGCGGGGGTGGTTTTTCGGCCGCGCGTGCGTGGTGGCTGGTCGCGCAGTTCCCCGCGCCCCTAGGGGGTGGGTGGTAGCCGGTGTTTCGGGGTCCCGTGTCTCTGGGGGGGGTGTGCGGTATCCGGCGTTTCGGAGTCCCGCGCCCCTAGGGGGTGCGTGGTAGCCGGGGTTCCCGCGTTCCGCGCCCCTGGGGGGTGGGTGGTAGCCGGTGTTTCGGGGTCCCGTGTCTCTGGGGGTGTGCGGTGCGCGGTGTCCTGCCGTGCCGTGTCCCTGGGCATTTGCGGTGCGCGGGGGCCGGGAGGTGTGCGCAGATTTCCGCGCCGCCGGGGTGGGAGGTGTGCTGTGGGCCCCATGCCTCTTCAGGCGGGGCGACGTCGCCGGACGGTGCCGGGCGTCAGGCGACGCAGCTGCGGGGCGGTGGGCCGCGGCGGCCCAGCGTGTGTGACAGCAGGAGGTCGCGGATGATCGCCGCGCGGTGCGTGGGGCGCGGCGGACGCGGGGCCGACGGAGCCGGCCGTACGACGATGCCGGTCACCGCCAGCAGCAAGGGGCGGAACGTCGTCGCCGCGGCGGCGCTCAGCAGCTGGGTCAGGGCGCGCTCGCCCCGGTGGAGCCAGGCCGCGGCCAGCAGGCCGATGGAGACATGGGCGCACAGCAGGAGCCAGGCGGCCCGGGGGTCGGCGTTGGCGAAGAGCGCGGTGGCGGTGTCCGGGGCCGTCATCCGGGCCAGCGGGGAGCCGACCGCGCCCCCGCACAGTACGTCCAGGCCCACCGCGCGCAGCGGGCCGGTCACCGGGCCGCCCGCGGCGCCGTAACAGGCGTGCTGGCCGGCCGTGAAGAGCGTGTCGACCGCCAGTTCCAGCGGGATCAGCAGGGCGGCGATCCGGCCCGGGCCAACCTCGCGGCGGCCCGCCAGCGCGAACGCCACGGCGAAGACCGCGGCGGCGGCCAGCGCCACCGTGGCCAGCGGCAGCGGGACCCCGGACAGCAGCACGTGCGACGCGGTGCCGAGCGTCACGACGAGTGCCGTGAACAGCGCCGCGCGTACGGCTCTGATCGGGGTCCCTGATATGTCCATAGCGGTCAGAGTGTGCCACGGGGTCCGGTAAGGGACCCCTAAAGGGTCCCTGTGGACGCCGTGCCCTTCCCTCTGGGTGACCTCCCCGTCACAGGCCGCGTCACAGGCCGGGGATGCGGCCGTTGCGGAACAGGTCGACGAAGATCTGGTGGTCGGCACGCGCGCGGGCGCCGTAGGAGTGCGCGAAGTCCACCAGCAGCGGGGCGAAGCCCTCCTCGTCGCCGGCGATGGCCGCGTCGATGGCGCGCTCGGTGGAGAAGGGCACCAGGGACTCGCCGGAGGTGTCGTCCGCCGCCGCGTGCATCGTCGCCGTGGCCCGGCCGAGGTCGGCGACGACCGCCGCGATCTCCTCCGGGTCGTCGATGTCGCCCCAGTCGAGGTCCACCGCGTACGGCGAGACCTCGGCGACCAACTGGCCCGCGCCGTCCAGCTCGGTCCAGCCGAGCCACGGGTCGGCGTGCGCCTGGAGGGCGCGCTGGGAGATCACCGTGCGGTGCCCCTCGTGCTGGAAGTACTCGCGGATCGCCGGGTCCGTGATGTGCCGGGAGACGGCCGGGGTCTGGGCCTGCTTGATGTAGATCACCACGTCGTTCTCCAGGGCGTCGCTGTGGCCCTCCAGCAGGATGTTGTACGACGGCAGCCCGGCGGAGCCGATGCCGATGCCGCGGCGGCCCACGACATCCTTGACGCGGTAGGAGTCGGGGTGGGTCAGCGAGGTCTCCGGGAGCGTCTCCAGATAGCCGTCGAAGGCCGCCAGCACCTTGTAGCGCGTGGCCGCGTCCAGCTCGATGGAGCCGCCGCCGGGCGCGAAACGGCGCTCGAAGTCACGGATCTCGGTCATCGACTCCAGCAGCCCGAAGCGGGTCAGCGCGCGGGCGTCGCGCAGCGCGTCCAGGAGCGGGCCCTCGGCGGTGTCCAGGGTGAAGGGCGGCACCTCGTCGCTCTTGGCGCCCGTGGCCAGCGCGTGCACCCGGTCGCGGTAGGCCGCCGCGTAGACGGTCACCAGCTCGGTGATCTGCTCGTCGGACAGCGCCTTCGCGTACCCGATGAGGGCGATGGAGGCGGCGAAGCGCTTGAGGTCCCAGGTGAAGGGACCGACGTACGCCTCGTCGAAGTCGTTGACGTTGAAGACCAGCCGGCCGTTCGAATCCATGTACGTGCCGAAGTTCTCCGCGTGCAGGTCGCCGTGGATCCACACGCGCGAGGTGCGCTCGTCCAGGTACGGGCCGCCGCGCCGCTCGCCCTCCAGGTCGTGGTAGTACAGACCCGCCGTGCCGCGGTAGAAGGCGAAGGCGGACGCCGCCATCTTGCGGAACTTCACACGGAACGCGGCCGGGTCGGCGGCCAGGAGCTGGCCGAAGGCGGTGTCGAAGACGGCGAGGATCTCCTCACCGCGCCGCTCGTCACTGAGCTGTGGAACCGACATCGCGGAGTGCCTCCTGGTGCATGTGTACGACAGCGTTTCTGTCGTGTCCAACGGGCGGGGCCGCCCGGAAGTGCCCATCCTCGCGGCCCGGCCCACGCTGTGAAGGTACGCGGGGCGGGCGCCGGATTGTCAGTGCCGAGGCATAGACTCCGACGCTGTCCCCAGAAGTCTCCGCCCGCCTGTCACCCCGTGTCCGTGCCCCGCGCCCCGCGGGGGTGTTCCCGTCCGTCACCCCCTGTTGTTCCTGGTTGTTCCTGGAGGTCACACCGTGTCAAAGCCGCCGTTCACGCACCTGCACGTCCACACCCAGTACTCGCTGCTGGACGGTGCCGCGCGGCTGAAGGACATGTTCAACGCGTGCAATGAGATGGGCATGACCCATATCGCCATGTCCGACCACGGCAATCTGCACGGGGCGTACGACTTCTTCCACACCGCCAAGAAGGCCGGGGTCACCCCGATCATCGGGATCGAGGCGTATGTCGCCCCCGAGTCCCGGCGCAACAAGCGCAAGATCCAGTGGGGCCAGCCGCACCAGAAGCGGGACGACGTCTCCGGTTCCGGCGGCTACACCCACAAGACGATGTGGGCGGTGAACAGCAAGGGCCTGCACAACATCTTCCGGCTGTCCTCCGACGCCTACGCCGAGGGCTGGCTCCAGAAGTGGCCCCGGATGGACAAGGACACCATCTCCCAGTGGTCCGAGGGCATCGTCGCCTCCACCGGCTGCCCCTCCGGCGAGCTGCAGACCCGGCTGCGCCTCGGCCAGTTCGACGAGGCCCTCAAGGCCGCCGCCGACTACCAGGACATCTTCGGCAAGGACCGCTACTTCCTGGAGCTGATGGACCACGGCATCGAGATCGAGCACCGGGTCCGTGACGGCCTGCTGGAGATCGGCAAGAAGCTCGGCATCCCCCCGCTGGTCACCAACGACTCGCACTACACGTACGCGCACGAGTCGACGGCCCATGACGCGCTGCTGTGCATCCAGACCGGCAAGAACATCTCCGACCCCGACCGCTTCAAGTTCGACGGCACCGGCTACTACCTCAAGTCCACGGACGAGATGTACGCCATCGACTCCTCCGACGCCTGGCAGGAGGGCTGCGCCAACACCCTGCTGATCGCCGAGATGGTCGACACCACGGGCATGTTCGAGTCCCGCAACCTCATGCCGAAGTTCGACATCCCCGAGGGCTACACCGAGGTCACCTGGTTCCAGGAGGAGGTCCGCCTCGGCATGGAGCGCCGCTTCCCCGGCGGCGTCCCCGAGGACCGCATGAAGCAGGCCCACTACGAGATGGACGTGATCATCTCGATGGGCTTCCCGGGCTACTTCCTGGTGGTCGCCGACTTCATCATGTGGGCCAAGAAGCAGGGCATCGCGGTCGGCCCCGGCCGTGGCTCCGCGGCCGGCTCGATCGTCGCCTACGCCATGGGCATCACCGACCTCGACCCGATCCCGCACGGACTGATCTTCGAGCGGTTCCTGAACCCCGAGCGCATCTCGATGCCCGACGTCGACATCGACTTCGACGAGCGTCGGCGCGTCGAGGTGATCAGGTACGTGACGGAGAAATACGGCGCCGACAAGGTCGCCATGATCGGCACCTACGGCACCATCAAGGCCAAGAACGCGATCAAGGACTCCGCGCGGGTGCTCGGCTACCCGTACGCGATGGGCGACCGGCTCACCAAGGCCATGCCGCCGGACGTCCTGGGCAAGGGCATCCCGCTCTCCGGCATCACCGACACCGCCCACCCGCGCTACGGCGAGGCGGGCGAGATCCGCGGGATGTACGAGAACGAGCCGGATGTGAAGAAGGTCATCGACACCGCGCGCGGCGTGGAGGGCCTGGTCCGGCAGATGGGTGTGCACGCGGCCGGTGTGATCATGTCCAGCGAGACCATCACCGAGCATGTCCCGGTGTGGGTCAGGCACAGCGACGGCGTGACCATCACCCAGTGGGACTACCCGAGCTGTGAGTCGCTCGGCCTGCTGAAGATGGACTTCCTGGGCCTGCGCAACCTGACCATCATGGACGACGCCGTCAAGATGGTGAAGTTCAACAAGGGCATCGACATCGACCTGCTGGGCCTCCCGCTGGACGATCCGACGACCTTCGAACTGCTCCAGCGCGGCGACACCCTCGGCGTCTTCCAGTTCGACGGCGGCCCCATGCGCTCGCTGCTGCGGCTGATGAAGCCCGACAACTTCGAGGACATCTCCGCCGTGTCGGCCCTGTACCGGCCGGGCCCGATGGGCATGAACTCGCACACCAACTACGCCCTGCGTAAGAACCGCCAGCAGGAGATCACCCCGATCCACCCGGAGCTGGAGGCCCCCCTCAAGGAGGTCCTGGACGTCACCTACGGCCTGATCGTCTACCAGGAGCAGGTGCAGAAGGCCGCCCAGATCATCGCCGGGTACTCGCTCGGCGAGGCCGACATCCTGCGCCGCGTGATGGGCAAGAAGAAGCCCGAGGAACTGGCGAAGAACTTCACCATCTTCCAGGCCGGCGCCCGGAAGAACGACTACAGCGACGAGGCCATCCAGGGCCTGTGGGACGTCCTGGTCCCGTTCGCCGGATACGCGTTCAACAAGGCGCACTCGGCCGCGTACGGACTGGTCTCGTACTGGACCGCCTACCTCAAGGCGAACCACCCCGCCGAGTACATGGCCGGGCTGCTCACCTCGGTCAAGGACGACAAGGACAAGTCGGCGATCTATCTCAACGAGTGCCGCCGCATGGGCATCAAGGTGCTCCCGCCGAACGTCAACGAGTCGATGTCGAACTTCGCCGCGCAGGGTGACGACGTGATCCTCTTCGGCCTCTCCGCGGTGCGCAACGTCGGCACCAACGTGGTCGAGTCGATCATCAAGTCCCGCAAGGCCAAGGGGAAGTACGCCTCCTTCCCCGACTACCTCGACAAGGTCGAGGCCGTCGTCTGCAACAAGCGCACCACGGAATCCCTGATCAAGGCCGGTGCCTTCGACTCCATGGGGCACACCCGCAAGGGCCTGACCGCGCAGTACGAACCGATGATCGACAATGTGGTCGCGGTCAAGCGCAAGGAGGCCGAGGGACAGTTCGACCTCTTCGGCGGCATGGGCGAGGCCGACACCACCGAGCCCGGCTTCGGGCTGGACGTGGAGTTCGCGACCGAGGAGTGGGAGAAGACGTATCTGCTCGCCCAGGAGCGGGAGATGCTCGGGCTGTATGTCTCCGACCACCCGCTCTTCGGCCTGGAGCATGTGCTCTCCGACAAGGCGGACGCGGGGATCGCCCAGCTCACCGGCGGCGACTTCGGCGACGGCGCGGTGGTCACCATCGGCGGCATCATCTCCGGCCTCCAGCGCAAGATGACCAAGCAGGGCAACGCCTGGGCCATCGCCACCGTGGAGGATCTCGCGGGTTCCATCGAGTGCATGTTCTTCCCGGCGACGTACCAGCTGATCTCGACCCAACTGGTCGAGGACGCGGTGGTGTTCGTCAAGGGGCGGCTCGACAAGCGGGAGGACGTGCCGCGGCTGGTCGCGATGGAGCTGATGATCCCCGACCTGTCGAACGCGGGTGCCAACGCGCCGGTCGTGCTCACCATCCCGGCGACCCGGGTCACCCCGCCGATGGTCAGCCGTCTCGGGGAGATCCTCCAGCACCACAAGGGCGACAGCGAGGTGCGGATCAAGCTCCAGGGGCCGACGAAGACGACCGTGCTGCGCCTGGACCGGCTGAGGGTCAAGCCGGATCCGGCGCTGTTCGGCGACCTGAAGGTACTGCTGGGACCGTCCTGCCTGGCGGGCTGACCGGCGGCACATAGACATGTGACCGGCGCCTACGCGTGTGAGAATCGGCGCCTACGCGTGGGAGAGGGGCGCACCCCGGATGTGGGTGCGCCCCTCGTCATGTACCCGGGGCCGTGTGCGGGCCCTCGGATGTCCGGGCCGTATCGACCCTTTTGTGTAGATGTCAACAGATGTCAGTTGTGGCCGAAACGCTTCTGCCGGCCCTTGCGCGCCACGTCGGCAGGTGTCACCTGCGAGATGCGCTGCTCCGCCTGCGACTCCATCGAGGTCTGCTGGGCGGACTGCTGCCCGCGCTCGGACTGCGGCTGCTTCCGGTCCTGTTTCTTGTGCTTGGCCATGGTGATCAGCCTCCTGAGGGGGATCTAGGGGCCAGGGCCGGGACCAGACTCACATACGCCGCCAATGAACGCATTTCGGAGAATTACCGTGTGTAACAGGAGACGTGGCGCGGGTGGGACTCCGAAACGCCACGCCGAAGATCGAGTTCGGGCCGTTAACCTTCGCGCCGTCGGGCAGACTCGAAGAAAGCCCCAAGCAAACCTCCCAGGAAGAGGGTGAGTCGCGTGGACCGCTGCATCGTCCTGGTGGACGCCGGGTATCTGCTGGGGGCGGCCGCGAGCCTCCTGGCCGGAGAGCCCTCCAGGTCCCGCATCACCGTCGACCACGCCGCCCTCATCCAGGGCATCCGCGACCGCGCCGAGTCCGACACCCAGCAGCCGCTGCTGCGCATCTACTGGTTCGACGGCGCCCCCGACCGGGTGCCCCAGCCCGAGCACCGCAGACTGCGCGTGATGCCCCGGGTCACCGTCCGGCTCGGCGCGCTCACCCGCAGCGACGGACGCTGGGCGCAGAAGGGCGTCGACGCCGCGATGCACGCCGAGCTGACCGAACTGGCCCGCAACCGCGCCTGCTCCGATGTCGTGCTGGTCACCGGCGACGGCGATCTGCTGCCGGGCATGATGGCCGCCAAGGAGCACGGGGTCGCCGTCCATCTGTGGGCCGTACAGGCCGCCGACGGCGACTACAACCAGTCGGAGGACCTGGTCGCCGAGGCCGACGAGCGGCGGGTGCTGGACCGGGCCTGGATCACCCGGGCCGTGCAGGCCAAGGAACGGGTCTGCGCGCCGCCGCCCCAGCCCCGCCCGGAGATCGCCGCGATCCTGTCGGCACCGCTGCCCGAGACGGCCCTCGGCTCCGCCGCCGAGCGGCCCCGCGAGGAGACGGCCCACCCGGCCGCCGGGCAGCCCGGCTCCACCGAGGAGCGGGTACCGTCCGCCAAGGGCGTGCCCACCCCGAAGGACCTCGCCGCGCTGCGCGCCCCCGGCGCCCACCCGGACAAGCCCCACCCCGCCTCGGCGACCCTGCGCTGGTCCTCCGACAAGGGCTGGGTGGACCGCCCCGGCACCGCCGCAGAGCCGCCCGAGGTCGCCTCCATGCCGACGCTGGCGCAGCTGACCACGGCCGAGCAGCGCTGGGCGGACCGCGAGGAGGACATCACCACGGTCGGCGGCGACCCCTTCGAGGTCGGCCAGGTCTTCGCCCGCCGCTGGCTGTCCCGCCTCGGCGACCAGATCCATGTCCAGCGCCTGTCCGGCATGTACCCGCGCATCCCGCACCGCGTCGACGGCGAACTCCTGCGCTACGCCGCTCGCTTCGGGCTCCTCGCCCACAAGGACGACCAGATCGACGAACACGACCGGTACGCGATCCGCGCGGGCTTCTGGCGGGAGATCGACGTCCGCACGGGAGTGGAGCACGCGCCGGCGGGGGACTGAGGGCGGCAGGCGGGCGGGGGTCCCGTTCCCTTCGGAGCGCTGTCATTTGCGGTGGATTCGGGGGCAACGGGCGACCCGGGAGCGGGCCGGTGACAGCGACCCCTTAGGCTCCTCCCTTGTGAGTACGCGCGCGGCAGGGGCCATCCACGACACGCGTGAGGTCGTGTGCGCGGTGCGCGGGCTGACCAAGACCTATCCGGCGGTACGGGGCCGGCGTGGGGTTCCCGCCACTGTCGAGGTACGGGCGGCCGACGACGTACGGCTCGAAGTGCGGCGCGGCGAGATCTTCGGGCTGCTCGGGCCGAACGGCGCCGGGAAGTCCACCGTCGTACGGCAGATGACCGGTCTGATGCGGCCCGACCGGGGCAGCGTCGAGATCCTCGGGCACGACATCGTGCGCCACCCCGAGCGGGCCTCGCGGATCCTCGCCTACCTCGGGCAGGAGTCCACCGCGCTGGACGAGCTGACCGTCTCGCTGGCCGCCGAGACCACCGGGCGGCTGCGCGGTCTGCCGGTGAAGCGGGCGCGCGCCGAGCGCGATGACGTACTGGACGAACTGGGGCTCGCGCCGATCGCCGGGCGGGCGCTGAACAAGCTGTCCGGCGGCCAGCGGCGGCTCGCCTGTTTCGCCGCCGCGCTGGTCGGCGAACGGCCCCTGCTGGTGCTGGACGAGCCGACCACGGGCATGGACCCGGTGGCGCGGCGCGCGGTGTGGTCCGCCGTGGACCGCCGGCGGGCCGAGCGCGGTACGACCGTGCTGCTGGTCACCCACAACGTCATCGAGGCCGAGACCGTACTGGACCGGGTCGCCGTCCTGGACCGGGGCCGGGTGATCGCCTGCGACACCCCGACCGGGCTCAAGGAGCGGGTCGCCGGTGAGGTACGGGTGGAGCTGGTGTGGCGCGAGCGGGCGCCGCTGGAGGTGCCCGAGGTCGCCGCGCTGCGCGAGGCCGCCGTCGAGTCCGGCCGGCGCTGGACGCTCCGGCTGGCCCCCGACGAGGCCCGCGCGGTCGTCGCCACCGTCACCGGCGGGGCCGCGTTCGCCGCGCTGGACGACTTCACGCTCGCCACGCCCAGCCTGGAGGACGTGTACCTCGCCCTCGGCGGCGGGGCCCGGCAGGGACTGGTGAAGGCGTGAGGGCGTTGAGCGGGGCGGGCCCGCGGACCGTATACGTGGGCGGGGTGGGCCGGACCGCCACGGGACCGCGCCCTGGGAACCTGCGGGACCCTGGGAACCTGCGGGACCCTGGGAACCCGCGGGACCCCGAGTACCCGCAGGACTCCGAGAACCGGCAGGACCCCGAGAACCGGCAGGACCCCGAGAACCCGCAGGACCCCAAGAACCCGCAGGACCCCGAGAACCCCGAGAACCCCGGGAAGGGGAGCAGCGCGACGTGAGTGTCGTACCCGCAGAGGTGCTGCCGGGCAGTGCCCTGGCCACGGAGGAACGCCCCCGGCGGGCCGCCGCCGAGCTGGGGCCGAAGGCGCGGCTGTGGCCGTCGCTGGCCGCCGTGTACCGGGCGCAGCTGTCGCGGGCGCGGGTCGCGCGGATCCCGCTGCTGTTCGTGGCGACCTTCCAGTCCGTCGGCATCCTGATCATGATGCGCGGGGTGGTGGAGGGCGGCAGCCAGGCCGAGGCCGTGGTCGCCGGGTCGTCGATCCTGGTCGTCGCGTTCGTCGCGCTGAACCTGCTCGCCCAGTACTTCGGGCAGCTGCGGGCCACCGGCGGGCTCGACCACTACGCCACCCTGCCGGTGCCGCCGGCCGCGGTGGTGCTGGGCGCGGCGGGCGCGTACGCGTCCTTCACCGTGCCGGGGACCGTGGTCACGGCCGTCTTCGGGTGCGTGCTGTTCGGGCTGCCGCTGACCAACCTGTGGATCCTCGTCGCCGTGATCCCGCTGGCCGGGGCCGCGCTCGCCGGGCTCGGCGCGGCGCTCGGGCTGCTCGCGCCCCGGCCGGAGCTGGCGACGCTGCTCGGGCAGCTGGGGATGTCGGCGGCACTGCTGCTGGGCGTGCTGCCACCCGAGCGGATGCCGGAGGCGGTACGTCTCGCCCGCGATCTGCTGCCTTCGACGTACGGCGTCGAGGCGTACGCGCGGACCTTCTCCGGGCGCACCGAGTGGGCGTACGTCCTCGGCGACCTGGCCGTGTGCGCCGGGGTCGGGGTGATCTCGCTGGCGGTGGCCACCTGGGCCTACCGCCGGGCCGCCGTCCGATGACGCGCCGCACAGGCGGTACTGGCACGATGTCAGGGTGACCGCTCCCTTGACGCCGCCGCCTCCGCCGCACGAGTCCTCGCACAGCAGTCCGCACGACGAGTCCTCGCCCGGAGACCCGGTGTGGCACGCGCCCGCGGACACCCCGTCGTGGGACGCCGGGACCGGCAAGCCCGCGGGGCCCGCGCTGCGCACCGAGATACGCGAGGCCGGCGTGATCCTGGTCGCGCTGGCGGTACTGGGGGTGGGGCTCGGGGCGCTGTGGGTGTGGCTGGCGCCGCGGGTGGCCCTCGTGGGCGACGTGGTGGACGGCACGTGGGCGGTGTACGTGCGGGACACCGAGGGGGAGCAGGCGATCGGCGCGGACGGCACGTTCACTCTGCTGGCGCTGGCGTTCGGGGCCGTGACCGCGCTCGCGGTGTTCGTGTGGCGGCGGCGGGGCGGGGTGCCGCTGGTGCTCGCCCTCGGCCTCGGCGGACTTCTCGCCTCCGTCATCGCCTGGCGGGTCGGGGTCTGGCTCGGCCCCACGGACGACGTACTGGCCCACGCGAAGGAAGCCGGGCAGGGGGCCACCTTCTCGGCCCCACTGACACTCGGCGCGAAGGGCGCGCTGCTGGCCTGGTCGGTGGCGGCACTGCTGGTCCACCTGGGACTGACGGCCCTGTTCGCCCCCCGCGACGAGGACCCGGAGCCCCCGGGCGGGCGACAGCCGCAGGAGGTCGGGGGACAGACCCAGGGCCTCACCGACGGGGGCGAGGGGCAGGGCGCGCACTGACCGGGACCGGGTGGGGGCTTTTGAGATCCGCGCCGGGCACTGATCGGGACCGGGTGGGGGCCTTTGAGATCCGCGCCGCGCACTGATCGGGGTCGGGCGGAGACCCTAGAGGGCCGCGCCGCGCACTGATCCGGGCCGGGGGCGGGCGTCCTTGAGGTCCCCGCCGCTCACTGCTCGACCTCGGTCAGGCGCCGTCCCCAAGGGGCGCGGGGAACTGCGCGACCAGCCACACACCACCCGCACCCGAACAACGCCCGACCCACCCTCTACGCCGCCCCCCTCCGACACCCCCCGGCGAGGGGCTACGCACGCCCGATCGGCGCGAGGACGGCCCCGGTGAGTACCTGGAGATCGACGGGGGACACCTCGACCTCCAGCCCCCGCCGCCCACCGGACACACAGATCGTGGCATGGCCGGAGGCCGACACGTCCACCACCGTCGGCAGCCTCCGGCGCTGACCCAGCGGCGAGATACCACCCCGGACATAGCCCGTCGTGCGCTCGGCCAGCGCCGGGTCCGCCATCGCCGCCCGCTTGCCGCCCACCGCCGCGGCCAGCGCCTTCAGGTCCAGCGACCCGGCGACCGGCACCACGGCGACCGTGAGCGCCCCGTCGACGTCCGCCACCAGCGTCTTGAACACCCGTTCGGGGGACACGCCCATCGCCTCGGCCGCCTCCTCCCCGTACGAGGGGTGGGCGGGGTCGTGGTCGTAGGCGTGGACCGTGTACGGCACCCCCGCCGCCGTCAGCGCCACCGTCGCCGGTGTGCCGCCGGACTGCTGCTTCTGCTTCGCCTTCTTCGCCATCCGCCTGTGCCAGTTCTGTCGGTTCGGTCGGGACTCGCCGCCAGGTCCAGCCCCGCCGGTCATTCCGGACTCACCGGTCAGTTCTGACTCATCGGCCCACGGGTCAGATCCGCCGCCGGCAAGGACGGCAGCGTACGGATGATCGCGGTCTCCGTGCGCAGGAGTTTCAGCTCGTCGCGCAGCCGGGACGCCGCGTCCGGCGCCTGGAGCAGTCGCTGCTTGGCCGGGGTGTCCAGCATCATCGCGGCGGCCACCAGGTACGACACCACCTGCGGCTCGTCCGGCAGCTCGGCGCCGCCCGCCAGGGACCGCTCGCGCGCCCCCGCCAGCCGCTTCTGGTACTGCCGGAACGCCCGCAGCACGCCCTGCGCCAGCGCCCCCGCCTCGTCCCCCGGCTCCTCCGGCAGCGGCTCCAGCTCGGCCGTCAGGAACGGCCCGGACGCGTCCACGGACAGCACCCGCACCCGGGTCGTCCCGGTCGCGAGCACCTCGAACGTGCCGTCGGGCCGCTCGCGGATCGTCGCCGCGTCCGCCACGCACGCCACGCCGTGGAACGACTTCTGCGGGTCGGGGCCGAAGCCCGCCGCGGGCCCGCGTTCGGGCAGCGCGGTGGGATCGGGCATGCCGGGGCCGCTCGTGGCCACCTCGTGGCCGTCGCGGATCGCCACCACGGCGAAGCGGCGCGGTTCGTCCTCGGGCGTCTTCAGGAGCGTGCGCATCATCGCGCGATAGCGCTCCTCGAACACATTGAGCGGGAGCACCAGCCCCGGGAACAGCACGGAGTTCAGCGGGAAGAGCGGGAGCCGGACGGTCGTCACGCCGCAGAAGCCTAGTGGTCGCCGCGGTCGGCGTGTCCCGCATGCCCACCTGATGGATGGACGGACCCCGTCCGCACCGCCCCGAACGGGGCCGTCCGCAGCTCCCGGCGGGCCAGCAGGAACAGGCCCAGCGGGTCGTCCGCGACCCGGTCCCAGGGGAACGACGTGGCGTACGGGCCGATCAGCCGCAGCTGCTCCAGCGCGTCCGCGCGCCGGTCCAGCCGCAGCAGCACGTACGCCAGCACATTGCGGATCTCGGCCGGCCACGGGTCGGCCGCCGCGAACGCGGCCGACAGATCGATCGCGCGGTCCGCCGCCGCGTCCAGCCGGGCACGCGGCAGCGCCTCGCCGCAGCCGTCGGTGAGGTAGCCGAACGCGGCCCGCACCGGCAGCGCCCGCACGAGTGATCCGCGCGGGGCGTCGTCGGCGGCGGGCTCGGCGAAGTCGAAGCACTCGCGGTGCGAGCCGTGCCAGGAGGCGGCGAGGTACTTCAGCGCGGCGACATGACAGCCGTAGTGATGCGGCGAGCGCCGTACCGCCTCCGTCCACAGCCGCTCGAACTCGGCGTGCCCCGCAGACCCGGCGTGCGCCCCCCGCGCCCGGTCCAGCGCGAGCCGCCACGGCACCGGATCGTGCGGTACGGCGTCGGCGGCGGCGCTCACCAGCGCGCCCACCGGCGCCAGCAGCTCGGCACGGGCCGGGGAGCGCCAGGCCCGGTCCGCGGCGAGCTGGGCGGCGAGCAGCAGCGCGTCCGGGTCGTCGGGGGCGGCGGCCTGCCAGTCCTGGAACCACTCGGTGCGGGCGTGGGCGAACGCGGCGAGGCGGCGGGCGTAGCGGTCGCGGTTCTCCCACTCGGCCGCCTCGCGGGTGCCGGACAGCAGCCCGGCCGCCGCCGCCCACTCCCCGCGCCCGGCCGCGACCAGCGCGGGGCCGAGCCGGTCGTCGGGCGCGTCGAGCAGCACCTCGTCGTCGGCCGGCAGTCCGGCGGGGAGGTGCCCGGTGGACCGGTGCCCGGCACCCCGGTCGATCCGGGCACCGCGCAGGAAAGGGGGCAGCAGAGCCATGGTGTCGACCATTGAAAGTCCGCGAATCCGCCCCGCGCCAGCCTCTCCACACAACCTCCGGAAAGTTGTACGCGGCCGGGTCAAGGCCGGGTAAAGGGTAGGGGTCGGCAATACGGGGCCGGGGGAGCGGAAACGGCGACGCCGCCCCGGGCTGCCCGCGCGGACACCGCCGGGCGCTCCTCGCGCGGCGCGCGGGTCGGCTGTCGACCCCCGGTTCGCCGCTCGCGCGGCGTCCCTGCGCCGCCCATGCGGCGTTCCCGTGCCACCCTGCCGCGCCCTGCCGCCCTGCCGCCCTGCCGCCCCGGCCGCGCCGTGCTCGCCGAGACAGCGCCCCACCTCGCTGCCTACGCCGCGCCGTGCCGCCCTGCCGTCCCGCCGCGCCGTGCTCGCCGCGACAGCTCCGCGCCGCGCCCCCGCGCCGCCCCCCGTGCTCGCCGCGACGCGCCCCCGCGCTCGCCACCCACGCCCCCCCGCACCCCCACCCCTCACCCTCAGCCCCTCCCCTCACCCCCACCCCCTCCCCTCACCCCCTCCGCAGCAACCGCGTAGCCCCCGCCGCCACCGTCGTCGCCAGGACCCAGCCGGACAGGATCAGGCCCGCCGCCAGCCACTGCCAGCCGCCGCGGAGCTGCCAGAAGCCGACCTGGCCCAGGTCGATGACCGGCAGGAGCAGGTCCAGGGCGAACAGCGCCGGGTTCCACGGGGGGTCGCCCGCGCTGCCGCCCGCCCGGGGCTTCCCGGCGTACGCGAAGGCCAGGGAGCCCGCCGCCCACAGGACCGCCATCCACACCGCCGCGCGGCCCGGCCGGTAGCCGTAGGCCACCGTGACGTCCTGGGCGTACCCCCAGAGCTTGGCGCCCGGCGGGAGCGTCTCGCGGCGGCGGCGCTGCTTGGCGAGGAGCACCTCGCGGGCGTCCTCGTCCTCGCCGCCCTCGCGCAGCACGGCGGCCAGCCGCTCGTACGGCTCCGGGTTGTACTCGGCGGTCGCCGCCGCCACCCACGCCAGCCGCTCGGCCAGCGGGAACGGGCCCTGCGGCACCAGGTTCTCGTAGGTGAAGCCGCCCATGTGGAGCCTGCCCGGCCCCGGCCACGCGCTCGCCCGGTCGATCAGGATGACGGTCCGGGCGCCGGACAGCACCACCTTGCCGCGCTGCGGCGGCTCCCCGAGGAAGCGCAGCTCGGGCACCTGGACCCGGCGCAGCGACAGTTCCTGGTCGTCGGTGAAGACGAACCGGGCCCGCTCCATGTCCACCGCGTCCCCGAACCGCCCGTCGTCCAGCCGGATCCCGCCCCGGCACTCGAAGCGCTGCACCGGCGTCCCGTGCGTCGGCGTCCGCCCGCTGAGCTGGATGCCGCCCAGGCCCGCCGGGGTGAGGTACAGCGTGCGCTCCACGGTCAGCTGCGGGGCGTTCAGCGCCAGCCGGGAGTACGGGTTGGCCAGCCGGGCCCCGCGCAGGCTCAGCGAGACCCCGACGGTGGCGCCGCGCAAGCTCACCTCGCCATGGGACTCCAGCATCTCCGCCTGGAGGTCCTGCCCGACCGACAGCCCGTCCGCCGCGATCGAGCGCCCGCTGCGGTCCCGGTGCACCACCGCCTGGTTGAGCAGCAGATCCGTACCGATGTGCGCGTCGGTCAGCCGCACCCCGTGGTGGAAGCGGCAGCGCGGCAGATGCAGATCGCCCTCGGTGTGCACCCGCGCCGCCTCAAGACGCGGCACCGAGCAGTCGATCAGCCGGACCGTGCGGAACCGCGCCTCCGGCAGCAGCACCTCGCCCTCGAAGCGGCAGCGCCGCAGCTCCACGTACGGCTCGACCGCCCCGCCCGCCAGATCCAGCGTGCCGCTGATCCGCGCGCCGGTCAGCTTCAGCGCGGCGACCCGGCCCGCGAGCGGCGGCGGGCCGTCCAGGAGCAGCCAGCACACGATGCGCGCCCGAACGGTCCGCCCGGGCCCCCACGGGTGCCCGCCGTGTGGGTCGTCCACAGCGGTGTCACCGCTGCTCAGGTCGTACTCGCCGCCGGTGCGGTAGGCCCGCCACAGGCCGGCCTCGGTGTCGGTCAGATCCTGCGGTGGCTCCACGGTCCGCAGGCCGGCCCCCTCGGTCACGGTGTCCTTCCTCCCCGGTCCCCGACCGGTCCATCGCTGGTCCTCGGCTGGTCCTTCGCTGGTCCTTCGCCGCTGCCGCGCCCTCGCTGCTGCGCCCTGTGGGTCGCACGGGGTCGCACAGGTTCGTACAGCCGTTCATGCCCGCTGGGTGACGGATTGAACACGGAAAGTGAAGAGGATCATGGTTGATTTCACGGGCGGTCACCGCCAGTTGTGTCGATCAGTTGTGTCGATCACCGCGGCGCCGGTGCCGGCGGGGTCTGTATCAACCATTGATACGCGCGAACGGTGTCCGACGGCGGTCTGCGAGAATTGACCCCGTGATCTCCCGAATCGATCTGCGCGGCGACGCCCTCCCCGAGGGACCCGCCCTGCGCGACCTGCTGCCCCGAGCCGACTTCGACGTCTCGGCCGCCCTGGACAAGGTGCGTCCGATCTGCGAGGCCGTGCATCATCGGGGCGACGCGGCGCTGATCGACTTCGCGGAGAAGTTCGACGGCGTGCGGCTGGAGCGGGTGCGGGTGCCCGCCGAGGCGCTCACGCGGGCCCTCGCGGAACTCGACCCGGCCGTGCGGGCGGCGCTGGAGGAGACCATCCGGCGCACCCGGATCGTCCACCGCGCACAGCGCCGTACGACGCACACCACCCAGGTCGTGCCCGGCGGCACCGTCACCGAGAAGTGGGTCCCCGTCGACCGGGTCGGGCTGTACGCGCCCGGCGGACGGTCCGTCTACCCCTCGTCCGTGATCATGAACGTCGTGCCCGCGCAGGAGGCCGGCGTCCCCTCCCTCGCGCTCGCCTCCCCCGCCCAGCGGGAGTTCGGCGGGCTGCCGCACCCCACCATCCTCGCCGCGTGCGCCCTGCTCGGCGTGGAGGAGGTGTACGCGGCCGGCGGCGCGACGGCCGTCGCGATGTTCGCGTACGGCACCGAGTCCTGCCCGCCCGCCAACCTGGTCACCGGCCCCGGCAACATCTGGGTCGCCGCCGCCAAGCGCTACTTCACCGGGAAGATCGGCATCGACGCCGAGGCCGGGCCGACCGAGATCGCGATCCTCGCCGACGACACCGCCGACCCGGTGCACGTGGCCGCCGACCTGATCAGCCAGGCCGAGCACGACCCGCTGGCCGCCGCCGTCCTCGTCACCGACTCGATCGAGCTGGCCGACGCGGTGGAGAAGGAACTGGCCCCCCAGGTCGCCGCCAGCAAGCATGTCGAGGACCGGATCACGCCCGCGCTCAGCGGCAAGCAGTCCGCGATCGTGCTGGTCGACGGGGTGGCGGACGGACTGCGGGTCGTCGACGCGTACGGCGCCGAGCACCTGGAGATCCACACCCGCGACGCCGCCGCCGTCGCCGACCGGGTGCGCAACGCGGGCGCGATCTTCATCGGCCCCTGGGCGCCGGTCTCGCTCGGCGACTACGCGGCGGGCTCCAATCACGTCCTGCCCACCGGCGGCTGCGCCTGCCACTCCTCCGGCCTGTCCGTGCAGTCCTTCCTGCGCGGCATCCACCTCGTCGACTACACGCGCGACGCGCTCGCGGATGTCGCCCATCACGTGGTGACCCTGGCGGAGGCCGAGGATCTGCCCGCGCACGGCGCGGCGATCAAGGCGAGGTTCGACTGGAAGGTTCCCGAGGGCAAGTGACCGGCAACACCGCACCGACCGCCGGGGACGGGCTCCCCGTGCGCATCGACGACCTCCCCGTCCGCGCCGAACTGCGCGGCAAGACCCCGTACGGCGCCCCCCAACTGGACGTGCCCGTACGTCTGAACACCAACGAGAACCCCTACCCGCTGCCCGAGGCGCTCGTCGAGCGGATCGCGGAGCGGGTGCGGGAGGCGGCCCGCCACCTCAACCGCTACCCGGACCGGGACGCGGTCGAGCTGCGCACCGGGCTCGCCGCCTACCTCACCGACACCTCCGGGTACGAGGTCGGCCTCGCCAACGTCTGGGCCGCCAACGGCTCCAACGAAATCATCCAGCAGCTGCTCCAGACCTTCGGCGGGCCCGGCCGTACCGCGATCGGCTTCGAACCGTCGTACTCGATGCACGCGCTGATCGCGCGCGGTACCGGCACCGGCTGGATCTCCGGGCCGCGCGCCGAGGACTTCACCGTCGACCTGCCCGCCGCCGAGCGGGCCATCGCCGAGCACCGGCCCGACGTCGTCTTCCTCACCACCCCCAACAACCCCACGGGCAACGCGATGCCGCCCGGGACCGTCCTCGCGCTGTACGAGGCCGCGCAGGCCGCCAAGCCGTCCATGGTCGTGGTCGACGAGGCGTACATCGAGTTCAGCCACGGCGACTCACTGCTGCCGCTGCTCGAAGGCCGCCCGCACCTCGTCGTCTCGCGCACGATGTCCAAGGCGTTCGGCGCGGCCGGCCTGCGCCTGGGCTATCTCGCCGCGCACCCGGCCGTCGTGGACGCGGTCCAGCTGGTCCGGCTGCCCTACCACCTCTCCGCCGTCACCCAGGCGACCGCGCTGGCCGCCCTGGAACACACCGGGACCCTGCTCGGCTACGTCGAGCAGCTCAAGACCGAACGGGACCGGCTGGTCGCCGAACTGCGCGCCATCGGCTACGAGGTCACCGCGTCCGACGCGAACTTCGTGCAGTTCGGCCGGTTCGAGGACGCCCACGAGGTCTGGCGGAAGATCCTCGACCGGGGCGTGCTGGTCCGGGACAACGGCGTACCGGGGTGGCTGCGGGTCACCGCCGGGACACCCGAAGAGAACGACGCGTTCCTCGACGCGGTCCGTGAGCTGAAGAAGGAGCACGAAGCATGAGCCGCACAGGACGCGTGGAGCGGACGACCAAGGAGACCTCCGTCCTGGTCGAGATCGACCTCGACGGCACCGGGAAGGTCGAGGTGGCCACCGGCGTCGGCTTCTACGACCACATGCTCGACCAGCTCGGCCGGCACGGTCTGTTCGACCTGACCGTGAAGACCGAGGGCGATCTGCACATCGACACCCACCACACCATCGAGGACACCGCCCTCGCCCTGGGCGCCGCCTTCAAGCAGGCCCTCGGCGACAAGGTCGGCATCTACCGCTTCGGCAACTGCACGGTCCCGCTGGACGAATCCCTCGCCCAGGTGACCGTCGACCTGTCCGGCCGCCCGTACCTCGTGCACACCGAGCCCGAGAACATGGCGCCCATGATCGGCGCCTACGACACCACCATGACCCGGCACATCCTGGAATCCTTCGTCGCCCAGGCGCAGATCGCGCTGCACGTGCACGTGCCGTACGGGCGCAACGCGCACCACATCGTGGAGTGCCAGTTCAAGGCGCTGGCCCGGGCCCTGCGCTACGCCTCGGAGCGCGACCCGCGCGCCGCCGGGATCCTCCCCTCCACGAAGGGCGCCCTGTGAACGGCACCTCGACCCTGCTGATCATCGTCGGCCTGTTCCTGGCCGGCGGGGTCTACTCCTTCGCCAAGCAGAAGATGCCGAAGAACCTGCTGGTGCTGCTCGCCGTCGGCGCCGCGATGTGCCTGGTCGCGGGCGTGCTGCGACTGGAGGTGTGGAGTTGACCGCTGCCAAGAGCGTCGTCGTCCTCGACTACGGCTTCGGCAATGTGAGGTCCGCCGAGCGCGCCCTCGCCCGCGCGGGCGCCGACGTGGAGATAACGCGCGACTTCGACAAGGCGATGAACGCCGACGGTCTGCTGGTGCCCGGCGTCGGCGCCTTCGCCGCCTGCATGAACGGGCTGCGCGAGGCGCGCGGGGACTGGATCGTCGGCCGTCGGCTGGCCGGCGGGCGCCCGGTGATGGGCATCTGCGTCGGCATGCAGATCCTCTTCGCGCGGGGCATCGAGCACGGAGTGGAGACCGAGGGGCTGGACGAGTGGCCCGGCTCGGTCGAGCCGCTCCAGGCCGACATCGTGCCCCACATGGGCTGGAACACCGTCGACGCCCCCACAGGCTCCGCGCTGTTCGCCGGTCTCGACCCGGACGCCCGCTTCTACTTCGTGCACTCCTACGCGGTCCACGACTGGACGCTGGAGATCACCAACGCCGCCCTGCGCGCCCCGCTGGTCAGCTGGACCACGCACGGCGAGCCGTTCGTGGCGGCCGTCGAGAACGGCGCCCTGTGGGCCACCCAGTTCCACCCCGAGAAGTCCGGCGACGCCGGCGCACAGCTGCTGACCAACTGGATCGGAACCCTCTGATGACCGCGAAGCTCGAACTCCTCCCCGCCGTGGACGTCCGCGACGGCCAGGCCGTGCGCCTGGTGCACGGCGAGTCCGGCACGGAGACCTCCTACGGCTCCCCGCTGGAGGCCGCCCTCGCCTGGCAGCGCGCGGGCGCCGAGTGGCTGCACCTGGTCGACCTGGACGCCGCCTTCGGCACCGGCGACAACCGCGAGCTGATCTCCGAGGTCACCCGGGCCATGGACATCAAGGTCGAGCTGTCCGGCGGCATCCGCGACGACGCCTCGCTGGCCGCCGCCCTCGCCACCGGCTGCACCCGCGTCAACCTGGGCACCGCCGCCCTGGAGACCCCCGAGTGGGTCGCCGGGATCATCGCCGAGCACGGCGAGAAGATCGCGGTCGGCCTCGACGTACGCGGTACGACCCTGCGCGGCCGGGGCTGGACCCGCGACGGCGGCGACCTCTACGAGACGCTGGAGCGCCTCGACAAGGAGGGCTGCGCGCGGTACGTGGTCACCGACATCGCCAAGGACGGCACCCTCCAGGGCCCCAACCTGGAGCTGCTGAAGAGCGTCTGCGCGGCGACGGACCGGTCGGTCGTGGCCTCCGGCGGCGTGTCGTCGCTGGACGACCTGCGGGCCATCGCCGAACTGGTACCCCTCGGGGTGGAGGGCGCCATCGTCGGCAAGGCGCTCTACGCGAAGGCGTTCACCCTGGAGGAAGCCCTGGAGGCGGTGTCGTCATGACGTCCGACGCCGTGCGGCGCGTACAGGGCGAGAGCCCCTGGGAGGAGACCTTCGGCTCCGCGCGGGCCGTCGCGGCCGGGGACCGGGTGCTGGTGGGCGGCACCACGTCCTTCCGGGGCAGCGTGCTCTACGGGGAGGGCGACCCCTACGAGCAGGCCAAGGTGGCGTTCACCAGCGCGATCGAGGCGATCGGTGAGTTCGGCCTCGGGATCGGGTCCGTGATCCGCACGCGCGTGTACCTGTCCCATCCACGGGACGTGGACGACGCGGCCCGCGCCCACAAGGAACTCTTCGACGCGGTGCGCCCGGTGACGACCCTCCTGGTGGTGGAGGGGTTCGTCGATCCGCGCATCCTGGTCGAGGTCGAGCTGGAAGCGTTCAGAGGCGCTGCGGACGCCGACGTGAGTGCGACGTGAGTGCGAGAGGAGCCGTGGAGTCATGACCCTGGCGGTCCGAGTCATCCCCTGCCTGGACGTGGACAACGGCCGGGTCGTCAAGGGCGTCAATTTCCAGAACCTGCGCGACGCGGGCGACCCCGTCGAGATGGCCAAGGTGTACGACGCCGAGGGCGCCGACGAGCTGACGTTCCTGGACATCACCGCGTCCTCGGGCAACCGGGAGACCACCTACGACGTGGTGCGCCGCACCGCCGAACAGGTGTTCATCCCGTTGACCGTCGGGGGCGGCGTGCGCACCACCGAGGACGTGGACAAGCTGCTGCGGGCCGGTGCCGACAAGGTCGGCGTCAACACCGCCGCCATCGCCCGTCCCGAGCTGATCCGGGAGATCGCCGAGCGGTTCGGCCGTCAGGTGCTGGTGCTGTCGGTGGACGCCCGCCGCACCGCGTCCGGCGCCTTCGAGGTGACCACCCACGGCGGCCGCCGGGGCACCGGTATCGACGCCGTGGAATGGGCCCACCGGGCCGCGGAACTGGGCGCGGGCGAGATCCTGCTCAACTCCATGGACGCGGACGGCACCAAGGACGGCTACGACCTCGAAATGATCGCGGCCGTCCGTAAACACGTCACCATCCCCGTGATCGCCTCCGGCGGCGCGGGCCGTCTCACCGACTTCCCCCCGGCCATCGAGGCGGGCGCGGACGCGGTCCTGGCCGCCTCCGTCTTCCACTTCGGCGACCTGCGGATCGGCGAGGTCAAACAGACCTTGCGGGAGGCGGGCCATCCGGTGCGGTGAGGCTGTCCGGGGGCGGATGCCTGGGTGAGGCCCTGCGCAGGTGAGGCTGAGGCGCCCCCTGCGCCCACCCCAGGGGTCGTTCGGGGTGAAGTGCTCCCGGCTTGCGCGGCCGGGGGCGTACGGGGTGGAAGGTGCCCTCCCGTGCCGTACGGGACGTGAGGAGCCCCCTGCGTGCGCCCCAGAGGTCGTACGGGGTCGTCCGGCGTGGGGCGCCCTCCCGCCTCCGCCGCTCAGATCCCGAGCTGTTTGGCCTCCCGCAATTTCGCGATGGCGCTCTCCTCGCCCTCCAGGGCCACCCTGGCCGCGCCCTGGCGGCCACAGACGAACAGGAGCAGCTCGGAGGGCTCGCCCGTGGCGGTGACCACCGGGGCGCCCTTGTGGGCGATCGCGGTCTGGCCGTCGGGGCGGCGCAGCACCAGGCCGGTGGGGGCGGTGCGGCCCATCAGCCGGGCCGTGCGCTCCAGACGGGACCACAGGGCGTCCTGGAACACCGTGTCCAGCTCCCGGGTGGTCCAGTCGGGCTGGGCGCGCCGGACGTCCTCGGTGTGGACGTAGAACTCGACGGTGTTCGACGCCTCGTCGATCTGCTTCAGGGAGAACGGCGAGAAACGCGGCGGACCGGTACGGATGAGCTGGATCAGCTCCTCGTACGGCTTCGCCGTGAACTCCTCCGTCACCTTGTCCAGGCGGGACGCGAGCTGCTTGATGAGGATGCCGCCGGCGGCATCGGGGCGGCGCTCGCGCACCACCACGTGCGCGGCGAGATCACGGGTGGTCCAGCCCTCGCACAGAGTGGGGGCGTCCGGACCGGTGGTCTCCAAGAGATCGGCGAGGAGAAGCCGTTCACGCTTGGCAAAGGTCGACATACGTTCAGCGTACGACCGGGCACCGACAACGCCCAGCGGACGCCCGCGCGCGGGTGGCCCCGCGCGCCCGCGACACCCCACGGTCCCCGGGACCGTCCCAGGGACCACCCCACCGTGTCCGGTCACCGGACAGGCACCCTCGGTCGCCGCGCGGGCGCGGCACAATGGCTGGCATGACCAGTACGCCGTCCCCCAGCGGGCCCAGCGGCCTCGACCCCGAGATCGCCGCCCGCCTCAAGCGCAGCGCGGACGGGCTCCTGCCCGCCATCGCCCAGCAGTACGACACCGGTGAGGTGCTGATGCTGGGCTGGATGGACGACGAGGCGCTGCACCGCACCCTGACCACCGGCCGCTGCACCTACTGGTCGCGCAGCCGCCAGGAGTACTGGGTCAAGGGCGACACCTCCGGCCACTTCCAGTGGGTGAGGTCGGTCGCCCTGGACTGCGACGCGGACACCGTCCTGGTCCAGGTCGACCAGGTGGGCGCCGCCTGCCACACGGGCGCGCGGACCTGCTTCGACGCGGACGTCCTCCTCAAGGACGGCACCGGCGCCGGTTCCGGCGTACCGGGCGCGGATCAGTAGGGTCGGCCGCCATGGACCTCGACACGTTCCGCAAGCTCGCCTCCGACCGCCGGGTCATCCCGGTCACCCGCAAGCTGCTGGCCGACGGCGACACCCCGGTCGCCCTCTACCGCAAGCTCGCCGCCGAACGCCCCGGCACCTTCCTGCTGGAGTCCGCGGAGAACGGCCGGACGGCGTTCCAGTGGTCGCGCTACTCCTTCGTCGGCGTCCGCAGCGCCGCCACCCTCACCGAGCGCGAGGGCCGCACCCACTGGCTGGGCACACCGCCCGCGGGCGTCCCCGCCGACGGCGACCCGCTCGCCACCCTGCGCGCCACCATCGAGGCCCTGCACACCCCCCACCAGGACGGCCTGCCGCCCTTCACCGGCGGCATGGTCGGCTATCTCGGGTACGACATCGTGCGCCGCCTGGAGAAGATCGGCCCCGGCGACCGCGACGACCTCCGGCTGCCCGAGCTGACCATGCTGCTGACCAGCGATCTCGCCGTCATGGACCACTGGGAGGGCTCCGTCCTGCTGATCGCCAACGCGATCAACCACAACGACCTCGCCACGGGCGTGGACGAGGCGTACGCCGACGCGGTGGCCCGGCTGGACGCCATGGAGGCCGACCTCGGCCGCGCGGTCGCCCAGCCGCCCGCCGTGCTGCCGCCCTCGGAGCTGCCCGAGTACACCGCGCTGTGGGGCGGCCCCGACTTCCGGGACGCCGTCGACGACATCAAGGAGCGGATCCGGGCCGGAGAGGCGTTCCAGGTGGTCCCCTCCCAGCGCTTCGAGACGCCGTGCACGGCGAGCGCGCTGGACGTGTACCGGGTCCTGCGCGCCACGAACCCGTCGCCGTACATGTACCTCTTCCGCTTCGACGGCTTCGATGTCGTCGGCTCCAGCCCCGAGGCGCTCGTCAAGGTCGAGGACGGGCAGGCCATGGTGCACCCCATCGCCGGGACCCGGCACCGGGGCGCGACCCCGCAGGAGGACCAGGCCCTCGCCGACGAACTGCTCGCCGACCCCAAGGAGCGCGCCGAGCACCTGATGCTGGTCGACCTGGGCCGCAACGACCTGGGACGGGTCTGCGAGCCCGGTTCCGTCGAGGTCGTCGACTTCATGTCCGTCGAGCGCTACTCGCACGTCATGCACATCGTCTCCACGGTCACCGGCCGGGTCGCCGCCGGCCGCAGCGCCTTCGACGTGCTCACCGCCTGCTTCCCCGCGGGCACCCTCTCCGGCGCCCCCAAGCCCCGCGCCATGCAGATCATCGACGAACTCGAACCCTCCCGGCGCGGCCTGTACGGCGGCTGCGTGGGCTACCTGGACTTCGCGGGCGACTCGGACACCGCCATCGCCATCCGCACCGCCCTGCTCCGCGAGGGCACCGCCTACGTCCAGGCGGGCGCCGGCATCGTCGCCGACTCCGACCCGGTCGCCGAGGACCAGGAGTGCCGCAACAAGGCCGCGGCGGTGCTCCGCGCGGTCCATACGGCGAACCGGCTCGCACAATAGGGCGCTTCTCACGTGAACCCCGCGTGACACGGGGCGGGGGAGGCAAGCGATAGTGGAGTACGTGACTGCCGTACCTCACCCCCGCACCGTGGCTGTCGGCTCCCTCCGGGCCGGCCGGCTCAGCCTCGCCCTCGCCCTGATGTTCGGCGCGCTCGGCGCGGCCGTGGCGCTGCTGGCCACCCGGCAGCAGTGGTCGGCGGGCACCGCCACCGTGGCCGGCGGCGACTTCCCGCTCACCGCCAGCGGCAGCGATGTCACGGGCGTGCCCGCGGCGCTGGCCATAGTGGGACTCGCCGCCATGGTCGCCGTCTTCGCCGTCCGCCGCTCCGGGCGCTACGCGGTCGCCGCCCTGCTCGCCCTGTCCGGCGCCGGCACCCTCGCCGCCGCGCTGCTGGGCGCCTCCGACAGCGCCGCCCTCGACGAGAAGGCGGCCCAGGCGTCCGGCGACACCGCCGCCACCGTCGACTCCCTCAGCCACACCGCGTGGCCCTACGTCGCCGCTGTCGGCGGTGCCCTCATCCTGCTGGCCGGACTCCTCGCCCTGCGCTACGGCCGTTTCTGGCCCGCCATGTCCGGCCGCTACGAGCGCGCCGGCACCGCCCGCACCCCCCGCCGGGCCCCCGCCCCCCTCGACCCCGACCGCCCCGAGGACCTCTGGAAGGCCCTGGACCGCGGCGAGGACCCCACGGGCGGCGACAAACCCTAGGGACCTTCGTCCCGGGCCGCAGGTCCCGATGTGGCGAACGGGACACGATCCGGGCCGACCCCCGCGTCCGGCACGCGCGCGGGTACGGGACAATGGAGCCAGAGCGTCCCGCTCGACACGCACACAGCCCACGCGCACAGCAAAGAGGAGCAAAGCAATGGCGGACAGCAGCCACGGTCACACCCCGGCCGCATGGACGGGTGCCGGCATCGTGTTCATCGGGTTCTGCGTGGCGGGCGTCTTCATGGTGGCCGACAACCCGCTCGGCTTCTGGGCCGGCATGGCGATCACCCTCCTCGGCGGCGCGGTCGGCGGCATCATGAGCGCGATGGGCCTGGGCCTGCCGAAGAAGAAGCCGCTGAAGATGGTGCAGGCCGCCGCGCCTGCCAAGCGGCCCGCCGTGACCCGCGAGCCGGTTCCTGCGGAGAGCTGACCCGCCGTACGACACGCCGTCGTACGACACGCCTCGTACGGCGTGGGGGCTGGCGGAGGTGGTTGGCCGGGTGCGGGTAGTCGGTGGCTGGTCGCGCAGTTCCCCGCGCCCCTGAGGCGTCACGGCCGACCCCCGCTCACCTGCCAAGGACATCGCCGCCCCCACGAGCGCCCTCCACCCCCACCCCCTCAGGGGGGCGTCCCGCCGCCCCGCGCGGCACAATGCGAGGCGTGACCGCCGACAGCCCGCGCGTGAATCCCGCCCCCGCCCCCGCCCCCGGTGTCGCAGCCGCCCCCGCCTCCGCCTCCGTGGCCCGGCGGCTGGCCACCCCCGTCGGGGTGATCGTGGCCCTGGGTGCCGCCTTCGCCTATGTCGGTGCCGTCGACCCCAACGAGCCCGGCCACTACCCCGCCTGCCCGCTGCTCCAGTACACCGGCATCTACTGCCCCGGCTGCGGCGGTCTGCGCAGTGCCTACGCCGTCGCGCACGGCGATCTCGCCGCCGCCTTCCAGGCGAACGCCGCCGCGGTCGTCGGCTACGCGTTCTTCGCCGTCGTATGGACCGTCTGGGTGGTTCGCGCGGCGCGCGGGCGGCCGATGCGCGTCGACCCGCATCCGGCCTGGCTGTGGGCGGCGGGCGCCGCGCTGCTGGTTTTCACGGTTGTCCGGAACTTGCCCTTCGGTGGCTGGTTGCATCCTTGATCATTTACTGTCCGTCCAGGTAGTGGGACCGGCGTCAACCTGATTCGGGGCCTACGCCTTCCTGCGGATACCATCGCTATGACCACCGGTTTCCGCCCCCGGGCCGCAGCGGCCCGCAGGGCGAGGACCGAAGCCGAACCGTCTGGAAGGGGGCCGCTCGCGTGAGTGTGCTCGACGAGATCATCGACGGAGTCCGTGCCGACCTCGCGGAGCGGCAGGCGCGCGTCAGCCTCGACGAGCTGAAGGAGCGCGCGGCGAAGGCTCCCGCCGCCCGGGACGGCATCGCCGCGCTCCGGGGCGAAGGCGTCAAGGTCATCTGCGAGGTCAAGCGCTCCAGCCCCTCCAAGGGCGCGCTCGCCGCGATCGCCGACCCGGCGGGACTGGCCGCCGACTACGAGGCGGGCGGCGCGGCCGTCATCTCCGTCCTCACCGAACAGCGCCGCTTCGGCGGTTCCCTGGCCGACCTGGAGGCGGTCCGCGCGCGCGTGGGCATCCCCGTGCTGCGCAAGGACTTCATCGTCACCTCGTACCAGCTGTGGGAGGCCCGCGCGTACGGCGCCGACCTCGCGCTGCTGATCGTCGCCGCCCTGGACCAGCCCGCCCTGGAGTCGCTGATCGAGCGCGCCGAGTCCATCGGGCTCACCCCGCTCGTCGAGGTCCACGACGAGGACGAGGTCGAGCGGGCGGTCGACGCGGGCGCCAAGGTCATCGGTGTCAACGCGCGCAATCTCAAGACCCTGGACGTCGACCGCGGCACCTTCGCGCGCGTCGCCCCCGAGATCCCGGCCGGCCTGGTCAAGATCGCCGAGTCCGGCGTCCGCGGCCCGCACGACCTGATCGCCTACGCCAACGACGGCGCCGACGCCGTCCTGGTCGGCGAGTCCCTGGTCACCGGCCGCGACCCCAAGTCCGCCGTGGCCGACCTGGTCGCGGCGGGCGAACACCCGGCACTGCGCCATGGCCGGGGCTGACCCCCGGTAGGCTGACGCCCGATGACTCTCACCGTGACCACCGTGGACCGGCACGCGCGCCTCGCGCGCGGCTGCCGCCCCAGGGGCTGCCGTGCCCCGGCGAGGCGGGTCCACGGCCGCAGGGTGCGGTACGTCATCGGTGACGAGCCGGGCCAGGTGAACGGCCGCCGATGGCAGCGCGCCCCTCAGGGGCGCGTCCGTGAAGTCCCGTCCGGCCGGCGACACCTGGCACCGCGTTCCCGCTGAGGCTCTGCGCCTCGCGGCGCACGGCACCGGATGTCGCGAGCCCCGCCCCGCCCCCCCCGCGGGCGGACGACGCCACTTCGCGGACCCGCCCCCACGGCGACTAGCGCATTTCCCACACACTCACCGTGAGGTACTGGCATGCCCAGCGACTACTTCATCCCTGACCCGGAGGGTCACCTCCCCAGCGCCGAGGGCTACTTCGGCGCCTTCGGCGGCACATTCATCCCGGAGGCCCTCGTCGCCGCCGTGGACGAGGTCGCCGTCGAGTTCGACAAGGCCAAGCACGACCCCGAGTTCGCCAGCGAGCTGGACGACCTGCTGGTCAACTACACCGGCCGTCCGTCGGCGCTCACCGAAGTACCCAGGTTCGCCGAACACGCCGGTGGCGCGACCGTCTACCTCAAGCGCGAGGACCTCAACCACACCGGATCCCACAAGATCAACAACGTCCTCGGCCAGGCCCTGCTCACCCGGCGGATGGGCAAGACCCGGGTGATCGCCGAGACCGGCGCCGGACAGCACGGCGTCGCCACGGCCACCGCCTGCGCCCTGTTCGGCCTCGACTGCACCATCTACATGGGCGAGATCGACACCCAGCGCCAGGCCCTGAACGTCGCCCGGATGCGGATGCTCGGCGCCGAGGTCATCTCCGTGAAGTCCGGCAGCCGCACCCTCAAGGACGCCATCAACGAGGCGTTCCGGGACTGGGTCGCCAATGTCGACCACACCCACTACCTCTTCGGTACGGTGGCCGGCCCGCACCCCTTCCCCGCCATGGTCCGCGACTTCCACCGGGTCATCGGCGTCGAGGCCCGCCGCCAGCTCCTGGAGCGCGCCGGACGGCTCCCGGACGCCGCCATCGCCTGCGTCGGCGGCGGCTCCAACGCCATCGGCCTCTTCCACGCCTTCATCCCCGACGCGGGCGTCCGCCTCATCGGCTGCGAGCCCGCCGGGCACGGCGTCGACACCGGCGAGCACGCGGCCACCCTCACCGCCGGGGAGCCCGGCATCCTGCACGGTTCACGCTCGTACGTCCTCCAGGACGACGAGGGCCAGATCACCGAGCCGTACTCGATCTCGGCCGGACTGGACTACCCGGGCGTCGGCCCGGAGCACTCCTACCTGCGCGACAGCGGACGCGGCGAGTACCGCGCGGTCACCGACGACGCGGCCATGCAGGCGCTGCGCCTGCTGTCGCGGACCGAGGGCATCATCCCGGCCATCGAGAGCGCGCACGCGCTCGCCGGGGCCCTGGAGGTCGGCAGGGAGCTGGGCAAGGGCAGCCTGATCGTGGTCAATCTGTCCGGGCGCGGCGACAAGGACATGGACACCGCCGCCCGCTACTTCGGCCTGTACGACACCGACGCCGACGCCGAGGTGGCCGCGGACGCCGCCGACACCGCCGAGATCGAGGGGGACGCCAAGTGAGCGGGAGCAGTGGGAGCAGCGGGAACATCCAGTTGCTGACGGACGCCCTCGCCGCCGCGAGGGCGGAGGGCCGGTCCGCGCTGATCGCCTATCTCCCGGCCGGGTTCCCGACCGTGGACGGCGGTATCGAGGCGATCCGGGCCGTGCTCGACGGCGGCGCCGATGTCGTGGAGGTCGGGCTGCCGCACAGCGACCCGGTGCTCGACGGCCCGGTCATCCAGACCGCCGACGACATCGCCCTGCGCGGCGGGGTGCGGATCGCCGACGTGATGCGCACGGTCCGCGAGGCCCACCGGGCCACCGGAAAGCCGATCCTCGTCATGACGTACTGGAACCCGATCGACCGCTACGGCGTCGAGCGGTTCACCGCGGAGCTGGCCGAGGCGGGCGGCGCGGGCTGCATCCTGCCCGATCTGCCGGTCCAGGAGTCCGCGCTGTGGCGCGAGCACGCCGCGAAGCACGGCCTGGCGACCGTCTTCGTCGTCGCGCCCAGCAGCAAGGACGCGCGGCTCGCCGAGATCACCGCGGCGGGCAGCGGCTTCGTCTACGCCGCCTCGCTGATGGGCGTCACCGGCACCCGCGCGTCCGTGGGCGCCCAGGCCGAGACCCTGGTCGGGCGCACCCGCGCCACCACCGACCTGCCGGTCTGTGTCGGGCTCGGCGTCTCCGACGCGGCCCAGGCCGCCGAGGTGGCGGGCTTCGCCGACGGTGTGATCGTCGGCTCGGCCTTCGTCAAGCGGATGCTGGACGCGCCGGACCACCCGGCCGCCATCGCGGCGGTCCGGGAACTCGCCGGGGAACTGGCGAAGGGCGTGCGCGGGCAGGTGTAGGGCCGCCGGAGTCGGCCCTGGGGCTGCGCCCTCCCTGGGGTTGCCCCGGCCGCCTGACCGGCAGGGGACAGCGGGACATTTCCTGCCAGATCCCTGTCTCATTCCTGTCGGATTCGTGCCAGGTCACTCGAACGGGTGGACCTGGGGCCGGGGAGGCGCTGGGCGCCTCCCCGGTTCGTTTCCGGGGTGTGAGCGAGAAGAACCGTGACGGAAAGCGCACCGCCCGTGAGCGGCTGGCGGTGGAGCGTGAGAAGCAGAAGGCCGTGGACCGGCGCAGGCGCACCCTGATCGTCGGTGCGAGCGTGGTCTGTGTGCTGGGCCTGGCGGCGGTGATCGGCGTGGTCGCCGCCAACGCGGGAAAGGACACCGGCGGCAGCGCGGGCCCGGTGGTCGCCCCCTCCGGCGCCCAGGGCGAGGACGGCCTGGCCATCCCGGTCGGCGAGCAGAGCGCCAAGTCGACGCTCACCGTCTGGGAGGACTTCCGCTGCCCGGCCTGCAAGTCCTTCGAGACGACCTACCGCCAGACCATCCACGAGCTGACGGCCGCAGGCCAGCTCAAGGTCGAGTACCACCTGGCGACGATCATCGACGGCAACATGGGCGGCACCGGCTCCCGCAAGGCCGCCAACGCCGCCGCCTGCGCCCAGGACACCGGCAAGTTCACCGCGTACCACGATGTGCTGTTCGACAATCAGCCGCCCGAGACCGATGACGCCTTCGCCGACAACGGCAAGCTGATCGAGCTGGCCGGGAAGGTCGACGGCCTCGACACCCCGGCCTTCCGCACCTGCGTCCAGGACGGCACGCACGACGCCTGGGTGGACAAGTCCAACGCCGCCTTCAGCAGCGGCGGCTTCACCGGCACCCCGACCGTCCTGCTCAACGGCACCAACATCTACCAGGACCAGAGCATGACCCCGGCCAAGCTGAAGCAGCTGGTGCAGGAGGCCGACAAGGGCTGATCCGGCGGCGGGCGGCCGGGCCGGGCGCCCGCCTGTTATGCACCCGTAGCCGGGGCGGCTTGCCGTGCGGCCCGTCCGGCACGGTAGCGTCGTCCTTGCCATGGAAATTGCCTACATTCCCAGCCCGTCGCGCGGAGTGCTGTATCTCGGCCCCATTCCGCTGCGCGGCTACGCGCTCTGCATCATCGCCGGTGTCTTCGTGGCCGTCTGGCTCGGTAACCGGCGCTGGATCGCCCGCGGCGGCCGGGCCGGCACCGTGGCCGACATCGCGGTCTGGGCGGTCCCGTTCGGCCTGATCGGCGGCCGGCTCTACCACGTGATCACGGACTACGAGCTGTATTTCAGCGAGGGCCGTGACTGGGTCGACGCCTTCAAGATCTGGGAGGGTGGCCTCGGTATCTGGGGCGCGATCGCGCTCGGCGCGGTCGGCGCCTGGATCGGCTGCCGCCGCAGGGGCATCCCGCTGCCCGCCTACGCCGACGCAGTCGCCCCCGGGATCGCCCTCGCCCAGGCCATCGGCCGCTGGGGCAACTGGTTCAACCAGGAGCTGTACGGACGCGAGAGCGATCTCCCGTGGGCGCTGCACATCACGTCCTCGGCGGACGGCCGGGTCCCCGGCTACTACCAGCCGACGTTCCTGTACGAGTCCCTGTGGTGCATCGGCGTCGCCGTGCTGGTCATCTGGGCCGACCGGCGCTTCAAGCTGGGCCACGGCCGGGCCTTCGCCCTGTATGTCGCCGCGTACTGCGCGGGCCGCTTCTGGATCGAGTACCTGCGCGTCGACGACGCCCACCACATCCTCGGCCTGCGGCTGAACAACTGGACCGCGCTGGTGGTGTTCATCCTCGCGGTGGTCTACATCGTCGTCTCGGCGAAGAAGCGGCCGGGCCGGGAGGAGATCGTCGAGCCCGGCGCGTCCGACGGCGACGGGCCCGGTGATGCCGGGCAGACCGCCATCGGGGAGAGCGACGCCGAGGGCAAGGATCCGGAGGACAAGGCTTCCGAGGACGCGTCCAAGAATGCCTCGAAGGATGACTCGGAAAGTGCTCCGGCGGGGTCCGACGGCAGGGAAGAGGTCGCCGCCGATGCCCCCGGCGATCCGCTGAAGAAGAGCTGACGGCAGGTTCTACGACGGTCAGGGCGCCCCGGGATTCCGGGGCGCCCTTCGTTGTGTGCGGGCGGGTGGGCTAGCGGCGGTGGGCCAGGGACAGGGTGCGGTGGGCCTGGGCCGTGACCGCCGGGTCGATGAAGGTGCCGTCGGGGAGCGACTGGGCGCCCTTCCGGCGGGCCGCCGCCGCGGCGATCGCCTCCGCCTGTTCGATCTCCTCGGGGGTGGGGAGATAGGCGCGGGCGATGACCGGGAGCTGGCGGGGGTGGATGGCGGCGCGGCCCAGGAAACCGAGGGCGCGGCCGTGGGCGCAGGTGGCGGCCAGGCCGGTCAGGTCGCGGGTGTCGGGGTGGACCGACTGGGGCGGGGGTGGCAGGGCGGCTGCCCTGGCCGCCACGACGACCCGGGAGCGGGGCCAGTCGAGAGCGCTGTCGTCGCGGACTCCGAGGTCGGCGCGGAGGTCCGCCTCGCCCAGGGCGAGGCCCGCCACCGCCGGGTGGGCGGTGGCGATGGCGTAGGCGTGTTCGATGCCTAGGGCCGATTCCAGGAGGGGATGGAGGGGCGGGGTCCGCCCTTCGGCGGCGGTGGTCCCGGCGATCCGGACGAGCTGGGCCGGTGCGGTCACCTTCGGCAGCCGCAGGGCCGCGAGGCCGGGAAGGGCGGCGAGGGTCTTGAGGTCCAGGGCGGCCCAGGGGCCGTCGAGGGCGTTCACCCGGACGTGCACCGGGACCGGCGGCGGGTCGGCCAGCAGGTCGGCGGTGGCGGCCCTGGCGTACTCCTTGCGGTCGGGCGCGACCGCGTCCTCCAGGTCGATCACCACCACGTCGGCGCCGCAGGCGAGGGCCTTGGCGACTCTCTCCGGGCGGTCGCCGGGAACGTACAGCCAGGTCAGCGGGGGTACGGGGGGTTCAGGGATGTCGGGGATCTCAGGGATCCCGGGGGTCATACGGCGCCCTCTGCGCGTAGGGCGGTGAGGTCGGACGGGGTCAGGCCCAGGTCGGTGAGGACGGTGTCGGTGTCGGCGCCGTGCGGGCGGCCCGCCCAGCGGATGGCGCCGGGGGTCTGCGAGAGGCGGAAGAGGACGTTCTGCATGCGCAGGGGGCCGAGGTCGGGGTCGTCGACGGTGGTGATGGTGTGGAGGGCCGCGTACTGCGGGTCGGTCATCACATCCCGTACGTCCTGGATGGGGGCGATGGCCGCCTCCGCCTTCTCGAAGGCGGCGAGGACCTCCGAGCGGGGGCGGGCGGCGATCCAGGAGCCGACGGCCTCGTCCAGGAGGTCGGCGTGGCGGGCCCGGTCGGCGCCCGTGGCGAACCAGGGCTCGTCGATCAGATCCGGGCGGCCGACCAGCCGCATCACGCGCTCGGCGACCGACTGGGCGGAGGTGGAGACGGCGACCCAGGTGCCGTCGGCGGTGCGGTAGGTGTTGCGCGGGGCGTTGTTCGCGGAGCGGTTGCCGGTGCGCGGCTGGACGTGGCCGAGCTGGTCGTACCAGGTGGGGTGCGGGCCCAGGACGGTCAGGATCGGCTCGATCAGGGCCATGTCCACGACCTGGCCCTGTCCGGTGCGGTCGCGGGCGGCGAGCGCGGTCAGCACCGCGTACGCGGTGGCCAGGCCGGTGATGGAGTCGGCGAGGCCGAACGGCGGGAGGGTCGGGGGCGCGTCGGGTTCGCCGGTGATCGCCGCGAAGCCGCTCATGGCCTCGGCGAGGGTGCCGAAGCCGGGGCGGTGGGCGTAGGGGCCGAACTGGCCGAAGCCGGTGACGCGGGTGAGGACCAGACGGGGGTTGGCGGCCGACAGCTCCGGCCAGCCCAGGTCCCATTTCTCCAGGGTGCCGGGGCGGAAGTTCTCGATGATCACATCGGCGGAGGCGGCCAGGCGCAGCAGGGTGCGACGGCCGCCGGGGCGGGAGAGATCGAGGGTGATCGTGTGTTTGTTGCGGCCGAGGAACTTCCACCACAGGCCGATGCCGTCCTTCGAGGGGCCGTGGCCGCGTGACGGGTCGGGTGTGGTGGGGTGCTCGACCTTGATGACCTCGGCTCCGAAGTCGCCGAGGAGGGTGGCGGCGAGGGGACCGGCGAAGAGGGTGGCGAGGTCGAGGACGCGGAGGCCGGTGAGGGGGGTGGGGGTGGTGGGGGGTGTGGGGGACATGGGTGGGGCGTCTCCTAGCGGGAGAGGTCGGCCGTGAGGTCGGCCAGGGTGTCGAAGCCGGTGCCGTTGAAGTCGGCGATGGAGGTGGCGAGGCGGTTCTTGAGGGGGGCGGTCCAGCGGTCGGGGAGCGCGGTGGGGGAACCGGCCAGCAGGGCGGCGATGCCGCCGGCGGTGGCGCCGTTGGAGTCGGTGTCCCAGCCGCCGGAGACCACGCGGCCGATGGAGCCGGTGAAGTCGCCGTCGGCGTGGGTGAGGGCGGCGGCGATCAGGGCGGTGTTGGGGATGGCGTGCACCCAGTGGTAGGGGGCGTGGCGGGTGTGGAGTTCGTCCACGACCGTGTCGAAGTCGTCGTGGGTCTTTGCCAGTCGGATCGCGTGGGTGACGGATTCGGCCAGCCGGGAGCGGGGTGGGATCACCGTCAGGCCGGTGCGCAGACTGGTGTGGATGTCGGCGGTGCCGGTGGCGGCGGTCGCGATGGTGGCGGCGGTGAACATGGCCGCGTACACGCCGTTCGCGGTGTGGGTGAGGGTGGCGTCGCGGTGGGCCTGGGCGGCGGCGGACTCGGGGGCGCCGGGGTTGGTCCAGCCGTGCACGTCGGCGCGGATCAGGGCGCCGATCCATTCGCGGAAGGGGTTGCGGTGGCGGGCGGTGTGCGGGGGTTCGATGCCGGTGAGGAGGTTGCGGTAGGCGACGCGTTCGGCGGTGAAGGTGCGGCCGGCGGGGAGTTCGTCCAGCCAGAGGCGGGCTACGTCGGTGGTGGTGAAGGTTTTGCCGTGGCGTTGCAGCAGGAGGAGGTTGAGGAGGGGGTAGTTGAGGTCGTCGTCCTCGGGCATGCCGTCGATGTTCTCGGCGAGGGAGGTGGGGGCGGAGCGGCGGTTCCAGGGGTGTTCGGCGAGGAGGGCCTGGGGGACGCCCCTTGCGGTGAAGTAGGTGGTGAGGGGCCAGTTGCCGGTGGATTTCGCCAGTTGGCGGATGGCGGTGAGGGGGAGTTTCTCGACCGGTTTGCCCAGGAGGCAGCCGGCTGCTCGGCCCAGCCAGGCTGCGTGTAGGCGGGTGCGGTGGGTGGGGGTTGAGGTCGGGGGGATTTCGCTCGCCCGCGCTTGCGGGGTGCCGCTGCGCCCACCCTCCCCCACGCTCGGCTTCGCTCGCGCGGGGGGACCCCCATCGCCCCAGCGGCACGACTGCCCGCAGCTGAGGCGGATGGCTTCCAGGTTCGTTGGCTCGTCCAGGGTGCTGGGGAGGTCTGCCAGTTCGTCCAGGAGGTCGGTGGCCAGGAGGCGTAGGTAGCGGGTGGACGGGGTGGGGGAGGCGCCTGCTCGGGTGGGGGGTGGGGGGCCGCCCGCCGCGCGCCAGCGTGCGGCGATCTTCGAGGGCTCGCGGCCGTCCTGGGTCGCCTGGTGGAGTTCATGGCCGATCAGGTCCTCCGGCTGGACCCAGGTCACGCGGAGCATGCGGTGCCTCCCAGCGCGGTGAACGACTGCTCATGGGTACGCCGCCGCAGTACGTCCTGCTGGAAGATGTGGCGGGTCACCTCGGTGAGCGTGCGGGCCGGTTCCCACAGGTCCAGGCGGCTGGCCTCGGCGACGGTCTTCGCCCAGTCCTCGGGGACCGGGGAGCCGAGGGCGCCCGCCAGCGCGCCGGCCATGGTGGCGATGGAGTCGCAGTCGCGGCCGTAGTTCACCGAGCCGAGGACGGCCCGGCGGTAGTCGCCGGACGCGACCAGCAGCATGCCCAGGGCGATGGGGAGTTCCTCGATGGTGTGCAGACGGGACGGGCGGCGGGCGCCGAGGGAGGGGGCGCGGTAGTCGGGGCCGACCGTGTCGTAGGGGGTGACCGCCTGGCGTAGGGGAGTAAGGGCCGACTCGGTGTCCTGGTGGCGTGACGCCTCTTCGCAGACCGCCTCGATCGCCGCCCGCGTGCCGTCCTTCGCGAGGGAGAGACAGGTGGTGATCACCGAGTCCGGACTCGCGCCCGGCACGCAGGCCGCCGCCACCGCCGCCGCGAACACGGCCGCCGCCTCACGGCCGTACGACGACTGGTGGGCGCCCGCGATGTCCAGGGCCTCGGTGTACGCGCCGTGCGGGTTCGCCGCGTTGACCAGGCCGACCGGTGCCATGTACATCGCGGCACCGCAGTTGACGATGTTGCCGACGCCCGCCTCGCGTGGGTCGACATGGCCGTAGTGGAGCCGGGCCACCAGCCATTTCTCCGCGAGGAAGACGCGTTGCAGGGGGAGGGCCTCGGCTTCCAGTTCCGGGATCCAGCGGGGGGTGGTCATCAGGTCCGGGACCAGGTGGTCGGCGATCGCGTACGCGTCGAGGTGGTCGCGGACGCGGGCGTAGACCCGTACCAGCGCATGGGTCATCAAGGTGTCGTCGGTGATGTGGCCGTCGCCCTTGTGGTACGGGGCGATGGGGCGGGCCGTGCGCCAGGCGTCGCCGTTCCAGGGGCCGACGACGCCGTGGATCCGGCCGCCGTGGCGGTCCAGGATCTGCTCGGGGGTGTAGCCCTCGACGGGGCCGCCGAGGGCGTCGCCGACGGCGGCGCCCACCAGGGCGGCGGTGATGCGATCCGAGAGGAGCGGGCTCTGGCTTTCGGATTCTTTGGGCGTCATGCCCCGAATCATCCTCCTGGCGGGGGCGGTTGTACCGCTTCCAGGAGTTCGGCGAGTTCTACGAGGTCGGTGCCGGTGAGGCGGGGGAGGGCGCAGCCGGAGAGGGTGCGGCAGGTGTCGCGCCAGGACGCCGGGATCGCGGCGCCGCCGCCGAGCGCGCCGGTGAGCGCCCCGGCGAGCGCGGGCGCGGAGTCGGCGACGCGGGACAGGCAGGCGGCGGCCGGGATGGCGGCGGCGATCCTCCCCCGGGCGGCGGTGGCCAGGGCGAGGGCGACCGGGACGGTCTCGGCGGCGGCGATGCCGTAGCTGTAGACGTGGTCGACGATCTGGTGTTCCAGGAGGGGGACCAGGGTGAAGGCGTCGTCGGCGGTGCGGGCGAGGTCGAGGGCGTGGCGGGCGTTGCGGCCGATCTCGGTCGCCGCGGGGAGTTCGGCGAGGGCGGCGCGTACGCAGGTGTCGACGTCCGCGCCGGTCAGGGCGAGGGAGAGGGCGGCGGCCATCGCGCGGGCGCCGTGGACTCCGTCGCCGTCCTGGGTGTAGCGGGCGTCGAACTCGGCGAGGTCGGCGGCGAGTTCGGGGTCGCCGGGGTGGGCCACCGCCAGGACGCAGGCGCGGATGCAGGCGGCGTCGTCGAAGTAGTGCGGGTTGTCGTGGCCGGTGGCCGGGGGTCGCAGGCCGGCGGCGAGGTTGCCGAGGCCGGCGCGGACGGAGATGCGGGCGCGCAGGGGGAGTACGGCGGACTCGACCTCGGGGGCGCGGTCCGCTGCCGCGGCGACCTCGCTGGCGATCGCGTTCCAGGTGAGGTCGATCGCGGCGCGCATGCGGCGGGCCCGGCTGAGGTCGCCGAGGACCGTGTCGTCGCCGGCGCGCAGGACCGCCTCGGCGGCGAAGGCGGCCCATTCGGCGTCGTCGGAGGGGCCCAGGCGGAGGGGTTCGGGGGGCTGGTTGAGGGCGATGGGGACGGGGAGGGTGGTCGTCGCGTTGTGTTCGGCGAAGGTGTCGAGTTCGCGGGTGAGGCGGCGGGTCCATTCGGGCATGCGGGCGGCGCGGTGGCGGGCGGCGGGCCAGCCCGCGGCGTCGCCTGCGGCTAGGCCGAGGAGGAGGCCCTCGATCTTGCGGGTTGGCTCCGCCGGGGGGCGGGTTGGCTGCGTCGGGGTGCGGTTCGGCTGCGCCGGGGTGCGGGTGGGCTCCGCCGGGGTGCGGCTCGGCTGCGCCGGGGTGTGGGTGGGCTCCGCCGGGGTGCGGGTCGGCTCGGCGGGGGTGTCGGGCGGCTCCGTCGGGGTGTCGGTGGCCTCGGCTTCGCCTTCGGCCAGGTGTTTCCCACCCGCACCGCCCGTGCGGCTTTCGTCGTCGGGTGCGGGTGGCCCCGGTGGGGGACTCCCGCCGTCGGCGGCTGTCCGTTCCGTGTCCGGGCCCGCCGTTCGTTCCGGCTGTGGGTCTGCCGTTCGTTGCGGCTGTGGGTCTGCCGTTCGTTCCGGCTGTGGGTACGGGACCGTCGTGCCGTTCGTGCCGTTGATTCCGTTCGTTGCCTCGTGCCACGGCGCCGGCGGGGTCATGCCACCACCTCCGCTTCGACGGGAACCGCGCGGTCGTGTCCTTGGGTCTCCGGCGTCAGCAGGTCCGCCACCTCCAGTACGTGGTGGCCCGCCATCGACGGCAGGCAGCTGCCGCGGGCCGGGGCGATGGCCTTCGCCCAGTCGGGGGGGATCGCCGACAGGCCCTGGGTGGCGCCCGCCAGCGCGCCCGCGACCGCTGCCGTGGTGTCGGCGTCGCGGCCCATGTTGACGGCGGTCAGGACCGCCTCGCGGAAGTCGCCGTCGGCCGCCGCGTACGCGCCGAAGGCGAGGGCGACGGCCTCGGGGGCGAGGTCGGTCCAGGGGTAGCCGCCGATGACGACGGCGGAGCGGACGGCGCGTTCGCCGCGGTGGGCGACCGTCACCGCCCGCCGCAGGGAACGCGCGGTCCAGGAGTCGTCGGGGATCACGGCGAGCGCGGCGGCGACCACGGCGATGACGGGGGCGCCCGCCATGGCCGCGGCGACCCCGGCCGCCACCGCCTGGCCCCCGTAGATGCCCTCGCCCTCGTGGCTGACGGCGCCGTCGATGGCGACCAGCCGGGCCGCCTCGGCGGGGCGGCCCGCGGCGAAGACACCGAAGGGCGCCGCCCGCATCGCGAGCCCGTCGCTCCAGGCGTGCCGGTGCTGCGCGGAGATGGGGGCGGCCAGGCCCCGGCGGAGGTTCTCCAGGGTGCCGCGCTCGCTGAAACCGGCGCCGCGGAACGGGCCCTCCGCGCGGTCCGCGATCCAGGCGTGCCAGGCCGCCTCCACATGGGCGGCGGTGAGCGCGGAGCCGTGCCGGGCGAGCAGCAGACCGGAGAAGATCGCGTACTCGGTGTCGTCGGTACCGGCGGGGCGGTCGACGACGTACCCGGTGATACGGCCCCAGCGGGCCCGGATCTCGGAGGGCTTCAGGTTCTCCGCGGGGGCGCCGAGGGCGTCTCCGACAGCCAGTCCGAGCAGTGCGCCGCGCGCCCGCTCACGGAGTCCGGCGGCGTCCCCGGGGGCCGGGACCGAGGGAACGCAGGCGATCGATGCCATGGCGGACTCTCCTCTCAGGGCTCACGGAAACCGGAACCCATTTGCGGAACTGTCCCCGGTGCGTCCGCCGCCGCAAGCCTCCCGACCCTCAGCATCACCCGGTCGACATGTGAGCGGCTTATGAATCGGATGAGCGGGAGTGGTAAAGCCGCAGGTTAGGGCATGCTTTCCTTGCTGGCGAGGGGTGGGTTCGGCGCGTAGTCTGGCTTCTGTCGAGAAATGGAATTCGTCTAAGAAGCCGTCTGAAGAAGCCTGTCATTCGTCTAGAGAAGCCTGTCAGGGGCGTTTGTGAGGGACCGGTCATGGCCATCATCGAGACCGAGGCGACACTCCACGAGGCACACCGGGACAACCACACCCACCGCGATGTGAACGGCGGCTGGCTGCGGCCGGCGGTGTTCGGGGCCATGGACGGGCTGGTCTCCAACCTCGCCCTGATGACCGGTGTCGCCGGTGGCGCGGTCGGCCAGCAGGCCATCGTGCTGACCGGGCTCGCGGGACTGGCCGCCGGCGCCTTCTCCATGGCCGCCGGTGAGTACACCTCGGTCGCCTCGCAGCGCGAGCTGGTCGAGGCCGAGCTGGAGGTCGAGCGGCGTCAGCTGCGCAAGCACCCGCAGGCCGAGGAGGACGAGCTGGCCGCGCTGTACGAGGCGCGGGGCGTCGAGCCGGGCCTGGCGGGCGAGGTCGCCCGGCAGCTGTCGCGCGACCCCGAGCTGGCGCTGGAGATTCACGCCCGCGAAGAACTGGGGGTGGACCCCGGCGATCTGCCCTCGCCGCTGGTCGCCGCCGTGTCCAGCTTCGGCTCGTTCGCGCTGGGCGCGCTGCTGCCCGTACTGCCGTATCTGCTGGGTGCCACCGTGCTGTGGCCGGCCGTGCTGCTGGCGCTGGCGGGGCTGTTCGCCTGTGGGGCGGTGGTGTCCAAGGTGACCGCGCGGACCTGGTGGTACAGCGGGCTGCGGCAGCTCGCGCTGGGCGGGGCGGCGGCCGGTGTGACGTACGCCCTGGGCAGCCTGTTCGGAATCGCTGTAGGGTAACGCGGCTGGAACTTATGCGCGGGACCGCATAAGCAGCCGTTACTCGCTGGTTTCGAGCGATTAACCATTGGGCATGAGCCGTAAGCGCTGTAGGCAATGAAGCCTGCTGTGTGCCGGTGGGGCTGGCGACGACGCACGCCCCTCCTTCTCCTCTCGGGCCGACGGACATCGATCTGTCTGACCGGCCCCCCATGAACTTCCGCCGCCGAGCGCGGTGTCCGATGTCGCGAAACCGCCGCGACGTCCGCATGCTGGAATGGTCTATCCGGTTCCCGAGAGCCGTCCCATCATGTAACCTGCACGAAATTTTGCACTCTCGCAGAGGGCCAACGTCGTCCCTCGGCACTTCCCCAGCGCCGAAAAAGCCTGATGGGAACCCCCAAGCCACATGACGACGACGGGAGAGCCGATGCGTACGCCGCACCAGCCGTCCCAGCACTCCACGACTGGCCAGAACTGGTCCTTCATGGATGCTCGCCCTGCCGCGCAGGGTATGTACGACCCCCGGAATGAGCGCGACGCGTGCGGCGTCGGTTTCGTGGCCACCCTGACCGGCGAGGCCAGCCATACGCTGGTGGAACAGGGCCTGACGGTGCTGCGGAACCTGGAGCACCGCGGTGCCACCGGCTCCGAGCCGGACTCCGGCGACGGCGCCGGGATCCTCTCCCAGGTGCCGGACGCGTTCTTCCGCGAGGTGGCCGAATTCCAGCTGCCCACGGCCGGTGCCTACGCCGTCGGGATCGCCTTCCTGCCCGAGGGCTCCGGCGACGCAGCCGTCTCACATATCGAGACGATCGCCGCCGACGAGGGCCTGACCGTCCTGGGCTGGCGCGACGTCCCCGTCGCCCCCCAGCTGCTCGGCGCCACCGCCCGTTCGACGATGCCCGTCTTCCGGCAGCTCTTCGTCGCCGACGGCGTCTCCACCGGCATCGACCTGGACCGCAAGGCGTTCGTGCTGCGCAAGCGCGCCGAGCGCGAGGCCGCCGTGTACTTCCCGTCGCTGTCCGCGCGGACGATCGTCTACAAGGGCATGCTGACCACCGGCCAGCTGGAACCTTTCTTCCCGGACCTGTCCGACCGGCGCTTCACCTCCGCGATCGCGCTCGTCCACTCCCGGTTCTCCACCAACACCTTCCCGTCGTGGCCGCTGGCCCACCCGTACCGGTTCGTCGCCCACAACGGTGAGATCAACACCGTCATGGGCAATCGCAACTGGATGCGCGCCCGCGAGTCCCAGCTGGTGTCCGACCTGTTCGGGGAGCGCGACCTGGAGCGGATCTTCCCGGTCTGCACCCCCGCCGCCTCCGACTCCGCGTCCTTCGACGAGGTCCTGGAACTGCTCCACCTCGGCGGCCGTTCGCTGCCGCACTCCGTGCTGATGATGATCCCGGAGGCCTGGGAGAACCACGACTCCATGGACCCGGCCCGGCGCGCCTTCTACCAGTTCCACGCCACCCTCATGGAGCCCTGGGACGGCCCGGCCTGCGTCACCTTCACCGACGGCACCCAGGTCGGCGCCGTCCTGGACCGCAACGGACTGCGCCCCGGCCGCTACTGGGTCACCGACGACGGCCTCGTCGTCCTCGGCTCCGAGGTCGGCGTCCTCGACATCGACCCCGCCAAGGTGGTCCGCAAGGGCCGCCTCCAGCCGGGCCGGATGTTCCTCGTCGACACCGCCGAACACCGCATCATCGAGGACGACGAGATCAAGGCGGGCCTCGCCGCCGACCAGCCCTACGCGGACTGGCTGGAGGCCGGCGAGATCGAACTGGCCGACCTGCCCGAGCGCGAGCACATCGTGCACACCCACGCCTCCGTCACCCGGCGCCAGCAGACCTTCGGCTACACCGAGGAGGAACTGCGCGTCATCGTCGCCCCGATGGCCAGGACCGGCGCCGAGCCGATCGGCTCCATGGGCACCGACTCGCCGATCGCCGCGCTCTCCGACCGCCCCCGGCTCCTCTTCGACTACTTCACCCAGCTGTTCGCACAGGTCACCAACCCGCCGCTGGACGCCATCCGCGAGGAACTGGTCACCTCGCTGCGCTCCCCGCTGGGCCCCTCCGCGAACCTCCTGGACCTCACCTCCGCCTCCTGCCGTACGGTCACCCTGTCCTTCCCGGTGATCGACAACGACGAGCTGGCCAAGCTCATCCACATCAACGCCGACGGCGACATGCCCGGCTTCAAGGCCGCGACCCTGTCCGGCCTCTACCGGGTGCACGGCGGCGGCGACGCCCTCGCCGCCCGGATCGAGGAGATCTACGCCGAAGCGGACGCCGCCATCGACAACGGCGCCCGCCTGATCGTCCTCTCCGACCGGCACTCCGACGCCGAGCACGCCCCGATCCCCTCGCTGCTGCTCACCGCGGCCGTCCACCACCACCTCATCCGCACCAAGCAGCGCACCCACGTGGGCCTGCTGGTCGAGGCCGGCGATGTCCGCGAGGTCCACCACGCCGCCCTGCTCATCGGCTACGGCGCCGCCGCCGTCAACCCGTACCTCGCCATGGAATCCGTCGAGGACCTGGTCCGGGCCGGCACCTTCCTGCCCGGCGCCGAACCCGAGCAGGCCATCCGCCACCTGATCTACGCCCTCGGCAAGGGCGTCCTGAAGGTGATGTCCAAGATGGGCATCTCCACCGTCGCCTCCTACCGCGGCGCCCAGGTCTTCGAGGCCGTCGGACTGGACGCGGCCTTCGTCGAGAAATACTTCAACGGCACCGCCTCCAAGATCGGCGGCGTCGGCATCGACGTCATCGCCAAGGAGGTCGCCGCCCGGCACGCCAAGGCCTACCCGGCCTCCGGCATCGCCCCCGCACACCGCGCGCTGGACATCGGCGGCGAGTACCAGTGGCGCCGCGAGGGCGAGCCGCACCTGTTCGACCCGGACACCGTCTTCCGGCTCCAGCACTCCACCCGTACCGGCCGCTACGACATCTTCAAGAAGTACACCGAGCGCGTGAACGAGCAGTCCGAGCGGCTGATGACGCTGCGCGGCCTCTTCGGCTTCACGTCCGGCCGCGACGCCATCCCGGTGGACGAGGTCGAACCGGTCTCCGAGATCGTCAAGCGGTTCTCCACCGGCGCCATGTCCTACGGCTCCATCTCCCGCGAGGCCCACGAGACCCTCGCCATCGCCATGAACCAGCTCGGTGGCAAGTCCAACACCGGCGAGGGCGGCGAGGACGCGGAGCGCCTGTACGACCCCGCGCGCCGCTCCAGCATCAAGCAGGTCGCCTCCGGCCGCTTCGGCGTGACCAGCGAATACCTCGTCAACGCCGACGACATCCAGATCAAGATGGCCCAGGGCGCCAAGCCCGGCGAGGGCGGCCAGCTGCCCGGCCACAAGGTCTACCCGTGGGTCGCCAAGACCCGCCACTCCACCCCCGGCGTGGGCCTGATCTCCCCGCCCCCGCACCACGACATCTACTCCATCGAAGACCTCGCCCAGCTCATCCACGACCTGAAGAACGCCAACCCGAAGGCGCGCATCCACGTCAAGCTGGTCTCCGAGGTCGGCGTCGGCACCGTCGCCGCCGGGGTCTCCAAGGCGCACGCCGACGTCGTACTGATCTCCGGCCACGACGGCGGCACCGGCGCCTCCCCGCTCACCTCCCTCAAGCACGCGGGCGGCCCCTGGGAACTCGGGCTCGCCGAGACCCAGCAGACCCTGCTGCTCAACGGCCTGCGGGACCGGATCGTCGTCCAGACCGACGGCCAGCTCAAGACCGGCCGGGACGTCGTCATCGCCGCGCTCCTGGGCGCCGAGGAGTTCGGCTTCGCCACCGCGCCCCTCGTCGTCTCCGGCTGCGTCATGATGCGCGTCTGTCACCTGGACACCTGCCCGGTCGGCATCGCCACCCAGAACCCGGTGCTGCGCGAGCGGTTCGCCGGCAAGGCCGAGTACGTCGTGAACTTCTTCCGGTTCATCGCCGAAGAGGTCCGCGAACTCCTCGCCGAACTGGGCTTCCGCTCCATCGAGGAGGCCGTCGGCCACGCCGAGGCCCTCGACGTCACCCGCGCCATCGACCACTGGAAGGCCCAGGGCCTGAACCTGGCGCCGCTGTTCCACGTCCCCGAGCTGCCCGCGGGCGCCGCCCGCCACCAGATCGTCGAGCAGGACCACGGCCTCGCCAAGGCCCTCGACAACGAACTGATCAAGCTCGCCGCCGACGCCCTCGCCGCCGACTCCGCGGCCGACGCCCAGCCGGTGCGCGCCCAGGTCGCCATCCGCAACATCAACCGCACGGTCGGCACCATGCTCGGCCATGAGGTGACCAAGAAGTTCGGCGGCGCGGGGCTCCCCGACGACACCGTCGACATCACCTTCACCGGCAGCGCCGGCCAGTCCTTCGGCGCCTTCCTGCCGCGCGGCGTCACCCTGCGCCTGGAGGGCGACGCCAACGACTACGTCGGCAAGGGCCTGTCCGGCGGCCGAGTCGTCGTCCGCCCCGACCGGGGCGCCGACCACCTCGCCGAGTACTCCACCATCGCGGGCAACACCCTCGCCTACGGCGCCACCGGCGGCGAACTCTTCCTGCGCGGCAAGGTCGGCGAACGCTTCTGCGTCCGCAACTCCGGCGCGCTCGTGGTCTCCGAGGGCGTCGGCGACCACGGCTGCGAATACATGACCGGCGGCCACGCCGTGGTCCTCGGCGAGACCGGGCGCAACTTCGCGGCGGGCATGTCCGGCGGCATCGCGTACGTCATCGACCTCGACCGGGACAACGTCAACACCGGCAACCTCGGCGCGATCGAGGACCTCGCGGACGAGGACCGCAACTGGCTGCACGACGTGGTGCGCCGCCACGCCGAGGAGACCGCCTCCACGGTCGCCGCGAAGCTGCTCGCCGACTGGCCGGCCGCCGCCGCCCGCTTCACCAAGATCATCCCCAGCACCTACAAGGCAGTGCTCGCCGCCAAGGACGCCGCCGAGCGAGCCGGTCTCTCCGAGACCGAGATCACCGAGAAGATGATGGAGGCGGCGATCAATGGCTGACCCGAAGGGCTTCCTCACCCACGGCCGCGAGGTCGCCACCTCCCGCCCGGTCGACGTCCGCCTGCGGGACTGGAACGAGGTCTACGTCCCCGGCTCCCTGCTGCCGATCATCAGCAAGCAGGCCGGCCGCTGCATGGACTGCGGCATCCCGTTCTGCCACAACGGCTGTCCGCTCGGGAACCTGATCCCCGAGTGGAACGACTACGCCTACCGCGAGGACTGGGCGGCGGCCTCCGAGCGCCTGCACGCGACGAACAACTTCCCGGAGTTCACCGGCCGCCTCTGCCCGGCCCCCTGCGAGTCGGCGTGCGTCCTCGGCATCAACCAGCCGGCCGTCACCATCAAGAACGTCGAGGTCTCCATCATCGACAAGGCGTGGGAGACCGGGGACGTCGCCCCGCAGATCCCGGAGCGCCTCTCCGGCAAGACGGTCGCCGTCGTCGGCTCCGGCCCCGCGGGCCTGGCCGCCGCCCAGCAGCTCACCCGGGCCGGCCACACCGTCGCCGTCTACGAGCGCGCCGACCGCATCGGCGGCCTGCTCCGCTACGGCATCCCCGAGTTCAAGATGGAGAAGCGGCACATCAACCGCCGTATCGAGCAGATGCGCGCGGAGGGCACCCGGTTCCGCACCGGCGTCGAGGTCGGCCGCGACCTGTCGGGCACCAACCTGAAGAAGCGGTACGACGCCGTGGTGCTGGCCGTCGGCGCCACCACCGCCCGCGAGCTGCCGGTGCCCGGCCGGGAGCTGAAGGGCATCCACCAGGCCATGGAGTATCTGCCGCTGGCCAACAAGGTCCAGGAGGGCGACTATGTGGCGCCGCCCCTCACGGCCGAGGGCAAGCACGTCGTCGTCATCGGCGGCGGCGACACCGGCGCCGACTGCGTGGGCACCGCCCACCGCCAGGGCGCGGCCTCGGTGACCCAGCTGGAGATCATGCCCCGCCCGGGCGACGACCGGCACCCCACCGCCCAGCCGTGGCCGACCTTCCCCATGCTCTACAAGGTCACCTCCGCGCACGAGGAGGGCGGCGAGCGGGTCTACTCCGTCTCCACCACCCACTTCGAGGGCGACGAGGACGGCAATGTGCAGTGGCTGCACCTCACCGAGGTGGAGTTCACGGACGGCAAGCTGACCCAGCAGCCCGGCACCGAGCGCCGGATCCCCGCCCAGCTGGTCACCCTCGCGATGGGCTTCACCGGCACCGACCGGGACAACGGCCTCGTCGAGCAGTTCGCCCTGGACCTCGACGAGCGCGGCAACATCGCCCGCGACGCCGAGTACCAGACCAATGTGCCGGGCGTCTTCGTGGCCGGGGACGCCGGCCGCGGACAGTCGCTGATCGTCTGGGCCATCGCCGAGGGGCGCTCGGCCGCCCGCGGCGTCGACCGGTACCTGACCGGCACGAGCGAGCTGCCGGCGCCGATCCGGCCCACGGACCGGGCCCTGATGGTCTGACCGACGGCCCCCTCCACAAGGGGGCCCCTCCACAAGGGGGCCCCTTCCACAAGGCGGCCCCCCTCCATAAGACCTCCCGTACAACGGCGTACGGGCGGGACGTCCGGGGGACATTCCTGGGGCGCTCCAGGGATGTCCCCCCGACCACCCGCAGACGGCGTCTGCCTCGTCCCCGACCGGACCTGGGCAGGCGCCGCCTCTTGTGTTCCCCTCTTGTACGCCGCTCGTGTGCCTCTTGTGCCGCCCGTCCGAGCGGGGCGCTCACCCGCTCACCCGCTTGCGCTCACCCGCTTGCCGACACCTCTGGCCCGGCATCGGGGCCCGTGCCACGCTGAGGGCATCCGACGGGGAGGCGACGGCATGGGCGGCGCGCGACCGGACAGCGGTGGCGCTGCGGGCGCCGGTTCCGGAGCCGAGGGGCGCGGGGGACGAGAGGGACGCGGAGAACGCGGAGAACGCGGCGGACGCGGAGGACGCGGGGGAACCGTCCCGCGCGGTGAGCGGCTCGCCGACTGGGCCGACGGACGGCTCGGTCTCTACGGTCTCGCCAAGGCCAACATGCGCAAGGCGTTCCCCGACCACCCCTCCTTCCTGCTCGGCGAGATCTGCCTCTACAGCTTCGTCGTCCTCATCCTCACCGGCGTCTATCTGACCCTGTTCTTCGAGCCCAGCATGGCCGAGGTGGTGTACGACGGCTCCTACGAACCGCTCAACGGCGTCCTGATGACCCGCGCCTTCGAGTCCACCCTGGCCATCAGCTTCGACGTACGCGGCGGGCTGCTGATCCGTCAGATCCACCACTGGGCCGCGCTGGTCTTCGTCACCGGCATGCTGGTGCACATGATGCGGGTGTTCTTCACCGGCGCCTACCGCAAGCCCCGCGAGATCAACTGGCTGTTCGGCTGGACGCTGCTCTTCCTCGGCATCATCACCGGCCTGACCGGCTACTCCCTCCCCGACGACCTGCTCTCCGGGACCGGCGTCCGCTTCGCGCAGGGCGCCATTCTGTCCCTCCCCATCGTCGGGACGTATCTCTCCTTCTTCCTGTTCGGCGGGGAGTTCCCGGGGCACGACATCATTTCGCGGTTCTTCCCGATCCATGTGCTGCTGCTGCCGGGGATCATGCTGGGGCTGGTCGCCGCCCATCTGATCCTGATCGTCCACCACAAGCACACCCAGTACCCCGGTCCCGGCAAGAAGCGGGAGTCCGTGGTCGGCATGCCCTTCCTGCCGGTCTACCTGGCGAAGGCGGGCGGATTCTTCTTCCTGGTCTTCGGCGTACTCACGCTCATGGGCGGCATCGCCCAGATCAACCCCGTCTGGGCGTTCGGTCCCTACCGCCCCGACCTGGTCACCACCGGCGCCCAGCCCGACTGGTACCTCGGCTTCTCCGAGGGACTGATCCGGGTGATGCCGGGATGGGAGATCAACCTCTGGGGCCACACCCTCGTCCTCGGCGTCTTCATCCCGTTCTCGCTGTTCCCGCTGATCCTGCTCGCCATCGGCGTCCACCCCTTCGTCGAGGCGTGGATCACCGGCGACCGCCGTGAACACCATCTCCTGGACCGGCCGCGCAACGCCCCCGTCCGCACCGCCCTCGGCGTCGCCTGGCTCACCCTCTACGCCGTGCTGCTCATCGGCGGCGGCAACGACATCGTGGCCACCCATCTGCATCTGTCCATCAACTCCATCACTTGGTTCGTCCGGATCGCGTTCTTCGTCGCTCCCGTCCTCGCCTTCTACGTCACCAAACGGGTCTGCCTCGCCCTCCAGCACCGCGACCGCGACAAGGTGCTGCACGGCAGGGAGACCGGCACCATCACCCGCCTCCCGCACGGCGAGTTCATCGAGGTCCATGAGCCACTGCCGCAGGCCGAGCTGTACGCCCTCACCCAGCACGAGCAGCCCCAGCCCTACGAGATCGGGCCGCCGTCCGACGCCGGAGGGGTACGGCGACGGGTCCGCGTCTCCCAGCGGGTACGGGCGCGGCTGGCCCGGGGCATGTTCGGCCCGGACACCCAGGTGCCGAAGCCGACGCCGGGGGAGTACGCGGAGCAGCGGGCGGGGCGTGCGGGTGAGGGTGAGGGGGCGGTGGGGGTCACGGGGGCGCGGGGGCTGGGGGAGGAGGAGCTGAGGGGTGGAGAGGGGCGGCGCTGAGCTGCCGCTGCCGATGGCGCCGGTGTGAACCCACCCCCTACGTGTCACACTCCAGCACCGTCCCGCACAACCCACACCGCGCCCGCACCCGCCCCCGTACCGGCACCCGGATCCGCTGATGGCAGGTCGGGCACGGGAACGACACACGCAGCGGATCCGGGCCGGAGAAGGCGTACGACACGCCATGCGCGTCGGCCATGGCGTGATCCTGGGCGTGTCGCCGGTCGCGCGCATAACGGCGGCGGCCCGCCCAGCCCGCCGCCGTCAGCGGAGGCTGCTCCCCGTCCCGACGCGCCCGCGCCATGCCCTTCCCATACGCCGTGTACGCCTGCGCGCTGGTGAACCAGGGCGACGGATCCTCCCCGAACACCAGGGCACGCTTCGCCAGGACGTAACCGAACTCCTCAGGCGTGAGATAGCCCAGCTTCTGGGAGGACGCCGCATCCTCCCGATAGGCGTCCAGCAGCAGCCACCCGGCGCCCAGATAGGCCGCCGCCGTGTCCGTCAGGATCTCGTTGTCCCGCGTGCCGGGGAACGCCAGCTCCAGCCGATGCAGATACACATGCATCGCCTCGTGCGCCAGCGCGGCGCCGATGTCCCGCCGATGCGTACGGAACCGGTCGTTCAGCTCCACGAAATACTCCGGACCGGCCGTCAGCTCGATGTTCGCGGCATGCCGCATCGCACGGAACGCGACGATCAGCCGGGCATCCGGCAACCGGTAGTGCCGCACGATCTCGCGCGCCACCCGCTGCGCGCCCAGATACAGATCGTCCGCGTCGGCGAACGCCACATCAGCCGGCACCACACTGGCCGAGAACGTCTGGATCGTGTCGTACGACAGCCTCCTGTACAGCGCCGTGATGGCCGCCCGCACCGTCTCCAGATGCGGGAATCCGTGCTCGACCGGCCCGTCGTTCGCCACGCCCGTACCCCCATGACGCCGTGAACCACCCGATTCCACTGTACGGCGGGAAAAACCGGATGCCCGGCTGCCGCCCCCGCGGCTACGGTCGGCCCGTGACCCCCGAACCGCCCACCGAGCCCTCCGCCGAGCCCCCCACCGGGCCCGTACCGCGCGTAGGCGGCCCCGACGACGACCTCCAGCAGTGGCTCGACGACGAACTGACCGCCTTCAACACCCGGGCCACCGCCGTCCCCCTGCCCGAGGACTTCTCCGTCACCGTCACCGACCCGGCCGACGGCACCCGGATCGGCGGGCTCACCGGCTGGTTCTGGGGCGGCCTGTGCTCCGTGGACATGCTGTGGGTGCGCGCGGACCGGCGCCACGAGGGCTGGGGAACCCGGCTCATGCGGGCGGCCGAGGAGGAAGCCCTACGGCGCGGCTGCACCGACCTGACCGTCTCCACGTACACCTTCCAGGCCCCCGGCTTCTACGCCGCGCTCGGCTTCCGGGAGACCGGAAGGATCGACGGCGTCCCCGGCGGCCACCAGGACGTCCACTTCCACAAGCCCCTCGCGCGCGTGCCCGACCACCCCGCACCCGACCAGGCCCCTGACGAGGCCCCCGAGCAGGCCCCGAACCAGGCCCCCCGATCAGCGCTGAAGCCCGACCACATCGGATCCTGAGACACCTTCTGTCCGCACCCTGGGACGATCCCCGTATGCCCCGCCGTCACCCCACCCCCGACACGTAGGGTGGTCGCCCATGACCACCAGCTACACCGGTACCGGAGACGTCGACCCCGCCGTGCGCGAGGAACTCGACCGGCTGCGCGACAGCATCGACAACATCGACGCGGCAGTCGTCCATATGCTCGCCGAACGCTTCAAGTGCACCCAGCAGGTGGGCCACCTCAAGGCCCGGCACCAGCTGCCGCCCGCCGACCCGGCGCGCGAGGGCCGGCAGATCGAGCGGCTCAGAGCCCTCGCCGAGAACGCCAAACTCGACCCGGCATTCGCTGAGAAGTTTCTCAATTTCATCATCGCCGAAGTGATCCGCCACCATGAGGGCATCGCCGAGGACACCGTCGCAAACCACCACTCAACGCCCCGCTGACCGGCCGGAACCACCAGCCGACCGGACCCCGTGCCCCGGGGAGTGCCGCGCACCCGCGCGGGAGACTTTCTCATCGAGTACTCCTCGTCAACCGACGAGCACTCCCCGTAGGCTCCGGACGCATAGGGTGGGAACCCAGGTGGAGGGGAGGTCCGGCCATGGAGTCGGAAGCCAGGATCCTCGTCGTCGACGACCACAAGGACACGCTGTACGCCCTGGAGAGCGCGCTCGCCCCGCTCGACCGCCCACTGGCCCAGGCCACCAGCGGCGACGAGGCACTCAAACAGGTACTGCGCGGCGGGATCGGCCTCCTGCTGCTCGACGTGCGCACACCCGGCGCGGACGGCCTGGAGGTCGTGCGCTATCTGCGCCGCCTCGAACAGACCCAGCACATCCCCGTCGTCCTGCTCACCGGCCTCGACCCCGACCACGAACTGACCACGGCCGCCTACGACCTCGGCGTCGCCGACCTCCTGGTCAAACCCATCGACCCCTGGGCCCTGCGCAACAAGGTCCGCTACCTCTACGACGCCCACGCCCGCCACCGCGCACAGGAGCGCGAAATACGCGAACTCCGCGAACTGTGCGCCCCGCGCCCCCGCCAGAGCGCGTCCCGCGAACGCCCCCGCCCCACCCGCGTCCCCACCCAACGGGACATCCCACGGGCCACCTTCGCCTGACCGCCACGCCCACCTCCGGTCGGACTCCCTGACCACGTCCGGTCAGAGTCCCTGACCACCTCCGGTCAGAGTCCCGGTCGGACTTCCTGACCACGTCCGGTCGGACCGCCGCCCCACCTCAAGTCAGACCCCTGAACCCCCTCCGCCCACCCAGGTCGCGATCCGAGCACGAACCGGACCGCCCCTGTGCGATGTCAGACCCATCGGGCAGCATGGCGTTCATGTCCGTTCTCACGCGCGACGAAGCGCAGACCCGTGCACAGCTCCTCGACGTCCAGCGGTACGCCATCGACCTCGACCTGACCACCGGGGACGACACCTTCGACTCCCGTACCCTGATCCGGTTCAGCGCCCGCACGGACGCGGACACCTTCGTCGAGCTGAAGCCCGCCGAGCTGCGCTCGGTCACCCTCGACGGACACCCCCTCGACCCGGACACCCTCAACGGCAACCGGCTGCCCCTGCAAAACCTCACCGCGGGCGACCACGAACTGCACATCGACGCCCGCATGCGCTACTCACGCACCGGCGAAGGCATGCACCGCTTCACCGACCCCAGCGACGACGAGACCTACGTCTACACCCAGCTCTTCATGGACGACGTACAGCGCGTCTTCGCCGCCTTCGACCAGCCCGACCTCAAAGCCGTCTTCGACCTCACGGTCACCGCCCCCGAAGGCTGGACCGTCCTCTCCAACGGCATCACCGAACAACAGCACGAAGGCCACTGGCGAGCCGCCACCACCCCGCCCATCTCCACCTACCTCGTCGCCGTCGCCGCCGGCCCCTGGCACACCGTACGCACCGAACACCGCGGCCTGCCCTTCGGCATCCACTGCCGCCGCTCCCTGGCCCCCCACCTGGATCAGGACGCCGACGAACTCCTCGACATCACCCGCCAGTGCTTCGACCGCTACCACGAGAAATTCGCGGAACCCTACCCCTTCGACTCCTACGACCAGGCGTTCGTCCCCGAATTCAACGCCGGCGCCATGGAGAACCCCGGCCTCGTCACCTTCCGCGACGACTTCGTCTACCGCTCCGCTGTCACCGACACCGAACGCCAGACCCGCGCCATGGTCATCGCCCACGAAATGGCCCACATGTGGTTCGGCGACCTCGTCACCCTCAAGTGGTGGGACGACATCTGGCTCAACGAGTCCTTCGCCGAGTACATGGGCTACCAGACCCTCATCGAAGCCACCCGCTTCACCGACACCTGGACCGACTTCGGCGTCATCCGCAAAGGCTGGGGCTACGACGCCGACCAACGCCCCTCCACCCACCCCGTCGCCCCCGAAGCCGTCCCCGACACCGCCTCCGCGATGCTCAACTTCGACGGCATCTCCTACGCCAAGGGCGCCTCCGCCCTGCGCCAACTCGTCACCTGGCTCGGCGAAAAAGACTTCCTCGCCGGCATCAACACCCACTTCGACCGGCATAAATTCGCCAACGCCACCCTCGCCGACTTCATCGACTCCCTCGCCCACACCACCGAACGGGACGTCCACGCCTGGGCCGACGCCTGGCTGCGCACCACCGGCGTCGACACCCTCACCCCCCACGTCACCCGCGGCGACCACGGCACCTGCACCCTCACCGTCGACCACACCGGCACCCGCCCCCACCGCATCGCCGTCGGCCTCTACGACCTCGACCTCGCCGACGACGACGGCCGCCTCACCCTGCGCGACCGCCGCCACCTCGACATCCCCCAGACCGAACCCGAACCCATCGGCAAACGCCCCGCACTGCTCCTCCTCAACGACGAAGACCTCACCTACGCCAAGATCCGCTTCGACCGCGCATCCTTCACCACCCTGCGCACCCACCTCTCCGGCCTCCCCGAACCCATCACCCGCGCGGTCGTCTGGAACGCCCTCAGGGACGCCGTCCGCGACGGCGAACTCCCCCCCACCGCCTACCTGGACACCGCCCGCGCCCACCTCCCACGCGAAACCGACCTCGCCCTCGCACAGGGCGTCCTCTCCTTCGCCGGCACCCAGATCACCGACCGCTACCTCACCCCCCAGGCCCGCCCCGCCGCCCTCGCCACCCTCAGCGCCCTGTGCCGCGACCTCATCCGCCGCACCGAGGACGGCACCCACCCCGGCCTGCGCCTGATCGCCGTACGCCACTTCATCGACGTCACCACCCACCCCGACACCCTCGCCGCCTGGCTCGCCGACGGCAGCGTCCCCGGCGGACCCGAACTCGACCCCGAACTGCGCTGGCGCGTCCTCGCCCGCCTCGCCGTCCTCGGCGCCACCGACGAACAGGCCATCGCCGCCGAACTGGACCGCGACCCCAGCGCCACCGGCCAGGAAGGCGCCGCCCGCTGCCGCGCCGCCCTCCCCGACCCCGACGCCAAACACACCGCCTGGGCCGCCATGTTCACCACCGACGACCTCTCCAACTACCTCTTCAACGCCACCGCCCAAGGCTTCTGGCAGCCCGAACAGACCGATCTGCTACGGGAATACGTCCCCCGCTACTTCCAGGACGCCGTCACCCTCGCCCACCGCCGCGGCCCCGCCATCGCCGACGCCGCCGGCCGCTGGGCCTTCCCCGTCCACGCCGTCGACACCGAAACCCTCCGCCTCGGACGAACCTGCCTCGCCGACGCCGACCCCACCCCCGCCCTGCGCCGCAAACTCATCGACCAACTCGACGACCTGGAACGCGCACTGAAGGTACGAGGCACCACCGGCCAGGAGTAACACCCGACCCCGGCCACCCTGACCCACCCCGTCCCCGACCGGACCTCAGCCTGGGCCTGACCGGACCTCAGCCTGGGCCTGACCGGACCCCAGCCCGGGCCTGACCGGACCCCAGCCCGGGCCCGACCCGGGCCCTGACCGGATCCTGGTCGGGGCTCGACCCGCCCCCCGACCGGACCCCAGCCCGGCCCTGACCCGGCCCCTGACCGGACCCTCATCGGGACTCCACCCGCCCCCCGACCGACCGGGCCCCACCCGAACCCCGATCCGGTCCCCCGGCCCCACCCACCCCACCCGTACCCCCTTTAGGGTCCGATCCCGTACTTCCCGGGCGCGGCAGCGCACCCCCCGTCCAAGCTGTAACCCCGCTGCCCGCCCGGAGGACCCATGCCCACCCCACCCCTGGCATCGGGCCCCCACGGCCCCGACGCCATGAGGCCACTGCTCGACACCGTCCTCGACGCCCTCCACATCGGAAACCGAGCCCGCGGCGGCCCACTCCCCGCAGGCGGCCCGGCGGCCATCGCCGCCCACATACGCGACACCGTCGGCGACCTGCTCCCCGACGTCGGCGACCCCCACGCCCTGCACGACCTGGTACGCCTCCTCGCCCAGGGCGCCGCCGACCCCGCCGACCCGCTGTGCGCCGCACACCTGCACTGCCCGCCGCTCGCCGTCGCCTCCGCGGCCGACCTCGCCGCCGCGATCCTCAACCCCTCCCTCGACTCCTGGGACCAGGCCCCCGCCGCCTCCGAACTGGAAACCCTCGTCACCCAGGCCCTCGCCCGCGAGACCGGCGCCGCCGACGCCCTCATCACCACCGGCGGCACCGAATCCAACCTCCTCGCCCTGCTCCTCGCCCGCGAGACCCACGGCAGCGCCCTCCAACTCGTCTGCGGCGCCAACGCCCACCACTCCCTGCCCCGCGCCGCCTGGCTGCTCGGCCTCCCCGACCCCGTCGTCGTACCCGCCCCCACCGGCACCCTCGAACCCACCGCCCTCGACGCGGCCCTCACCACCCACCCCGGCCCCCACCTCGTCGCCGCCACCGCAGGCACCACCGACGCCGGACTCATCGACCCACTCCCCGAGATCGCCGCCCGCACCCGCGCCCACCACGCCCGACTGCACATCGACGCCGCATACGGCGGCGGACTCCTCTTCAGCGACCGCCACCGCCACCGGCTCACCGGCCTAGACGCCGCCCACACCATCACCCTCGACCTGCACAAACTCGGCTGGCAGCCCCTCGCCGCAGGCGCCCTCACCCTCAGCGACCCCGCCGAACTCGCCGCCCTCACCCACCACGCCGACTACCTCAACGCCACCGACGACACCGACGCCGGACTACCCGACCTCCTCGGCCGCTCCCTGCGCACCAGCCGCCGCCCCGACGCCCTGAAGATCGCCGTCACCTTCAAAACCCTCGGCCGCACCGGCCTCGGCACCCTCGTCGACCAGGTCTGCGCCATCGCACACCAGTTCGCCGACCTGGTCGAGCAGCACCCCGGCTTCGAACTCCACGCCCACCCGGTGATCAGCACGGTCCTGTTCCGCCCGACGGCCCACACGGACACCACCCTCGCCGCCCTGCGCCGCCACCTCCTCACCACCGGCCGCGCAGTCCTCGGCCGCGCCCACCTCGACGGCCGGCTCTGGCTCAAAGCCACCTTCCTCAACCCCCACACCCACCCCGACGACCTGACCGCCCTCCTGACCCTGGTGGAAGGAAACACCCCCGAATGACCCCCGAAATCCCCCACCCGAACCCCAGCCACAACGCCGGCCCCGACACCCCCCGAGACCTCGTCGGCATCGGCATCGGCCCCCTCAACCTCTCCCTCGCCGCCCTCGCCCACCCCCTCGCCGAACTCGACGCCGTCTTCTACGAACAGCGCCCCGCCTTCCACTGGCACCCCGGACTCCTCATCGACGGCACCACCCTCCAAGTCCCCTTCCTCGCCGACCTGGTGACCCTCGCCGACCCCACCAGCCCCTGGACCTTCCTCAACCACCTCCGCGCCCGCGACCGCCTCTACCCCTTCTACTTCGCCGAACGCTTCCACATCCAACGCGCCGAATACGACGCCTACTGCCGCTGGGTCGCCGAGAGCCTCCCCGGACTGCACTTCCACCACCAGGTCGACGCCGTCCACTGGAACCCCGAACGCGACGTCTTCGAAGTCGACCACACCCGACTCGACACCGACGGCGAAGCCGAAACCCCGGGCCGCACCTACACCCGCAACATCGTCCTCGGCATCGGCACCGAGCCCCACGTCCCCGACCCGCTCCGCCCCCTCGTCGACGCCCCCGGCGTACCCGTCCTGCACGCCGCCGACTACCGCGACCACCGCGAAACCCTGCTCACCGCAGGCCACATCACCGTCATCGGATCCGGCCAGTCCGGCGCCGAAGTCTTCCTCGACCTGCTACGCCACCGCCCCACCGGCCGCGAACAACTCCACTGGCTCGGCCGCACCGGGGCCTTCGCACCCATGGAGTACTCCAAACTCGGCCTCGAACACTTCACCCCCGACTACACCCGCTACTTCCACGCCCTCGCCGAACCCGTCCGCGACGGCCTCATCGCCTCCCAATGGCAACTCCACAAAGGCATCGACGCCGCCACCCTCACCGCCATCCACGACGAGCTGTACCGCCGCACCCTCCACGGCGGCTGGCCCGACGCCGTACTCACCCCCGGCGTCCGCGTCCGCACCGCAGGCCGCATCGCCACCACCAAAATCGAACTACACCTCGAACACCTACAGCAGGGCACCCGCTCCCGCCTCACCACCGACGCCGTCGTCCTCGCCACCGGCTACCGCGAACGCCCCCTCGACCGCATCCTCGCCGGACTCGACCCCTACCTACGCCGCGACAGCCGCGAACGCCCCCGCATCGACCAGGACTTCCGCCTCGTCCTCGACCCCTCCATCACCGGCGCCATCCACGTCCAGAACGCCGAAACCCACACCCACGGCGTCGGCACCCCCGACCTCGGACTCGCCGCCTGGCGCAGCGCCACCATCCTCAACGCCCTCACCGGCAAAGAGACCTACCCCCTGCCCCGCCGCACCGCCTTCACCACCTTCGGCCTCGAACAACACCAGCCCCAGATCCCGGCCGCCCGCACCCCCCGCACCCTCACCCCCCTCACGGACGGAACCTGACACCGGGATCCGAGGCCGGCACACCCCACAACCCCCACAACCCGTCAGAACACCGGCGTGCCCTCCCGCGTCAGCCGCCAGTCCACCGACGCGAAGTCCCTCGGATCCAGCACCCCCTTCGCAGTCACCCACTCCGCGATCCGGGTCCGGATCTCCGTCGACTCCGACCACACCTCCGGCGCCGACGCCACATACGGGAAGGCACCGCCACCGTTCGCCCGATAATTGTTCACCGCAAACACAAACCGCGCCGCATCATCCAACGGCACCCCGCCATACATCACATTCCGCACCCGCGACCCCACCGGCTGCGCAATATCGATGTCATACGACAACCCCGACACATAGTCATAGTTGTAATCCGGCCGGCCATTCGCATTCGTCAACTGCGCCACATCCACCGGAGCACCCGGCGCCACCTGCACAAAATACTCCGCCGAATACTCCAGATACGCCCGCACCTGCGCACCCGTCAGCACCTTCGCGACCAACGTGTTGTCATACACATACAGCCCCGACAGATCCCGGATCGTCACCTCACCCGCAGGAATCTCCGACGTCCGCGAGAACGGCGACGCCTGCGACAACACCGGCAGCGCCGCGAACTCCGTGCCCGCCACCGCCGCCCGCACCACCTCCTCCTGCACCTTGTTGATCAGATCGATGATCGGAGCATCCTTGTACCGGGCATCCACCGTGGTCAGCGTCTCGGTCGCACTACCGACCACCTGATTCACATACGCCACCACCTTCGCGTGCTCATCGTCCAGCAACCGGCCGATCTTCGGATCATCCGCCACCGCATTCGAATTCCGCAGCGACGCCTTCACCGACTCCACCCGCCAACTGTCCCCCTCAAGCACCAGCTCGAAATCAAAAAGCGTCAACCGCTCCGCATAACACAACGGCTCCGACAGCACCACCGCCTTCCCCGTCGCCTCATTCACCACCCGCAGCTCCGGAATCTCCACATGCGCATGCCCCACCAGAATCGCATCGATCCCCGGCACCAACCGCGCCACATTCGCCGCCGCATTCTCCACATACGGCAACTGATCACCGTACGACGACGACCCCGACGACCCCGAATGCGCCGACACCACCACCACATCCGCCCCCATCGAACGCAACTTCGGCACCCACTTCGCCGCCTGCTCCTCCAACCCCGGAAACGCCAGCTTCCCCTGCACCAACGCCTTGTCCCAGATCGCGATCCCCGGATTCGTCAACCCCAGCACCGCCACCTTCACCGACGGCGCCCCCGACACCCGGAACGTCTTCATCAAATACGGCGGAAAAGCAGGCCGCAACGTCTTCGCATCCACCGCATTCGCACCCAGCAGCGGAAAATCACACTGCTCCTCGAACTTCCGCAGCGTCTCGATCCCATAATTGAACTCATGATTACCCAACGCCACCGCGTCATACCCGATCGCATTCATCGCCTGCGCCATCGGATGCACCGGACCACCCTTCGCGGTGATCGGCTCCACCTTCGCGTAGTAATACGTCAGCGGCGTCCCCTGAATCGTGTCCCCCGCATCCAGCAACAGCGTGTTCGCCCGCCCCTTCTCCTCACGGACCTGCGCCACCAGCGTCGCGATCCGCGCCAGCCCCTTCGCATTCCCCTGGGCGTCCGCGTACTCCGCGTCCTTGAAATAATCCCAGTTGAAAACATTGCCATGCAGATCCGTCGTACCCATCACCGTGAACGCATAGCGCCGCACCGGCCGCCCCTTCTGCTCCGCCGCCCCCGCCGACGGCGCGGCGGCCACCCCGGCCACCGTCACCCCCGCACCCGTCGCCGCCGACCTCTCCAGAAACGTCCTGCGATTCATCGAGACACGTCCTCTCCTCGGGCCCGAACACACACATCAGGCCGAACACACTCACGTAACGCGCGTAGATTCTGACCCGCACATGACCACCCGCAACAGACCCGACAGGTTGCGATCCGATGACCCCGCCTGTGCAACACCTGGCAACACCCCCCAACTGACACAGTGAACCCATGACAACCCCACCCACCCCCGTCCCCTACGGCACCCCCGACGCCCCCCGCATCGCCGTCCGCGGCGAAGCCCACCTCGAAGTCGACCCCGAATACGCCCGCATCGGCATCACCGTCACCGCCCGAGGCCGCGACCGCCGCACCGCCCTCGACGACCTCACCCGCCGCAACACCACCGCCCTCGACCTCATCCGGTCCTACGGCGACACCGTCGAACACATCGAAACCGGCACCCTCTCCATCACCCCCCTCCTCACCAAACACGGCCGCGGCGAACACATCCGCACCTACCAGGGCGCCGTCCACATCACCGCCGAACTCACCGACTTCACCACCCTCGGCGAACTCACCACCCGCCTCGCCGACCTCGACCTCACCCGCGTCGACGGCCCCTGGTGGGCCCTGCGCCCCGACTCACCCGCCCACCGCCAGGCCCGCCGCCAAGCAGTCCAGGAAGCCGTCCAACGCGCCCGCGAATACGCCGACGCCCTCGGCACCACCCTCGCCGCCCTCGTCGAACTCGCCGACACCGGCGCCGAAGCCTCCCCTCCACACCCCGTCGGCGGCGCCATGCGCAGCGCCGCCTACACCACCACAGCCGAGGACGCCGCCACCCCACCCCTCGACCTCGAACCCCAACGACAGCACGTCTACGCCACCGTCAACGCCCGCTTCACCATGAACCCCCCGAGCCTCTGAACCGCGAACCAGCAAAGAATGCTCATCAGAGCACCCCGGCGCACAATTCAGAACTTGTCAACACCCCTTCACTCAAAGGTTGTTGAGTAGTCACGCCCGGCCAATTCTCTACCCACCGGTAAGCAATAGTCTCGAAACATGCGCCGAGCAAAGATCGTCTGCACACTGGGCCCCGCCACCGACTCGTACGACCAGATCAAAGCCCTGGTCGAAGCCGGAATGGACATCGCCCGCTTCAACCTCAGCCACGGCACCCACGCCGACCACGAGGAACGCTACCGGCGCGTCCGCAAAGCCGCCGACGAGACCGGCCGCAGCGTCGGCACCCTCGCCGACCTTCAAGGCCCGAAGATCCGCCTCGGCCATTTCACCGAAGGCCCCGTACTCCTCGAACGCGGCGACACCTTCACCATCAGCGTCGAAACCAACACCCCCGGCGACCGCGAAACCTGCGGCACCACCTACCGAGGACTCGCCACCGACGTCACCCCCGGCGAACGCATCCTCGTCGACGACGGCAAAGTCTGCCTCCAGGTCACCGCCATCGACGGCCCCCGCGTCCACACCACCGTCCTCGAAGGCGGCATGGTCTCCGACCACAAGGGCCTCAACCTCCCCGGCGTCGCCGTCTCCGTCCCCGCCCTCTCCGACAAGGACGAAGCAGACCTCCGCTGGGCCCTGCGCACCGGCCTCGACGTCATCGCCCTCTCCTTCGTCCGCAGCGGACGCGACGCCGACGACGTCCACCGCATCATGGCCGAAGAAGGCCGCCGCCTCCCCCTGATCGCCAAGATCGAAAAACCCCAGGCGGTCGAGGCCATCGACGACATCGTCGCCGCCTTCGACGGCATCATGGTCGCCCGCGGCGACCTCGGCGTCGAAATGCCCCTCGAACAGGTCCCGATCGTCCAGAAGCGCGCCATCAAACTCGCCAAACGCAACGCCAAACCCGTCATCGTCGCCACCCAGATGCTCGACTCGATGATCGACAACTCCCGCCCCACCCGCGCCGAAGCCAGCGACGTCGCCAACGCCGTCATCGACGGCACCGACGCCGTGATGCTCTCCGGCGAGACCAGCGTCGGCAAATACCCCATCGAAACCGTCCGCACCATGGCGAAGATCGTCGCAGCGGCCGAAGAAGACCTCCCGACCAAGGGCCTGCCCCCCCTCACAGAAGCCAACAAACCCCGCACCCAGGGCGGCGCCGTCGCCCGCGCCGCAGCCGAAATGGGCGACTTCCTCGGCGCCAAATTCCTCGTCGCCTTCACCCAGTCCGGCGACACCGCCCGCCGCCTCTCCCGCTACCGCTCCCCGATCCCCCTCCTCGCCTTCACCCCCGACCCCGCCACCCGCTCCCAGCTCACCCTCACCTGGGGCGTCGAAACGTTCCTGGGCCCCCACGTCGACTCCACCGACGCGATGGTCGACCAGGTGGACGAACTCCTGACCAGGTACGGCCGCTGCGCACCGGGCGACACGGTGGTGATCACGGCCGGCTCCCCGCCCGGGGAATCGGGGACGACGAACCTGGTGCGGGTGCACCACATCGGCGAGTCGACGCGCTGACCTCGCCGGTCGGGTCAGTACTTGGGCCCGACGTGAGCGTCCATGAGCGCTACGGAGGCCCTCCGGGCGACGGAGATGTTGAACGGGTCGCCGTTGCGTGCCAGGGTGGTCCATTCGACACCGACTGTGTCGAGAGCGTCGGTGAACATACGCCGGATGTCGTCCGACTTGTTGCTGAAGAAGTACCGGGGGTATTCGTAGCGCTTCCGCTCACCTGCGACGAGGCGGGTCGTCCAGTTCATGATCCGGCAGCCGTCGGAGTGGATGAGGCCCCGGATGAACTCCCAGGGGTGGGCGTCGACGATGTCCTGCTGCCAGGGTTCGAGGGCGATCCGGCGGTCGTGTTTCTTGCCGGGACCGTGTTGGGGGAAGAGGCAGGGCCAGTGCTTGCTGTAGCCGACGACCGAGGTGTAACCCTCGGCTTGGACCCGGCACGACTTGCTGCTGGGGTTTACGGTTTCGACGGCGGCGACGCAAGCCCTGATGAGGCCGGGCCACGCGTCGGCGCACGCGATCCGGAGGTAGTAGCCCGACTTCGTGGTTGGGCTCACACAGCCGTCTCCGAGGTAAAGCCCGAGCAGGTAGCTGTACGCCGCTCGGTCGGCAGGCGGTTCGGCTGTCGGGCCACATAAAGAGCATGTTGCATGGCCCATGCGTGGGAGAGGGTGGACACGCTGTTGCCAGGAGCGCAGGGCTGCGCGCGAGATGCCGGTTTCCTTGCTTACGGAGTTGAGGCTCCGTCCCTGTGCTACCAGGCTGAGGGCCCGCTTACGCGTGCTGAGGTCGTACATACGAACACTGTGTGAGAGCGATCCCGCCGACACGCAGCAAAAAGCGGATGTTCACGAGAACTTGGACATCCGCTTATTAAGGTGACCTTGGAATCGAAGGAAAAGTGCCCCAGGTGGGATTCGAACCCACACTGTCCGCTGTTTGAGAGCGGCCTCTCTAACCGGTTGGAGTACTGGGGCCTTAGAAAGGAAGGAGATGTGCTACCCCTCGGGCCACCACCATACCGCAGCTAGGTACGCTCTTGGCAGCAGTATCTGCCTGCCCTGAACGAGGAGCCCCCGTGACCGCCCCCGAGTCGCCCCAAGACGTGTCCGACGACGACAAGTCGCACGTGCCTCCGCTGACGACCCGTGTCGTGATCGCCGAGGACGAGGCCCTGATCCGGCTCGACCTCAAAGAGATGCTGGAGGAGGAGGGCTACTCGGTCGTCGGGGAGGCCGGTGACGGGGAGCAGGCGGTGGAACTGGCCCGTGAGCTGCGGCCCGATCTGGTCATCCTGGATGTGAAGATGCCCAAGCTCGACGGCATCTCGGCGGCCGAGCGGATCGCCGAGGAATCCATCGCCCCGGTGCTCATGCTGACCGCGTTCTCCCAGCGGGACCTCGTGGAGCGGGCCCGGGACGCCGGGGCCATGGCCTATCTGGTCAAGCCGTTCAGCAAGAGCGATGTCGTCCCGGCGATCGAGATGGCCGTCTCGCGGTACACGCAGCTGAAGGAGCTGGAGAAGGAGGTCGCCGACCTCTCCCAGCGGCTGGAGACGCGGAAGCTGGTGGACCGGGCGAAGTCGATTCTTCAGACGGAGTACGGGCTGAACGAGCCCGCCGCGTTCCGCTGGATCCAGAAGACGTCGATGGACCGTCGGATGTCGATGCAGCAGGTCGCGGAGGCAGTGATCGAGGATGCGGCGGAGAAGAAGGCGGCGAAGGGCGAGAAGGGCTGATTCCGCTGGGCTGAGCGTGCCGAGGCCCGCGTCCCTTTTGACTGGGGGGCGCGGGCCTCGTCGTGTTCGTGCGAGGGGTGGGTGGGTCAGTCTTCGCCGAGGTAGGCCTTTCTGACCGACTCGTCGTGCAGGAGGTCTCGGCCGGTGCCGGAGAGCACGATGCTGCCGACTTCCATGACGTGGCCGTGGTCGGCGAGGGAGAGGGCTGCCTGGGCGTTCTGTTCGACCAGGAGGATGGTCGTGCCCTGGGATTTCAGTTCGGCGATGGTGGCCATGATTTTCTGCATCATGATCGGCGAGAGTCCCATGGAGGGTTCGTCGAGCATGAGGAGTTTGGGTTGGGACATGAGTGCGCGGCCCATGGCGAGCATTTGCTGTTCGCCGCCTGAGAGGGTGCCTGCGGCTTGTTTGCGGCGTTCTCCGAGGATGGGGAAGAGGTCGTAGGCGCGCTGTATGTCTTTGTCGACGGCCGGTTTGTCGTTGCGGAGGAATGCGCCGAGGCGGAGGTTGTCCTCGATGGTCATGCGGGGGAAGATGTGGCGGCCTTCGGGGGAGTGTGCGAGGCCGAGGGCGACGATTTGGTGGGCGGGGGTTTTTTTGAGGGATTTGCCGTTGAATTTGATCTGGCCGCCTACCGGTTTGAGCAGGCCGGAGAGGGTGCGCAGGGTGGTGGTTTTTCCGGCGCCGTTGGTGCCGATGAGGGTGAGGACTTCGCCGGCTTCGACGGTGAAGGAGATGCCTTTGACGGCTTCGATTTTGCCGTAGGCGACGCGCAGGTCTTCGACTTCGAGGAGTGCGGTCATCGGTCGTTCTCCTTGGCCGGCGGGGTGTCGGCGGCGGCTTCCGCGGCTTCGACTTCGGCGAGTTCGGCGGCGCCGGGTGCGTCTTCGAAGGGTTCGCCGAGGTAGGCGGCGATGACGCGTTCGTCGCCTTGGACGGTGGCGCTGTCGCCTTCGACGAGTTTTTCGCCTTGGACGAGGACGGCGACGCGGTCGCAGAGGTTGAAGATGAATCGCATGTCGTGCTCGATGACGAGGACGGCGATGCCTTTGTCTCTGATGGCGAAGACGAGTTCTTCGGTGGTGCGGGTTTCTTGGGGGTTCATGCCGGCGGTCGGCTCGTCGAGGAGGAGGAGGCCGGGTTCGCTGGCGAGTGCTCGTGCGATTTCGAGTTTGCGTTGTTCGCCGTAGGGGAGGTTGCGGGCGAGGTGTTCGGCTTTGTTGGCGAGGCCGACGAATTCGAGGAGTTCCATGGCGCGTTCGCGGGAGGCGGCTTCGGCGCGGTGGAATCCGGGGCCGCGGAGGAGGGCGGACCAGAGGCCTTCTCGGGTGCGGGTGTGTCGGCCGACGAGGACGTTTTCGAGGACTGTCATGTTGGCGAAGAGGCGGATGTTCTGGAAGGTGCGGGCGATGCCTGCGGCGGTGACTTTGAAGGATTTGGGTGGCAGGACGGTGCCTCGGTAGCGGACTTCTCCCTCGGTGGGGATGTAGAGGCCGGTGAGGCAGTTGAAGAAGGTGGTTTTTCCGGCGCCGTTGGGGCCGATGAGTCCGACGATTTCGCCGGTGTTGACTTGGAGGTCGACGTTGCGGACGGCGGTGAGGCCGCCGAAGCGCATGGTGACTCCGCGGGCGTCGAGGACGGCCTGGCCGGTGGTGGTCTGGGTTGTCATGGGTCAGGCCCCTGCCTTGCTGAGGACTGTGGGTGCTTCCGTCTCTTCGTGGAATTCGAGTTGGCGGCGCCGGTTGGGGATGAGTCCTTCTGGGCGGAAGCGCATGAGGAGGACGAGGGCGAGGCCGAAGGCGAAGAGTTGGAGGTCGTCCAGGAACTGGAGCTTGGCGGGGATGAGGTAGAGGAGGGCGGCGCCGACGAGGGGGCCGCTGATGGTGCCCATGCCGCCGAGGACGACTGCGGCGAGCAGGAAGGCGGAGTTGGGTGGTACGACGTGTGCGAATTGGTATTGCTCGGGGGTCACGGTGTAGGTGACGTGGGCTTGGACGGTGCCGGCGAGGCCGGCGAGTGCGGCGCCGAGGGCGAAGGCGATGAGTTTGACGCGGAAGCCGTTGATGCCCATGGCGAGGGCGGCGGTTTCGTCTTCGCGGATGGCGATCCAGGCGCGGCCGATGCGGCTGTCGCTGCTGCGCTGGAAGACGATCACCACGATGAGGGTGATGAGGAGCATCAGCAGGAAGTAGTTGGCGAAGCGGGCGATGGTGAAGCCGGCGATGGTGTGTTCTTCGCCGAAGTCGAAGCCGAGGATGTTGAGGTTGGGGATGGAGGAGATGCCGTTGGAGCCGTTGGTGATGTCGGGGCCGGAGGTGCCGTCCATGTTGAGGACGGCGAGGCGGAAGATTTCTCCGAAGCCGAGGGTGACGATGGCGAGGTAGTCGCCGCGTAGCCGGAGGGTGGGGGCGCCGATGATGACGCCGAAGACCATGGCGACGGCGGCGCCGAGGAGGGCGGAGAGCCAGAACGGGAGTTGGATGTCGAAGGGTGAGGAGGGGGAGCCGGAGACCATGGCGGCGGTGTAGGCGCCTACTCCGAGGAAGGCGACGTAGCCGAGGTCGAGGAGGCCGGCGAGGCCGACGACGATGTTGAGGCCGAGGGCGACGGTGGCGAAGATGAGGATGTAGACGCCGATGGTGGCGTATTGGTCGTCGGACTGGGTGAAGGGGAAGGCGGCTGCGGCGACGAATGCGCCGAGCATGGTGACGGTGCGGTGTTTGGTGGTGACGGCGGAGACGCGGTTGATGAGTCCGGCTTTGGCGGTGGCGGCGATGCCGAAGCCGGCGGTGATGAGGAAGCCGATGAAGAGTTCGTCGTACTCGGTGCCGATGCCGTAGGTGAAGACGGTGAGGCCGATGGTGAGGGCGGCGACGATGATGAGGATTTCGGCGTAGCCGGGGAGTTTGCGGGCTGGGGTGATGGGGCCGGTGACGAAGGCGGCTTTGATGATGGCGGTGGTGCCGCGCAGGTGGTGGGTGAGTTGTTCCCAGTTGCTGTCTTCGGGGTCGGCCGGTTCGCGTTCGGGCCAGGGGAAGGGGAGGGCGAGTGCGCCGAGGGCGGCGGTGAGGGTGGTGAGGGCGGCGATGTAGGCGCCGGGTTCGAGGTTGACGGCGCCGCCGAGTTGGACGCTGATGGCGATGATGGTGAACCAGGCGGTGGCGAAGGTGCCGAGTGCGGCGAGTTTGAGGGCGCTGTCGGCGTTGGCGGGGGTGAGTTTGTCGAGGCCTTTGATGCCGTAGGAGGCGAGGCCGAAGAGGGTGGTGAGGGCGCCGCTGATGAGGACGAGGACCTGGAGTCCGCCGGGGTAGCCGTAGACGGTGAGGTCGCCGGGGAAGTCGCTGGTCCAGGTCCAGGCGAGGAAGGTGGAGATGATGCTGAGGGCGCCGCCGCCGGTGGCGAGGGCGCGGCCGAGGGTGGGGGGCAGGCTGATGAGGCCGGCGTGTTTGCCGGTGGTGGCTTTGCGCGGGGTTTCGGGTGTGGTGGTGTGTGTGGTCATCGGTGCATCACGCCCTGTCCGCGACGCGCTCGCCGAGCAGGCCTTGGGGCCTGAACAGGAGGACGAGGATGAGGAGTACGAAGGCCCAGACGTTGGCCCAGGACTGGCTGCCGAACTGTTCCATGCCGGGGATGTCGGCGATGTAGGCGGTGGAGAGGGCTTCGGCGACGCCGAGGACGAGGCCGCCGAGCATGGCGCCGTAGATGTTGCCGATGCCGCCTAGGACGGCTGCGGTGAAGGCTTTGAGGCCGAGGATGAAGCCCATGCGGAATTGGACTTCGCCGTATTTGAGGCCGTAGGCGACGGCTCCGATGGCGGCGAAGGCGGCGCCGAGGGCGAAGGCGACGACGATGATGCGGTCGGTGTTGATGCCCATGAGCTTGGCGGTGTCCGGGTCTTGTGCGGTGGCTTGCATGCCGCGTCCGGTGCGGGTCTTCATGACGAAGTAGGCGAGGATCGCCATGCTGATGGGGGCTGCGGTGATGAGGAAGATGTCACCGGTCTGGATGGTGACGTTGCCGATTTCGAAGGGGCCGCCGTTGATCTGGGGGAAGGTGATGGCGGAGCGGGCGTCGGGGTACCAGGCCCAGACGGCTTGCTGGAGGGCGAGTGAGAGGCCGATGGCGGTGATGAGGGGTGCGAGTCGTGGGGCGGTGCGCAGGGGGCGGTAGGCGAATCGTTCCGCTCCCATGGCGGTGAGGACGGCGACGATGATGCCGCCGAGGAGCATGAGTGGTAGGGCCACCCACATGGTTGTGCCGTCGGGCAGTACGTAGAGGTAGACGGTGAGGGCGCCGAAGCCGCCCACCATGAAGATCTCGCCGTGGGCGAAGTTGATGAGCTGGACGATGCCATAGACCATCGTGTAGCCGATGGCGATCAGGCCGTACATGGATCCCAGTAGCAGGCCGTTGACCAGCTGCTGCGGCAGTTCGTTCACCGCATGTCCTCCGAGAGGGTCGATGAGTCGGGTGGGGTGACCGGAGAGGAATGTGCCCGGAAGCGAGAGTGTCCGGAGGCGGGGGTGTCCGGAAGTGAGTGCGCGCGGGGCGCCTGTGGTGCGGCGCCCCGCGCGGCTCGTTGTGGGGAGTGCGGGTTGGGTCAGCCCTCGTAGGTGCCCGACTTGACGGCGCTCCAGTCGCCGTTCTCGACGGAGTAGACGGTGAGCTGCTTGTTGGTGGCGTCGCCGAATTCGTCGAAGGAGACCTTGCCGGTCACGCCGTCGAAGGAGACGTTCTGCATGGCTGCGGTGACCTGGGCGCGGGCGTCGTCGGGGAGGGTGCCGTCGTTGTCGTCGACGACCTTCTTGACGGCTTCGATGATGGCCCAGGCGGAGTCGTAGGAGTAGCCGCCGTAGGCCTCGTACGCTTCGGCGTATCCCTCGGCCTCGTAGTTGGCGACGAACTCTTCTGCGGAGGGGAGTTCTTCGACGGGGGCGCCGACGGAGGTGGCGAGGTCGCCGGTGCCGTCGGCGCCGGCGAGCTGGATGAAGTCGGCGCTGTAGATGCCGTCGCCGCCGACGAGGGGGACGTTGGCGCCGGCTGCCTTGATCTGCTTGCTGAGGGGGCCGGCCTGCGGGTATTCGCCGCCGTAGTAGACGACGTCGGCGCCGGAGGACTTGACCTTGGTGGCGACCGCGGAGAAGTCCTTGGTCTCGGGGTCGATGTGTTCGGTGCCGACGATCTCGCCGCCGAGCTTTTCGAACTCGGCGGAGAAGGTGGCGGCCAGGCCGGCGCCGTAGGTCTTCTTGTCGTCGATGACGTAGACCTTCTTCTTGCCGGCGTCGTTGAAGAGGTACTGCGCGGCGAAGGGGCCCTGGATGGCGTCCGTGGTCGCGGTGCGGAAGTACGACTTGTAGGGCCGGGCCTTGCTGGTCTGCCAGTCGGCGCCCTGGGTGAGGGCGGGGTTGGTGTTGGCGGGGGAGACCTCGACCAGGTCGGCGTCGTCGAAGACCTTCTGCATGGATTCGGCGACGGAGGAGTTGAGGGGGCCGACGACGCCGAGGACGTCCTTGTCGGCGACGAGCTTGGTGGCGTTCTGCTGGCCGGAGGAGGGCTGTGCCTGGTCGTCGAGCGCTTCTATCTCGAAGGTGACGCCGTCGACGTAGTTGTCCTTGTTCGCGGTTTTGATGGCGAGGTCGACGGAGTTCTTGATGCCCAGACCCAGTGCGGACAGGTCGCCGGTCAGCGGGGCGTCGACGCCGATGACGACGGTGGTGCCGTCGCTGCCGGAGTCGGAGCTGCTGCCCTCGTCGCGCGAACCGCAGGCGGTGAGGGTGAGCGCTCCCGCCGCCAGTACGGCGGTCATGGCGATGAGCGAACGTTGACGCACGATCAGTCCTTTCCCTGGCGCGGATCTTCCCGGTGGAAGAAGCCGAGTCGAGCGCTGGGTCCGAAGCGGACGCCGAATGGCGTCGAATCCCGATGGCGCGGTGACTGGCGGTGACTCTAAGCGGGTGCGGGGAACGTGGAGGAGTATCTGACCAATGCTGTGACTCTCTTGTTATGACACGACGTAATGCAGAGCGGTACTGGCCGGGCGGAAGCATGGAATTCCAGCCGATTCGCCCCGTCCGCATAGTGAGACGTGCAGGACCAGAAGCCCTCGATCAGGAGTGTTCTAGTGATTTGGTGATGTCGCGGATGGGTTGCCGCAGGCTGCTTGGAGGGCGTCTGAGAGGTCCTGCGCATAGCGCTCACCCAGGATGAAACTGTGTTCTTCTATTGCGCGCGCATTACGTAGAGTTACATCCAGGAAAGGGAGTCCGGCGTTCCGTGGCACTTTTCCGCAATCGGCTGCTGTGAAGGTAATAGTGATCTTGCGTGGCATTCCGGTGGTTGTGGGGAAAGGTGTCCGTGGAATCGTGATCAAGGAAAGTCCTGGGTAGGGCTGGCCGATGTCGGCCACGGTCACCTCGGGGCCGGAACGCACGGTCACCAGCACGGCGAAGCGGAAGGCCGCGGATTCGGTGGCGGGGTGCTCGGGGGCGAGGTACGTCAGGTCGGTGACCTGCGAGGGATACGGCGTCTCGGGCGGCGGGGGCGGTTCGGGGCGGGTGGCGTAGAGGTAGCCGGCGGTCACCGTCAGGGCGGTGGCGAGGGTGGCGGCGAGGAGCCGGGGGCGGCGACGGGTGGCATGCCGGGGGCGGTGGCCGGGCGTCCGTGGGGTCGGGGGCGGCTCCCAGGCGTGGGTGCCTTCGCCGGGTTCCACGGGGCCGATGCCGGTCAACTCCAGGGCCCCGAGGTCGGGTTACCGTCGCGGTACCTCGCCGCACACCGCTCGTCGGCCAGGCGGTCCAGCAACGCTTCGGCCGCGGCACGGCCCTGGCGCTCCAGTTCGGCCCGGGCGGCGTCCACGACGTCCATGAGAATGGCGTATTGCCCATTGGACAGACCCATCGACTGGTAGTCGCCGTAGGTGTCCGTGGTGAGGAGTTCACGGGACCAGTGGGAGATGAGCCGGGCGCAGAGGTCGGCGGGTGGGGTGGGGGCGGGGGTGGTCTCCGGGGTGGAAGTCACCCCTGGGGTCGGGGCGGGGGTGGCGCAGCCGGTGAGGAGGGTGGCGGTGAGCAGCGTGAGGGTGATCGCCGTGGTTCTGCGGGGTGGGGTGGGGCCGGCGGGTGGGGTGGCCCTCGGCGGCGGCGCGGGGGGCGCCGCCGCGTGAGGGCGGTCCGCTGTTGTTCTGCCCCGGCCCGTTGCCATGCACCGAAGCTAAGGGGCGGGGTGCGGGGGAGCAACGGGGGTGGGGGCGCGGCTTCAGGGTGTGGGGTTTCGGGGCGCGGGGTCCGGGGTGCGGGCGTTTCGGGAGGGTGCCCGGGGGATGTCAGATGCCGGTGCGGGCGCGTTCCTCGTCGTCCGGGTTCACATCGCGTAGCAGGCAGGTCAGCCGGGCGGTGCACACGCGGCGGTCCGACTCGTCGGTGATCGCGATCTCGTACGTCGCTGTCGAGCGGCCCCGGTGGACGGGTGTGGCCACGCCGGTGACCAGGCCCGAGCGGGCGCCGCGGTGGTGGGTGCAGTTGAGGTCGACGCCGACGGCGATCTTGCGGCTGCCGCCGTGCAGCATGGCGCCGACCGAGCCGAGGGTCTCGGCGAGCACCGCGGACGCGCCGCCGTGCAGGAGTCCGTAGGGCTGGGTGTTGCCCTCGACCGGCATGGTGCCGACCACGCGGTCCGCCGACGCCTCCACGATCTCCACGCCCATGCGCCGGCCGAGATGTCCCGCGGAGAACAGCGCGGGCAGGTCGACGCCGAGCGCCGCGTACTCGTCGATGACGTCCTGCGGGAACTGCACCCGCTGCTGCTCGCCCATGGTGCCCGACTCCGTTCGTCGATCCGGTCCAGCGCCCGCGCCTGTCCGCGGGCGCCTGAGCAAACGCTCAGTCGGTTCTCGATTGTTCCAGACGTACGACGACGGACTTGCTGGCCGGGGTGTTGCTGGTGTCGGCGGTGGCGTCCAGCGGGACGAGGACGTTGGTCTCGGGGTAGTAGGCCGCCGCGCAGCCCAGTGCCGTCGGGTAGTGCACGACGCGGAAGCCGGGCGCGCGGCGCTCGACGCCGTCCTTCCACTCGCCGACCAGATCGACGTACGCGCCGTCGGCCACGCCGAGCCGGCGGGCGTCCTCGGGGTTGACCAGCACGACCCGGCGGCCGTGCCGGATGCCCCGGTAGCGGTCGTCCAGGCCGTAGATCGTGGTGTTGTACTGGTCGTGCGAGCGCAGCGTCTGGAGCAGCAGCCGCCCCTTTGGCAGTGCGGGGTACTCCACGGGCGCGGCGGTGAAGTTCGCCTTGCCGGTGGTGGTGGGGAAGCGGCGCTCGTCGCGCGGGGCGTGCGGCAGCGCGAATCCGCCGGGGTGCGCCACGCGCGCGTTGAAGTTCTCGAAACCGGGCACCACGCGCGCGATGCGGTCGCGGATCGTGGCGTAGTCCTTCTCGAACTCCTCCCAGGGGGTACGGGACTCGGTGCCGAGGACGCGGCGGGCGAGGCGGCACACGATCGCCGGCTCGGACAGCAGGTGCGTGCTCGCGGGTTCCAGCCGGCCGCGTGAGGCGTGCACCATGCCCATGGAGTCCTCGACGGTCACGGACTGCTCGCCGCTGCCCTGGAGGTCGCGCTCGGTGCGGCCGAGCGTGGGCAGGATCAGGGCCCGCGCGCCGGTGACCGCGTGGCTGCGGTTGAGCTTCGTGGAGACGTGCACGGTCAGGCGGGCGCGCCGCATGGCGGCCTCGGTGACGTCGGTGTCGGGGGAGGCGGAGACGAAGTTGCCGCCCATGGCGAAGAACACCTTGGCCGCGCCGTCGCGCATCGCGCGGATGGCCCGTACGACGTCGTACCCGTGCGCGCGCGGGGGAGCGAAGCCGAACTCCTTCTCCAGGGCGTCCAGGAAGGCGGGCGCGGGGCGTTCGAAGATGCCCATGGTGCGGTCGCCCTGCACATTGGAGTGGCCGCGCACGGGGCACACGCCCGCGCCGGGGCGGCCGACGTTGCCGCGCAGCAGCAGGAAGTTGACGACCTCGCGGATGGTGGGCACCGCGTGCTTGTGCTGGGTCAGGCCCATGGCCCAGCACACGATGGTGCGCCGGGAGGCGAGGACCATGTCCAGGGTCTTCTCGATGTCCGCGCGGGACAGGCCGGTCGCGGTGAGTGTCTCGTCCCAGCCGGCCGCGCGGGCGGTGCGCGCGAACTCCTCGTAGCCATGGGTGTGCTCGCGGACGAACTCCTCGTCGACCGCGCCCTCGGTCTCCAGGATGAGCCGGTTGAGCAGCCGGAACAGGGCCTGGTCGCCGCCGATGCGGATCTGGAGGAACAGATCGGTGAGCGCGGCGCCGGTGGTGAGGCCCTTGGGGGTCTGCGGGTTCTTGAAGCGCTCCAGGCCGGCCTCGGGCAGCGGGTTGACACTGATGATCCGTGCGCCGCCGGCCTTCGCCTTCTCCAGCGCGGAGAGCATCCGGGGGTGGTTGGTGCCGGGGTTCTGCCCGGCGACGATGATCAGGTCCGCCTGGTGGAGGTCCTCCAGCAGGACGCTGCCCTTGCCGACGCCGAGGGTCTCGGTGAGGGCCGAGCCGGAGGACTCGTGGCACATGTTGGAGCAGTCGGGGAGGTTGTTGGTGCCGAACTCGCGGGCGAAGAGCTGGTAGAGGAACGCGGCCTCGTTGCTGGTGCGGCCCGACGTGTAGAAGAGGGCCTCGTCGGGGGAGGCGAGCGCGGCCAGTTCCCCGGCGACGATGTCGAAGGCGCGGTCCCAGGAGACGGGCTCGTAGTGGGTGCCGCCCTCGGGGAGATACATGGGGTGGGTGAGGCGGCCCTGCTGTCCCAGCCAGTAGCCGCTGCGGTGGGCGAGGTCGGTGACCGGGTGCGCGGCGAAGAACTCCGGGGTGACCCGGCGCAGGGTGGCTTCCTCGGCGACCGCCTTCGCGCCGTTCTCACAGAACTCCGCCGCGTGCCGGTGGTCGGGTTCGGGCCAGGCGCAGCCGGGGCAGTCGAAGCCGTCCTTCTGGTTGACGCGCAGCAGGGTCAGCGCGGTGCGCCGCACGCCCATCTGCTGCTGGGCCATGCGCAGGGTGTGCGCGATGGCGGGTAGCCCGGCCGCCGCATGCTGCGGCCCGGCGACCTGCGGCGCGTCCTGGACGGGGTCGGCCTTCGGTGGCTTCGTCGCCATCGCGGGGCCTCCTTACGACTGCGTTCGTGATGCGTAGGTGAGGTACGTCGTCGATCCTCGCATGTGCCACTGACAGTGATGGGGGGTGGCCGGGGTGGTCAGTGCGGCTTGCGGCCTGCGGCCTGCGGCTCGTGGCTCGTGGCTCGTGATGAGGGGTGGCCGGGCGGCGGGCATCGAGCGGGCCGTGCGCCGGGGCGGGACGTCGGTGGTCCGGGGCGATCGGTGGGCTGGGACGGCCGGTGGTCCGGGACGACCGGTGGGCTGGGACGGCCGCTGGTCCGGGACCGTGGGTGGGCCGGGACCGTGGGTGGGCCGGTGGGCCGGGACCGTGGGTGGGGGTCGACTGTCAGTGGGGCGTGGCAGGATCGGGGCGTGGCAGAAAAAGCATCGAAGAAGACCGAGTCCACCCCCGGCGGCGGCCGTCCCCGGCTGATGCTCATGGACGGGCACTCGCTGGCCTACCGCGCGTTCTTCGCGCTGCCCGCGGAGAATTTCACGACCGCCACGGGCCAGCCGACGAACGCGATCTACGGCTTCGCGTCGATGCTGGCGAACACGCTGCGCGACGAGGAGCCCACGCATTTCGCGGTGGCCTTCGACGTGTCCCGCAAGACCTGGCGCTCGCAGGAGTTCACCGACTACAAGGCGAACCGCTCCAAGACCCCGGACGAGTTCAAGGGCCAGGTGGAGCTGATCGGCGAGCTGCTCGACGCGATGCAGGCGCCCCGGTTCGCCGTCGACGGCTTCGAGGCCGACGATGTCATCGCCACGCTCGCCACGCAGGCCGAGGCCGAGGGCTTCGAGGTGCTGATCGTCACCGGCGACCGTGACTCGTTCCAGCTGGTCAGCGAGCACACGACGGTGCTGTATCCGACCAAGGGCGTCTCCGAGCTGACCCGCTTCACCCCGGAGAAGGTTTCCGAGAAGTACGGCTTGACGCCCGCCCAGTACCCCGATTTCGCGGCCCTGCGCGGCGATCCGTCCGACAATCTGCCGGGCATCCCGGGCGTCGGGGAGAAGACGGCCGCGAAGTGGATCAACCAGTTCGGCTCGTTCACCGAGCTGGTCGACCGGGTCGACGAGGTCAAGGGCAAGGCCGGGCAGAATCTGCGCGACCACCTGGAGTCCGTGAAGCTGAACCGCCGGCTCACCGAGCTGGAGCGCGAGGTCGGCCTGGACCGCTCCGTGACCGACCTCGCGCGCGTGCCGTACGACCGCAAGGCCGTCGCCATGGTGCTGGACACCCTGGAGATCAGGAACCCCTCGCTGCGCGAGCGGTTGTTCGCCGTCGATCCCGGCGCGCAGGAGGCCGAGGACACCCCGGTCATCGCGGACGGCGTGGAGCTGGACGGCACGGTGCTGGGCACCGGCGAGCTGGCCGGCTGGCTCACCGAGCACGGCACCGGGCTCCTGGGCGTCGCCACGGTCGACACGTGGGCGCTGGGCGCGGGCTCGGTCGCCGAGGTCGCGCTGGCCTCGGCGGCGGGCCCGGCCGCCTGGTTCGACCCGGCCCAGCTGGACGAGGCCGACGAGCGGGCGTGGGTGTCCTGGCTGGCGGACGCGGAGCGGCCCAAGGTGTTCCACAACGCCAAGGGCGCCATGCGGGTCTTCGCCGAGCACCGCTGGAGCATCGCCGGAGTCGGCATGGACACGGCGCTCGCCGCCTACCTGGTCAAGCCGGGCCGTCGCTCCTTCGACCTGGACGCGCTGTCCCTGGAGTATCTGCACCGCGAGCTGGCCCCCGCCGCCGCGGCCGACGGCCAGCTCGCCTTCGGCGCGGACGAGGGCGCCGAGGCCGAGTCGCTCATGGTGCAGGCCCGTGCGGTCCTCGACCTGGGCGAGGCGTTCGGGAGCCGCCTGGCGGAGGTCGGCGCCGCCGATCTGCTGCGGGACGTGGAGCTGCCCACGTCCGTGCTGCTGGCCCGGATGGAGCGGCACGGCATCGCGGCCGACCGCGCCCACCTGGAGGCCATGGAGCAGATGTTCGCCGGAGCGGTCCAGCAGGCGGTGAAGGAGGCGCACGCGGCGGCGGGGCACGAGTTCAACCTGGGCTCGCCCAAGCAGCTCCAGGAGGTCCTCTTCGGCGAGCTGGCCCTGCCGAGGACGAAGAAGACCAAGACGGGCTACACCACCGACGCCGACGCCCTGGCCTGGCTCGCGACCCAGACGGAGAACGAACTGCCGGTCATCATGCTCCGCCACCGCGAGCAGGCGAAGCTGCGGGTCACCGTCGAGGGCCTGATCAAGACCGTCGCGGCCGACGGCCGGATCCACACCACGTTCAACCAGACGGTCGCCGCGACCGGCCGCCTCTCGTCGGTCGACCCGAATCTCCAGAACATCCCGGTCCGCACCGACGAGGGCCGCGCGATTCGCCGGGGCTTCGTCGTCGGCGACGGCTTCGAGTCGCTGATGACGGCCGACTACAGCCAGATCGAGCTGCGGGTGATGGCCCACCTCTCCGAGGACGAGGGCCTCATCCAGGCGTTCACCTCCGGCGAGGACCTGCACACCACGGCCGCCGCCCAGGTCTTCGGCGTCGAGCCGGCCGCGGTGGACGCCGAGATGCGCCGCAAGATCAAGGCGATGTCGTACGGCCTGGCGTACGGCCTGTCCGCGTTCGGCCTCTCCCAGCAGCTGAACATCGACGCCGGGGAGGCCCGCGCGCTGATGGACGCCTACTTCGAGCGGTTCGGCGGCGTACGGGACTATCTGCGCCGCGCGGTCGACGAGGCACGGGCGACGGGCTACACGGCGACCCTCTTCGGACGCCGCCGCTACCTGCCCGACCTCAACAGCGACAACCGGCAGCGCCGCGAGGCCGCCGAGCGCATGGCCCTCAACGCGCCCATCCAGGGCACGGCGGCGGACATCGTCAAGATCGCCATGCTGAAGGTGGACCGGGCCCTGCGCGAGGCCGGCCTCACCTCCCGCATGCTGCTCCAGGTCCACGACGAAATCGTCCTGGAGATCGCCCCGGGCGAACGCACGGCGACGGAGGAGATCATCCGCCACGAGATGGCCAACGCCGTCCACCTCAGAGCCCCACTGGACGTGTCGGTGGGAGTCGGGCCGGACTGGGAGTCGGCGGCGCACTGACGGCCGCCCCGGGGACGGGCGGGACGGAGGGGCGGCGGGAAGCCCCGAGGGCCACCTCGGCGCCGCCGCTCGGCTCTCCCCGCCCGGCGGGGTCCGACCGACGCGCGGGGACCGGTCGGCGCGCGGGGACCGGCCGCCCGCCCCGCACTCCTGGCCGTCTCTGACCCGCAGGCTTACCCCCCTCAGTTCGCCTACGGGCCGGTACAGCTGGCCCCGCCCCTCAGTTCGTCCCCGGGCCGGTACGGCGGGCCCACCCCCCAGCTCGTCCACGAGCCGGTAAGGCTGACTCGCCCTCCAGCGCATCCACGAGCCCGCCCGCCTACCCCGTCCACCAGCCCGTACCTGGCTCGTACGGCCACCCCGCCCCCCGAGCCTGTCCACGAGCCCGCATGCATGGCCCGGCCCCGCAGATCACCTCCGGAACCCGCCGCCCACCTCGCCCGCCTAGGCCGCCCCGAGCCCATACGGCCACCCCGCCCCCGAACTCGCACGGTCGCCCACCCGCCCCCCTCACCCCCGTCACTCCCTTGGCCCCCGCGAAGACGCCCCCCGGGCCTTCGGCCCGTAAGGATGCCGCCATGGGTATACGCATGCTCCACCGCCGGCCGGCGCCCGCCATGCCGCTCCCGCCGGTGCCGGTCTTCGCGGCCGACGCAAGCACCGCCCGCCTCGCCCTGGGCCCGGCCGAGGCCCTGCGCCACACGGCGAAGGCACTCCGGCGCCGGTTAACCCCCGCGAAGGAGCCGGTCCCGGCCCGCCCCGGCGACCCGCCCGGCCGGCGCCTGTGGACCGACCTGACCCGCGGCTACGTGGCCCTGCTCCTCACCCTGCTGCCCCGCACCCGCAGACCGCGCACCCTGACGGTGTTCACCGCCCCCGCCCTCATGGCGTCCCGGCCGGGCTCGACCCGCGCGGGGCGGGGCCTGCCGTACGCGGAGGATCCCGGGCCGGACGGCGCCCTCTGACGAGGTCAGCGGACGCTTCGGGCCGCGACGCTCGGACGAACACCGGGCGGCACACCAGTCTCATGGCGCGAGCCGCCGTACGGCATACGGTGACGCCTCAAGGGCGCGGCGGCGACGCCGATCCACGCACCGCGAGGCTCCCCGGGCCCTGACGGCTCGCCCGCCGTCCCACTCCACGACCCGGCCCCCAGCTACAGCCACCCCCAGTAGGCCGCCACGGCCCAGCTATCGCCGTAACCTCGGTCGCCGCCCCACCCTCACTTGCCACCGCACCCCCACCCCCACCTACCGCCCCACCCCCACCTGCCGCTCACCGGCACCACCCCGCTCCCCGCCCAGTGGCGCCGGCCGCCACACCCGGACCGTCACCGCGTACCACACGACCCCCACCAGCAGCCCGGCCCCGCCCCCGAAGCACAGCGTCGGGATCAGCTCGTACGGCTTTGCCACCGAACTCCACTGTTCCCACCAGCGCATCGCCCGCTGCACCGCCGCCAGCACCGTGATCCCCCCGATCACCGCGCACGCCAGCCACCGGTCCCGCCCGGACAGCACAGGAACGCCCGCCGGCCCGCCCGGGGCCAAGCCCTCCGGCCCGCCGCCCGGCACTCCCGACGGCACCACACCCGGCCCCGACGACGATCCCTCGGACGAGGCCACCACCGAGGTCACTGCCCCCGTACCCCCCGCTCCCACGCCCGCCCCCACCCCCCGCCGCAACCCCCGCACCACAAACCACCCGATGACCACCGCCGCCACCGCCGACCCCCCGTACTGCAAGTACCAGTACAGCGGTGACCCGGCGATCTCCTCGCCCAGGACCGGGAACACCCGCATGCCCCACCGGTCGAGATGGGTGAAGGCGTCCCACACCACATGGGTCAGGGAGCCCAGCGCGGCGGACACGTACCACCACAGGGCCGTCGACGGCCGTACCCGCGCGCGGGGCGCCCCGCAGTGCAGCAGGGCGGCCACCCGGTGCTGCCGGGACGGCGGCAGCAGTGCCACGAGCGGCTCACGCACCAGCAGCCACAGGCCGACCAGCGCCCAGGCCACCACCACATCGACGGTGAGCACGCCCCAGAAGGAGTGCGTGACCTCGCCGTACTCCATCGCACCGGACAGCACACTCGCCGCGTAATAGGTCATGTCGGGCGCGAAGGTGCCGGCGATCAGCATGCTCGGGACGAGTCGGCCGCGTCCCGTCCCATCGGTGCGGATCAGGGGCAGAACGGCCGCGGCATGGCTGAGCGTGAACGGCACAACGGACTCCCGGCGTCGGCGGAAAAGGGCTCTTCGTGGCAGACGCTCACCGAGCCGCCCCGGTTCGTTGATCGCTTGCGCTCCTCAGTATCCGCGGCGGCCGTGGAAGCCTGGTCCGCGCGCCCAGGAGACCTGCGTGACCACGGGTGGACAACGGCATATGGCCAAGTGGTGAAAATCGGGCAGGAACGGGTGCCCGTGCAAAGGAAGTTGTCGTAGGGTCACCTGGGTTGACGCGCGGGGGTGAATTTCCGTGCGACGCGGGTGCAATGTCGGGGTCGCATCCGGGGTCGCAGAAACAGGCGGGCGCTGGGGCGTCCATGGGAGGGTTTCCGTACATGGCGGCGCATTTCGGCAGTCGGCTGCGCAAGGGGGCGGCGACCACCGCCGTGGCCGCGTTGGCGGTCGCGGCATTGTCCGCGTCCCAGGCTCCCGGGGTCACCAGCGGTGACCAGGGCAGACAGAGCACCGCCGACTCGCAGGTCTCGTCCGAGGAGAGTGCGGACGACAGCGCGACCGGCAATTCGCCCTACTACACGGACCTGCCGCCGCTGACCACCCCGACCCCCGCGCCGAGTACGACGGCCGACGGCACCGCGGTGGCCACGGGTGACGCGGAGGCGGGCATACCCGCGACCGTTCTCGACGCCTACCAGCAGGCCGCCGCCGAACTGGCCTCCGCCGCTCCCGGCTGCAATCTGCCCTGGGAACTCCTCGCCGCGATCGGCAAGGTGGAGTCCGGCCACGCGAGCGGCGGCAATGTGGACGCCGAGGGCACCACCGTCACCCCCATCCTCGGCCCGGAGCTGGACGGCAACGGCTTCGCGCTCATCCGCGACACCGACAACGGCGAGTTCGACGGCAACGCCAGCTACGACCAGGCCGTCGGCCCCATGCAGTTCATCCCGTCGACCTGGGCCTGGGCGGGCCGCGACGGCAACGGCGACGGCGTCGAGGACCCGAACAACATCTACGACGCCGCCCTCGCCGCCGGCCACTACCTGTGCCGCTTCGGCTGGGACCTGTCCACGTCGACGGATCTGCGGAGCGCGATCCTCAGCTACAACAACTCCACGGAGTACGTCAACACCGTCATGTCCTGGCTGGAGTACTACCGCAAGGGCACCCACGAGGTCCCGGACGGCACCGGCACGCTCCCGGTCAACCGCAGCGACGACGACGACCCCGCCGCCTCGCCGACGCCGCCGCCCACCACCGCCCCGCCCACGACGCCCACGCCACCCCCGGCGACCGGCGGCCCGTCGACCCCGCCGAGCGCCCCGCCCGGCACGACCCCGCCGCCCACCACACCCCCCACGAAGCCGCCCACGACACCACCCACCACGCCGCCCACCACCCCGCCGACCCCGACCGACACGGTCGACCACCTGGAGGACGCGGGGACCGCGGACCTCACGGCGATGGCGGGCGACGCGTTCACCGCCAAGCCCACCGCGCGGGCGGAGACCGAGGCCGGCGAGGCCGTCGCGAAGGTCAGGGTCCGCTTCACCATCCTCGGCGACACCGACGCCACGTTCACCGGCGGCGAACAGGTCGCCGTGGCGGTCACCGACGCCTCCGGCGAGGCGGTCGCACCGGCCCTCCAGGCGGGCGAGCAGACGGGCGACTTCACCGTCCGCGCCACACTCGTCGGCCGTACGATTCCGGGCCTCGACTACACGGCGACCGTCACGGCCCGCGCCGCCGACACCCTCGCCCTCGTCGGGGCACCCGCGCTGACCTGCTTGACGGGCGGTGAGTTCGCCGACGAGATCGAGCTTGCGGCGACGTACGACGACGCCGTCGCGGACGGGGTCGCCGCCACCGCGACCTTCATCACGTCCGCCGACGACCCGGCCACCAACACCGAGGGCCCCTACTTCAAGGACGCGGACGGCAACATCATCCGCACCCTGACCGACCTGACGACGGACGCCGAGGGCCGGCTGAAGCTGCCCGAGATCTACGCGGGCGACACCGCCGGCACCTTCACACTGCGCGTCACCACCACCGGCGGCGCCACCCTGACCCTGGACCTGACGGTGACGGACCCTGCCCCCGAACCGACCCCGACGGCCTCCGAGAGCGCTACGGCCTCCCCGAGCGCCTCCCCGTCGGCCTGACCGACCCGCACCACCACACGAGGGCGCCCCTCCGCCACAACGGACGGGGCGCCCTCGCCGTCCGCCCGGCCCGTCTCGCCGTAAGTCCGCCCTGTTCTCACCTCACGCCCGCGTCCCTACGGTGCCGGATCTGACGGTGTATCAGCTCTGCCGGACGCCGGGAGGCCCGTATGCGTGCCCTGATCGCCGCCGCGACGGGCCGCGCCCTCGCGTTCGCCCTGACCCTCGCGCTGACCGCGATCGGCCCCCGACCGCCCGAAGCCACTGCTCACGACAGTCCCAGCCACCCATGACGGCGCCCCCAGCCCCTCGTAACCGCCTCCCCGACAACCACCCCGGGGGGAGCCCGAGATGCGCCACAGGGCCGGACTGATCCCGCTCGCCCTCGCGCCCTACCCGGAGGCCCGCCCCCCAACAGACCGCCGCACCCCAGCCGGTCAGCACCCGAGCCGGTCAGCGCCTGAGCCGCGCGTTGGTGTGCCGCGTCGGCTCGGCCGCCGCCGGATCCTCGGGCCACGGATGCTTCGGATACCGCCCGCGCAGCTCCGCCCGTACGCCCAGATAGCCGTCCTTCCAGAACGACGCGAGGTCGGCCGTCACCGCCGCCGGACGCCCGGCCGGGGACAGCAGATGCACCAGCAGCGGCACCCCCGCGACGGCCGGTGACTCCTGGAGCCCGAACATCTCCTGGAGCTTCACCGCGAGCACCGGCCGCTCCGGATCCCCGTAGTCGACCCGCACCCGCGACCCGCTCGGCACGGTGATCCGCTCCGGAGCAAGATCATCCAGCCGTGCGGCCTCCCCCGACGCCCACGGCAGCAGCCGCCCGAGCGCCTGCCCGGCATCGATCCGCGCGAGATCCGCCCGCCGCCGCGCCCGGCCCAGCTCCGGCTCCAACCACTCCTCCACGCGCGCGTGCAGCCCGTCATCGGACACATCCGGCCAGGGCTCCCCGAGATGCCGCCGCAAGAACCCCAGCCGCTGCCGCAACCCGACCGCCCCCGCCCCCCACCGCAACAACCCGAACCCCTCCCCGCGCAACCCAGCGAGCAGCGCATCGCGTACGAGACCGGAATCGGCGTCCTTGAGAGGCCGCACCGCCAGTTCGATCGCCCCCAGCCGCTCCACCCGCCGCGCGACGACGTCCCCGTCGGCCCAGCGCACCTCCTCGCCCCGCGTGTACAGCGCCCCCGCCGCCCGCCGCGCGGTCCCCTCGTCCACCTCGGCGGCGAGCCGCACGCGCGCGTGCCCCTTGCCGACGGGACGGTCGGCCAGGGCGATCGCGATCCAGGGAGCGCCGCGCAGGGCGGAACCGGCGGAGAGTTCCGCGCGGGTGCCGGACGCCATGAGATACGCCCCGCCGTCCGCTTTGGCGACCCGCTCCGGGTAGGCGAGGGCGGCGACGACACCCGCGGGATGCGCATCGAAGCGCGCCTCGCCGCTCGGGGCGTCACCGTCCGGCGGGTCGGCGAGGTCGGCCACGACGCCCCGCAGCCGCCGCACCTCCTCGCGCCGGGCACTGCCCACCGCCGCCGCGAGGTCGTCGCCGTGCTCCCGGGGCGCGTCCTCGCCGAGCAGCGCGACCACCTCGACGGCCCGCTCCACCCCGACCGACGGCACTGCGTCCAGCAACGCCCGCCCCAGCCGGGGGTGCACACCCAGCCGGGACAGCCGCACACCCCGGCGGGTCGCCCGCCCGTCGGCATCCACCGCGCCGATGTCCGTCAGCACCTCCCGCGCCGCCGCCATCGCCCCCGCCGGCGGTGGGTCCAGCAGCGCCAGCCCGGAGGCGTCAGGATCGCCCCAGCAGGCCACCTGGAGCGCGAACGCCGTCAGATCGGCCACTTTGATCTCCGGCGCCGGAAAGCGCGGCAGACGCCCGTCCTCGGCCTCCGTCCAGCACCGGTACACCGCCCCCGGCGCCTCCCGCCCGGCCCGCCCCGCCCGCTGCCGCCCGGCCGCCTGCGAGGCCCGTACCGTCGTGAGCGCGCTCAGCCCCCGGGCATGATCCACCCGGGGTTCGCGCGCCAGCCCCGAGTCCACGACCACCCGCACCCCGGGAACCGTCAGCGACGACTCCGCGACCGAGGTGGCCAGCACCACCCGCCGCCGCTCCCCGGGCGCCAGCACGGCGTCCTGCACCGCCGCCGGAGCCCGGCCATGCACCTGGAGCACCTCCACGCCGTCGAGATCCCCGAGCTGCCCCGCCACCCGCGCGATCTCGCCCACGCCCGGCAGAAAACACAGCACGTCCCCGGACCGCTCGGCCAGCGCCCGCCGCACCACCGACGCCACCTGCGCGAGCAGCACCGGATCGACCCGTATCCCGTGCGGCGGGCGGACCGCCCGCGCGGGCGGCGCCCACACCACCTCCACCGGGTGCGAAACCCCCTCGGCCGCCACCACTGGCGCCCCGCCCAGCAGTCGCGCCCAGCCCTGCGCGTCCGTCGTCGCCGACGCCGCCACCAGCCGCAACTCCGGCCGCAGCGCCTGCCGTACGTCCCACAGGAACGCGGCGGCCGTGTCCGCGTCCAGATGCCGCTCATGACACTCGTCCAGGACGACGACATCGACGCCGGGCAGCTCCTGGTCGCGCTGGAGCCGCTGGAGCAGCACACCGGTCGTGACGACCTCCACGCGCGCGTGCCGTCCCACCACCCGCTCCCCGCGCACGGTGTACCCGACGCGGGCCCCGACCTTCTCGCCCAGCAGCCACGCCATCCGGCGGGCCGCCGCGCGGGCGGCGATCCGGCGCGGCTCGGCCACGAGCACCCTGCGCGCAGGCGCTCCGTCGCCGAGCAGCCCGGCGAGCACCAGCGGCACCAGGGTCGTCTTCCCGGTCCCGGGCGGCGCCACCAGGACGGCCGCCCCGGGCCCCGCCAGCGCCTCGGCGAGCGCGGGAAGGGCACTTCGTACGGGAAGGGCGTCCAGCGCGTCGTGACGGATCACGTGCTCAGTCCCGCACACACACGAAGATCGCCGTCCCGGGGATCAGCCGGCCGCGCAGCGGGGACCAGCCGCCCCACTCGGAGGTGTTCCAGGACGGCCACTCCGGCTCCGCCAGGTCCACCAGGCGCAGGCCGGACGCCGCGATGTCGCGGACCCGGTCGCCCAGGGTGCGGTGGTGCTCGACGTACACCGCGCGGCCGTCGTCGTCCTGCTCCACATAAGGAGTGCGGTCGAAGTACGAGGCCGCGACCGTCAGCCCCTCGGGGCCCGGCTCGTCCGGGAAGGCCCAGCGCAGGGGATGGGTCACCGAGAACACGAACCGCCCGCCCGGTCGCAGCACGCGCCGCACCTCCGTGAGCACCCGCACCGGGTCGGCGACGAACGGCAGTGCCCCGTACGCGGAGCACACGAGGTCGAAGGAGCCGTCCGCGAACGGCAGCGCGCCCGCGTCGGCCTCCACCAGCGGGAAGGAGACGCCGATCCGCAGCGCGTGCTGGAGCTGGCGGTGGGACAGGTCCAGGGCGACGGGACGCGCGCCCTGGGCGGCCAGCCAGCGCGAGCACTGGGCCGCGCCGGCGCCGATCTCCAGGATGTCCTTGCCCTTCAGCTCCTGCGCCGGGCCGAGCAGCTCGGCCTCCACCTCGTCCAGACCCTCGGGACCCCAGACGAACCGGTCGTCCCCGAGGAACGTGCCGTGCTCGACCTGGTAGTCGTCCGCGTTACGGTCCCACCAGCTCCGATTGGCGCGGGAACTCTCCGCGGACCCGGCGTCGCGGCGGGTGGCCTCCGGTTCCGGCAACTCCCCGGCCCCCGGCCGCCGGGGCTCCCCGGCGTCTTCCGGCACCGGCTGCGGCTCGGGTGATACGCGCTCTTGGATGATCCGCTCCCTCGTCGTACTCTGCCGTCTCTGCTGTCGTGCCGGCCCCGGGCGGGGGCGGCACCGAAGAGGTTCCGCAGGGCCCGCGTGGCCTCGTAGGACGGTTCTTGTGCCGGGAATGCGGCGATCCGCCCCGGGTGTGCGCCTTCGCGCATTGACCCTGCCCGGCTGCCCCCGTATGCTACAAGTTGCGCTGCGGGCCTGCGCTCCTCAGACGTAGCAGGCTGCGCTCGCATCTGTTGTATGTCCCCTCGGTTGTCGAGGCGCCACCAGTGATTTCGGTGGCGCTTCCTAAGCTGTCCGGCTTCTTCAGAGCGAAACGGGCTCCCGGCGTAGCAGTGCCTACGACTTCAATGTCCGTACCGGAGCCCTTTCCCACATGACGAGCAGCACCGAGACCACCGCCACCACCCCGCAGGTAGCGGTCAACGACATCGGTAACGAGGAAGCTTTCCTCGCCGCGATCGACGAGACGATCAAGTACTTCAACGACGGCGACATCGTCGACGGCGTCATCGTGAAGGTCGACCGGGACGAGGTCCTGCTCGACATCGGTTATAAGACCGAAGGTGTCATCCCGAGCCGTGAGCTTTCGATCAAGCACGACGTCGACCCCAATGAGGTCGTCGCCGTGGGTGACGAGATCGAGGCCCTGGTCCTTCAGAAGGAGGACAAGGAAGGCCGCCTGATCCTCTCGAAGAAGCGCGCCCAGTACGAGCGCGCCTGGGGCACCATCGAGAAGATCAAGGAAGAGGACGGCATCGTCACCGGTACCGTCATCGAGGTCGTCAAGGGTGGTCTCATCCTCGACATCGGCCTCCGTGGCTTCCTGCCGGCCTCCCTCGTCGAGATGCGCCGCGTCCGCGACCTCCAGCCGTACGTCGGCAAGGAGCTCGAGGCGAAGATCATCGAGCTGGACAAGAACCGCAACAACGTGGTCCTGTCCCGCCGCGCCTGGCTGGAGCAGACCCAGTCCGAGGTGCGCCAGACCTTCCTCACCACCCTCCAGAAGGGCCAGGTACGGTCCGGTGTGGTGTCCTCGATCGTCAACTTCGGTGCCTTCGTGGACCTGGGTGGCGTCGATGGTCTGGTCCACGTCTCCGAGCTCTCCTGGAAGCACATCGACCACCCCTCCGAGGTGGTCGAGGTCGGCCAGGAGGTCACCGTCGAGGTCCTCGACGTCGACATGGACCGCGAGCGGGTCTCCCTGTCGCTGAAGGCGACCCAGGAAGACCCGTGGCAGCAGTTCGCCCGCACCCACCAGATCGGCCAGGTCGTGCCCGGCAAGGTCACGAAGCTGGTTCCGTTCGGTGCGTTCGTCCGCGTGGACGAGGGCATCGAGGGTCTGGTCCACATCTCCGAGCTGGCCGAGCGCCACGTGGAGATCCCGGAGCAGGTCGTCCAGGTCAACGACGAGATCTTCGTCAAGGTCATCGACATCGACCTGGAGCGTCGCCGGATCTCGCTGTCCCTGAAGCAGGCCAACGAGTCCTTCGGTTCCGACCCGGCCTCGGTCGAGTTCGACCCGACCCTGTACGGCATGGCCGCGTCGTACGACGACCAGGGCAACTACATCTACCCCGAGGGCTTCGACCCCGAGACCAATGACTGGCTCGAGGGTTACGAGTCCCAGCGTGAGGTGTGGGAGAACCAGTACGCCGAGGCGCAGAGCCGCTTCGAGCAGCACCAGCAGCAGGTCATCAAGTCCCGCGAGGCCGACGCGGCTGCTGCCGCCGAGGGCGGCGACGCGGCGGGTGCGGCTCCGGCCGCGTCCGGCGGTGGCGGCGGTTCGTACTCCTCCGAGGGCCCGGACAACTCCGGCGCGCTGGCCTCGGACGAGGCGCTGGCCGCGCTGCGCGAGAAGCTGGCCGGTGGTCAGAGCTGAGCGCTGCCGCTGAGGCTTAGCCGATAGAGGGGCCGCACCTTTCGAGGTGCGGTCCCTCTGCGTTCTCCGGTGGTGTTTCGGGTGGCCGGTGGGTGGGGGTGTTCGCGCAGTTCCCCGCGCACCTCTCTACGGCGTTACGGGGATGTTGGTCAGGGCGTTGCCGCCGGTCACCGTGTTGGTGCTGTGGACCGTCGTGTTGCACGTGGGGCCGGAGTTGGTGACGTTGATGGCCCATTGCGTCGGGCCGGTGGCGCCGGTGAGTGTCGACCTGTTGCCTCTGAAGATCGTGCCGCAGCCCCAGCCCGGCTGCTGGGTGTGGGTCTGGAAGCCGTCGTTCGTGGTGTTGACGCCGGTGTTGTTCTCGACCAGGACGTTGTTTCCCTTCACATCGACCCAGGAGTCGTCGTAGTTGGCGCCGGTCAGGCCACGGCCGTCGAACGTGTTGCCGACGATCTGGGCGCCCGTGGTGCCCTCCTTGATGTCGATGGCCTCGCCGCCGACATCGGGGCCGATGACGTTGTTCCGGATCTGCACGCGGTCGCTGTTGTCGGTGAGCGTGTTGGCGGTGCCGACGTACACGCCCTCGCCCATGCCCCGGCCGTCGTTCCCGGTGTCGTAGATCCATGAGTTCTTGATCAGGCCGTCGGTGCTGGACTTGCGGAAGTGGACGCCCTCCATGTCGAGGCCGTGGACCGTCACGCCGTCCACGACGACACCCGTGGCGGCGTCGATCATGATGCCCTTCTGGCCGCCGGTCAGGGTCAGCCCGCTGACCGTCCAGTAGGACGCGCCGTTGAGGTGCAGGCCGTTGCCGCCGCCCGCCGTCAGGACGGCCCCCGCGGAGCCGGTGAGGGTGATGCGGGCGCCCGGGGTGGCCGGTGTCGTGGCCTTGAAGTTGCCGGTGTAGGTGCCGTCGGCCAACTGGATCGTGTCGCCCGGAAGGACCGTGATCAGGGCGGACTTGAGCTGGGCGGCGGTGGAGACCTCGATGATCGCCGCGGTGGTGTTCGTGGCAGTGGTGGTGGCCGGGGCGGGGGCGGCCGTGGTGAGCAGGCCGCCGGTGGCGGTGGTGAGGGTGAGCAGGGAGGTGAGCAGCGTGCGAGTGCGCATGGCGGGCCTTCCTGTCGGTGGGGGCGTTCAGGTGGCTCTCGGGGCGGGTGAGCGCTGCGGGGGCTGCGTGGGTGCGCGATGAGCCCCGTATGGGTGGACGCTGTTCATGTACCTGGATTGCGGGTGGGAATGTGAACTTGCGGGTGTTCGGGAAAGTAGGGGCGTGGTGACGGGGCGTCAAGAGGGGCCGGGTGGGAGCCGGGTGGGAATGACGTGGGCGAGGGGTGGGAGTGGGGTGGGAAGGGGGTCAAGGCGGGAATGCCCGTGCCGTGCATCACGTTGTGGAGGGGGAACACGAGGAGGAGCGGTCACAGTGCTTGATCCGCAGGGTTTGTACACGTGGGAGCCGAAGGGCCTGGCCGTCGTCGACATGGCGCTCGCCCAGGAGTCCGCCGGCCTTGTCATGCTCTATCACTTCGACGGATACATCGACGCGGGCGAGACCGGCGACCAGATCGTCGACCGGCTCCTCGACTCGCTGCCCCACCAGGTCGTCGCCCGCTTCGACCACGATCGTCTGGTGGACTACCGCGCCCGCCGCCCGCTGCTGACATTCCGCCGTGACCGGTGGACGGGCTACGAGGAGCCCAGCATCGAGGTCCGGATCGTCCAGGACGCCACCGGGGCGCCCTTCCTGCTGCTGTCCGGCCCCGAGCCCGACGTCGAGTGGGAGCGCTTCGCCGCGGCCGTCCGGCAGGTCGTGGAGCGCCTCGGCGTCCGCCTGGCGGTGAACTTCCACGGCATCCCCATGGGCGTCCCGCACACGCGCCCCGTGGGCCTGACCCCGCACGGCAACCGCGCCGACCTGGTCCCCGGCCATCAGAGCCCCTTCGAGGAGGCCCAGGTCCCCGGCAACGCGGAGTCGCTGCTGGAGTACCGCCTGATGGAGTCCGGTCACGACGTCCTCGGCGTCGCAGCGCACGTACCGCACTACATCGCGCGCTCCCCGTACCCGGACGCGGCCCTGACCGTGCTGGAGGCCATCACCGCCGCGACCGGCCTGGTCCTGCCCGGCATCGCGCACGCGCTGCGCACGGACGCCCACCGTACGCAGACCGAGATCGACCGGCAGATCCAGGAGGGCGACGAGGAGCTGACGGCGCTGGTGCAGGGCCTTGAGCACCAGTACGACGCCGTCGCGGGCGCCGAGACGCGCGGCAACATGCTCGCCGAGCCGGTGGAGATCCCGTCGGCGGACGAGATCGGGCGGGAGTTCGAGCGGTTCCTGGCGGAGCGGGAGGGGGACGGCTGATCCGGTAGCGTCGGCTGTCGGCTGTCGGCTGTCGGCTGTCGGCTGTCGGCTGTCGGCTGTCGGCCGGTGGCGCTGGCCCGTAGCGCCGGTGGCGGGATGGGTGCCGGAGTGTGGCGGCACAGGTGTCGGTTTTCGGTGGGTGTTCCCCGTCTCGGCGGGGGTGGCGAGGTGGAGGCGCGGCCATGCTGTCCGTTGGCCTGACCGGCGGGATCGGCGCCGGAAAGAGCGAGGTGTCGCGGCTGCTCGTGGAGTGCGGGGCGGTGCTGATCGACGCGGACCGTATCGCGCGTGAGGTCGTGGCGCCGGGTACGCCCGGACTCGCGGCCGTGGCCGAGGCGTTCGGGCCGGAAGTGCTCGCCGGGGACGGGAGCCTGGACCGGCCGAAGCTGGGATCCATCGTCTTCGCCGACGCCGGGAAACTGGCCCTGCTGAACTCCATCGTGCACCCGCTGGTGGGCGCGCGGTCGAGAGAGCTGGAGACGGCCGCCGCCGAGGACGCCGTCGTCGTCCACGACGTACCCCTCCTCGCGGAGAACGCGCTGGCCCCGCTGTACGACGTCGTGATCGTCGTCGACGTGGCCCCCGCCACCCAGCTGGACCGGCTGGTACGGCTGCGGGGCATGACGGAGGACGACGCACGCGCGCGGATGGCGGCGCAGGCGACCCGCGAGAAGCGGCTGGAGATCGCGGACATCGTGATCGACAACGATGTGCCGCTGGATGAGCTGCGCGGCCGGGTGCGGGAGGTGTGGGCCGAGCTGGAGCGCCGGGCGCGGCCGGTTCCGTAGATCTTGATCGTCGGCCGGTGGTTGTCGGCCGGTGGTCCTCGATCGGTGTCGTAGGTCGGTGTCGTAGGTCTTTTCCGACCCCGTTGATTTCGGCTCGTCCCGTGGCCCCCGGAGGAATAGCGGCGTCCCTTGCGGGCGTTGAAATCCTCTATCGAGGGAAGGACTCTGCCGTGCCCGAGACCAGCGGATCGACCGGACGTACGCCGGAGACGCATGTCATCGACTTCCGCGCCGCCGAGCAGTTGCTCGCCGCGCGGGATCCGCGGGGTGCGGTGAAGCTGCTGGATCGTGTCATCGCCGCGCACCCCGAGAACACCGCCGCGCGACTGCTGCGTGCGCGGGCCTTCTTCGCCGCCGCGCAACTGCGGCCCGCCGAACTGGAGTTCAACGTCGTCCTGGAACGCGAGCCGGACAACGCGTTCGCCCACTTCGCCCTGGCCCGCACCTATGAACGCCAGGGGCGGCCCGACCAGGCCCGACGCCATTTCCGGCTGGCCGCCGCGCTGGATCCGAACCCGGAGTACGTGAAGGCGGCGCGGTTCGACCTGTGAGCGGCCCGCTGTCTCCGCGAGTCGCGCTCCGTTTCTGGTGAGTCTTGGCGGGCGAGCGTGGTCGATCGGTTACGTACGGTGGTGTCTCGGGGGCTCGTACGGTGGGACGTCGGGGCCGGGCTGGTAGTGCGGGCCCTGGCGGATATGGCGGAGGATCATGGTCATGTCGATGGTGACCACCAGCCACAGGACACCGCACGCGGCGGCCCAGCCTGGGTGACCGGTCAGAATGAAGACGGCCGTCCCGAAGATCGCCCAGAACATCCCCCACACGCTCAGCCAGAAGCGGGCCCGCAGCGCACTGCGCGCCGTCCGCGGTTCGTTGCCCGTACGCATCGGCATCGGGATCACTGCTCCTGTTGGAAACGTACTCTTCGACGGCGGCGTGCGCACATGCTGCCGGAAACCGGCGATCTTTCCGAGGCGCTGTAGGACCTCGCCGCGTTCGCTTCCGTGGGGGCGGGGGCGGGGGCGGGGGCGGGGCCTCAGTGGGACGCTTCGCGCTGACGGGGTGCTCGGGCGGCCCGTGAAGGTTGCTTGTGCGAGGTTGGTTCATTCGTACGAGTGAAGGTGGGCGGGGTGGGAACGGGGGTGCGAGGGCGGGCCGTTGGAGGGGCATGAGGCTGGAAATGCGAGAGGGATACGAAGGCACGGGACCCGGTGCCATCACGCCGGACGGCTGCGCGGTGGAGTTGTACTCGCGGCTGCCGGTGGGCAACGAGCCCGACATCATCACCGCGGCCGTCCCGGCGGGCGCGCGGATCCTGGAACTGGGCAGCGGCGTGGGCCGGATGACCCACCCCTTGCTGGAGCGCGGTTTCACGGTCACGGCGGTGGACGAGTCCCCGGACATGCTCGAACGCGTCCAGGGGGCCCGGACCATATGCGGCCCGATCGAGAGCCTCGCCCTGGACGAGACCTTCGACGTGGTGCTGCTCGCCTCGTTCCTGGTCCACACCGGAGACCCCGAGGTGCGCCGGGGCATGCTGCGGACCTGCGTGCGGCACCTCGCGCCGGGCGGCAGCGTGCTGATCCAGCGCGAGGGGGAGAGCTACCACACCGAGGTGCCCCGCGAGCGCGTCGACCCCCATGGCTTCACCCTCCGGATCGCTTCGTCCGAGCCGCTTGGCGACGGCACGAACTCGGTCCGGGCGGAGTACGAGTTCCCGGACGCCGTCTGGACCCAGACGTTCGTGGTCCGCCCGATGACGCGGGAGGAGTTCGAGGAGACCTTGGCGGAGAGCGGGCTGCGCGTGGACGAGTATCTGACCGAGGATCGGATATGGGTGCGGGCGGTGCCGGTGGAGGGGTAGTGGGCCCGGCCGAAGCGGAATGCCGACCTTGAGTCGGGGAAACCGAGTGGGGCGTGCGATCAGCCGTGAACGCCTCGGTGCCGAAGGCGCCCGGCACCGATGAGTCGCAGGCGCGTCGGGGGTCTACCTCTGTGACGGACGAACGATCCGCTTCACGGACGAACGGACCGCTTCAAGACGAACGGACCGTTTCACATAGGAGATCCGATGCCCAAGTCCCCGGCTGCCACGACTTCCTCTTCTTTCACCGGTTCCACGGCCTCCCCCATGAGCGGCGCCGCTGCGGCGGCCGCCGTCACATCGTCCCCGGCCAAGGGCCGGCGGGCCCGAATCGCGCTGCGGGCGCTCCAGATACTGCTCGCGCTGTTCTACGCGCTCGCCAGCGCCCTGCCCAAGCTGATCGCCCACCCGTCGGCCGTGGATTCCTTCGACGCGATGGGCTGGGGCAGCGCGGGGATGTACACCGTCGGGGCGCTGGAGCTGGCCGGGGCGATAGGACTGGTGATCCCGCTGCTCCAGTCCGCGGCGGCCATGGGGCTGGGCGCGCTGATGGTGGGTGCGTTCGTCGTCCAGCTCACCGAGTTCCACGGGGAGGACGCGGCGACACCTCTCATCCTCCTTGTGCCGCTGGGCCTGATCGCCTGGGCGTGGCGGGGGCGGAATGTGGAGTTGGGGCGGGTGCTCGGGCGGGTGCTGCGGGGGTGATGGGGGTCAGGGGGCAGGGGGGGCAGGAGGTTTCCGGAGGTTTTGGGGTGCGCCGAGGGGCGTGAGCTGGGCCCACTCCTCCTCCGAGCCTGAGTGGCTCGCGTCCGGTCACCGGCCCTGACGGCGATCGGGGTCGCCGAAGTTGGTGCCCTGCTCGCGCAGGGCGCGGAGACGCTCCAGCTCGCGGCGGTCGCGCTTGGTGGGGCGGCCGGTGCCGCGGTCGCGCAGACCGGCGGGGGCGACGGCCTCGCGGGGCGGGGGCGGCGGGCTGTTGTCGATGTAGCACTGGACGGCGACCGGGGCGCCGACGCGCTTGCGGATCAGGCGTTTGACGACCACGACCCGTTCCCGGCCCTCGTGGCGCAGGCGCACCTCGTCGCCGATCCGGACGGAGTGCGCGGGCTTGACGCGCTCTCCGTTGACCCGGACATGGCCTCCCTTGCAGGCGGCGGCGCCGACGGAACGGGTCTTGACCAGGCGCACCGACCAGATCCAGCTGTCGATGCGCACGGTTTCGCCCGTCGCCGGGCGGGCGGCTTCGGCGGCGGCGATGGCGGCGGTGTTCTCCGGGGCGTCGGGCTCGGGGGAGGACGCAGGGCGTCCGTGCGGCTCGGAGCCGTGGCCGGTCGGCTTGGGGTCGTCGCTGATCGGCCTGGGCGCGTCAGCGGTCGGCTCGGCGGTGCTTTGCGTCGGCTCCGTGGCGGTGTCGCGGGCGCGGGCCTGTCCGATTCGGTGGGCGGGGGGTGTCATGTCGGTGGGGCTGGGCTTGGCGGGGCTCTGCGCGGGGCGCTGCTTGGCGTGGCTGGGGGGCCAGTGGTCGCCGTGGTCGCCGTGGTCGTCGGTGCTGTGGGCTTGGGGGGCTGCGTCGTCCCGGTCGCCTTCGGTCATGTCGGTCTGCCGGGACCGTTTCCCCTGCTTGGCCCGCCTGGCCTGCTTGTCCGGCTTGCCGGGCTTGCCGGGCTTGGCGGGCTTGGCGTTCTCGGTCGGGCCGGTCTGCCTGGCCCAACCGGTTTCCTTGGCCCAACCGGCTTCCTGGGCCTGAGCGGCTTCTCTGGTCGGCCGGGCTTCCTCGGTCGGCCCGGTGTCGACGGTGTCGCGACCGTCGTCGTCGCCGTGCTGGGACGTCGGAACTCGCCCGTGACGGGGGCCTCCGGTGGGCCGCTCGGGGCCGGGGACGGTGGTGGGGTCACCGGTCGGGGCCTGAGTGCGGTTCCGAGTGCTCATGGATTCGACCTTAGTCGGGGGAGGGCGGTGCGACGGAGCCCTTTTCCGGGGTGCCGGACACTCCGGCGGTCCACCCCGGATGCGGGGGCGCGGTGGGGAGTCGAGGGTGGTCGAGGGTGCTGGACTGTGGATGGTTCGACGGTGAGTGAGGGAGCCGGCGTGGACGTGGTGGCCAAGGTCGACGGATTGATGGACGGGCTGACGGCCGATCTGGAGCGGCTGGCGGCGATTCCCTCGGTGGCGTTTCCCGGTTTCCCGGCGGGACCGGTGGAGCAGGCGCACGATCTGCTGGTCGGGCTGTTGCGCGATGCCGGGGTGGCGCATGTGGAGCGGATCGACCTGCCCGACACCGCGCCGGTGATCTACGCCGAGATTCCCCCGCCGCATCCGCAGGCGCCGGTCGTGCTGCTGTACTCGCACTATGACGTGCAGCCGCCGGGCGACGAGTCGCTGTGGCTGTCGCCGCCGTTCGAGCCGACAGCCGTGGAGGGCGGGCTCAGGGCCCGGGGGATCGCGGACGACAAGGCGAATGTGATCGCGCACCTGGGGATGCTGCGGGCGTTCGAGGGGCGTCCGCCGGTCGGGGTGAAGATCGTGTTCGAGGGGCAGGAGGAGTACGGCAGCCGGTTCGACGGGTATCCGCCGACCGATCCGGAGCGGTTCGCGTGCGATGCCATGGTGATCGCCGACCTCGGCAACCTCCGGCCGGGTACGCCGACGCTGACGACCGGTCTGCGCGGGGCGGCCGAGGTGGTCGTGGAGGTGCGCACGCTGGCGGAGCCGAGACACAGCGGGGAGTTCGGGGGCGCGGCGCCGGACGCGCTGCTGGTTCTCCTCAAGGCGCTGGCGACCCTGCACGACGTGCATGGGGACGTGGCCGTGGAGGGCTTGCGGAGGCAGGACTGGGAGGGGGCCGGGTACACCGAGGAGGAGTTCCGGGAACGGGCGGGGGTCGTCGACGGGGTGCCGCTCATGGGCAGCGGGAGTCTGGGCGAGCGGCTGTGGAGCGGGCCGGCGATCACCGTGATCGGGCTGGACGCGCCGAGCGTCGATCACGCCGCGTCGGCCGTCGTACCGTACGCGCGCGCGAAACTGAATCTGCGGTTCCATCCGCGCCAGGACCCGCACGAGGCGCAGGCGCTGCTGCTGGAGCATCTGCGACCGCTCCAGCCGTTCGGGGTGCCGTTGACGGTGACGGCCGGTGACACCGGGCCGGGGTACGAGGCGCGGACGGGCGGGCCCGCCCACCGTGCCGCGCGGGAGGCGCTCTCGCAGGCGTGGGGGAGCCAGACGTCGTATGTGGCGACCGGCGGGTCGATTCCGCTGGTCAACGGGTTGGCGCAGGCCGCGCCCGACGCGGAGGTGCTGCTCTTCGGCGCGCAGGACGGCAGCTGCAATCTGCACGCCCCGAACGAACGCGTGCTCTTCTCGGAGCTGCGGAACACGGTCGTGGCGATGTGCGGGTTCGTGGAGCGGTATGCGGGTGGATTCCGCCGGGGTGGGGTGGTGGGGGAGGCCGGATCGGAGGCCCGGGTCAGGCCGTCGGGGCCGTCCGGGCCGTCGGGGGCGTCGAGGGACTCCGGGGCTTCCGGGGCGTCCGGATGACGGTCACCCATGGCGGTGCCGGTGGCGGTAGTCCGGGTGGGAGTGGGAGCGCGAAGGGGAGTGGGGGTGGGGGTGGAGGTGAGCCCGGAGACGGAGACGGTGCCGGGAGCGGAGACGGAGACCGGGACGGCGTCGGGTTGGAGACCGGGGAGCCACGGCGGAAGTTCGTCTTCCCGAGTGCGCTGACGGTCCTGGTCATCGTCACGATCGGGGTCTGGCTGCTCGCCTTTCTGATTCCGTCCGGCGTGTACGACCGGGACAAATCCGGTGCCCCGATCCAGGGCACGTACCACCGGGTGGACTCCGGGCAGAGTTTCGCCGACCGGCTGAACGACCTCTTCCTCTCCCCGGTCAATGGTCTGTACGGCATCCAGGATCAGCGGACCGGGCGGGTCGGGCCGGAGCTGGTGGGTGCGTTGTACGGCAGTGCGGGGGTGTTTCTGTTCGTGCTGGCGATCGGGGCGTTCATCACCGTCGTCTTCGCGACCGGCGCCCTCGATCGCGGGATCGCCCGGCTCGCCCACCGGCTGCGGGAGCGCGGGGCGCTGCTGATCGCCGGGATCATGGTGGTGTTCTCGGTGCTCGGCACGGTCGAGGGCTTCGCCGAGGAGACCCTGGGCTTCTACGGGCTGATCGTGCCGCTGATGCTGGCCCTCGGCTACGACCGGATGGTCGCCGTCGGCACGATCATCCTGGGTGCCGGGATCGGGGTGCTCTGCTCGACCGTCAACCCGTTCGCGACCGGGGTCGCCTCGTCCGCCGCCGGTATCTCGCTGGGGGACGGGATCGTGCTGCGGTTCGTGATGTGGGTGGTGCTGACGGTGGTGACGGTGGCGTATGTGATCCGGTACGCGCGCCGGGTGCAGCGCGATCCGGCCCGCTCGCTCACCGGGTTCCTGCCCGGCGACCGGGACCAGGAGCCGAGCGAGGAGGTGCCCGAGCTGACCGGGCTGCACAAGGCCGTGCTGGGCGTGATGGTGCTGGTGTTCGCCTTCATGATCTTCTCGGTGGTGCCGTGGTCCAGCGCGCTCACGGGCGACGCGGACGCCATCCCGTACGGCTTCGAGCTGGGCTGGTCCTTCCCGGAGCTGGCCGCGCTGTTCCTGTGCGCGGCGGTGCTGGTGGGGCTGGTGGCGCGGATGGGGGAGCAGAAGCTGAGTGCGACGGTCGTGCGGGGGGCGGCGGATTTCATCTCGCCCGCGCTGGTGATCGTGCTGGCCCGCGGGGTCACCGTCATCATGAACAACGCCGAGATCACGGACACCGTGCTGCACTCCATCGAGGGCGTGGTGGCGGACACCTCCTCCGGGGTCTTCGCGATCCTGGTGTTCGTGGTGAACCTGCCGCTGGCCTTCCTGATCCCGTCCACGTCCGGGCACGCCACGCTCGCGATGCCGATCCTCGCCCCGCTCGCCGACTTCGCGGGCGTCTCCCGCGCGGTCGTCGTCACCGCGTGGCAGTCGGCGAGCGGCTGGATGAACCTGTGGGTGCCGACGACCGCCGTCACCATCGGTGGCGTGGCCCTCGCGAAGGTCGGCTACGACAGGTATCTGCGGTTCGTGACGCCGTTGCTGGGGATTCTGTTCGTGCTGATCTGCGGGTTCGTGGCGGTGGGGGCGGTCTGGACGTAGCCGGGGGTCGGGTGGGGAGGTGGGGGGCGGTCGTACGGTGGTGGCATGGACGAGAGTGGGCAGGCTCCCGGCGGGCGCGCGCCCGCCGCGGACGCCTCCTCCGGGAGCGCGTGCGCCGTTTCAGCGCTGGCCGCCCTGGACCGCCGTATCGCCGGCTGCCGTGCCTGCCCCCGGCTGGTCGCCTGGCGTGAGGAGGTCGCCGTCACGAAACGGGCCGCGTACGCGGACTGGACGTACTGGGGCCGCCCGGTCCCCGGCTTCGGCCCGGCGGACGCGCCGCTGCTGATCGTCGGCCTGGCGCCCGCCGCGCACGGCGGTAACCGGACCGGACGGATGTTCACCGGCGACCGTTCCGGAGACGTCCTGTTCCGGGCGTTGTACGACGTCGGCCTGGCCTCGCGGCCGACGTCCGTCGCCGCCGACGACGGTCTCGTCCTGCACGGCGTCCGGATCACCGCGCCGGTCCACTGCGCCCCGCCCGGCAACAAGCCCACCCCCGCCGAACGGGACACCTGCCGCCCCTGGCTGGTGGAGGAACTGCGCCTGCTGCGGCCGACCCTGCGGGCCGTGCTGGTCCTCGGCGCCTACGGCTGGCAGGCCACGCTGCCCGCCCTCGCCGAGGTGGGCTGGACCGTGCCGCGCCCCCGCCCGGCCTTCGCCCACGGGACGCACGTACGGCTCGACGGCGGCCCCGACCTGCTCGGCTGCTACCACGTCAGCCAGCGCAACACCTTCACCGGCCGGCTCACACCCGAGATGCTGCGCGAGGCGCTCCGCGCGGCGGCACGGGCGGCGGGGCGGGCCCCGGACGGCGGGGCGGCCTTCGCCGAGTAGGGCGAGGAGACTGTGTGTGCCGCTCGCTGCAGAATGAGGGGGGCGTTCGCCGGGCACGGTCGAGGCCGTTCGACATCTCAGGCCGAGCCGCCGCCGGGTGGGCTCTGGTCCCGTACGGAGTCCTCCGTGCGGTCGCCCTAGTTACGGTCGCTCTCGCCGCGGTCGCCCTCCGGTACGACGGCGGTGGCGGTGATCTCCACGAGCTGCCCCGGATATCCGAGGGCGGCGACGCCGATGAGCGTCGAGGAGTGCGGTCCGGCGCTCAGTTCGGACGCCTGTACGACTTCCCAGACGCGGGCGAGTACGGCCGGGTCGGGGCTGACGACGTAGACGTCGGTGGTCACCACATGCGCCAGATCGCTGCCGACGGCCCGGAGCTGCTCGCCGAGGTTGGCGATGACCTGCCCGGCCTGCCGTACGGCATCACCTTCCCCGACGACCTTCCCGTCCCCGTCGACCGGGACGGACCCGGCGAGGAACGCCAGTCTGGTACCGGCTTCCACGACGGTGACGTGGGAGTAGGTGGGCGGAGGGAAGAGAGACGGGACGGTGACGCGCTTGAGCAAGGGGGACTCCATTTCTCGGTTGTGCGGCATTTGTCGATCGTGCGGTCGATGCTGCCGCGCGGGGGCACCGGGCGCACGCGAATTACCGGTCAGCGGCATCGAGGGACAGGTATCGGCGATTCATGGTTCGCGCCGACGATTATGGTTCGCATGACGCCGAATCCCCCCATAGGCTGCCCCCGTTTGCCCGACCAGCACCGGGAGCCCGTATGCCTGCCCCCTCCGACGAGGCGTTCGGGGAGAACGACGCCGCGTTCCTGGAACACACGGCCGATCGCCTCGCCGCCCTCCCCACCGTCCGCGCCGTCACCCTCGGCGGTTCCCGCGCCCAGGGCACCCATCGCCCCGACAGCGACTGGGACATGGCCGTCTACTACCGAGGCCCCTTCGCCCCGGCCGACCTGCGTGCGATCGGCTGGCCCGGCGAGGTCTCCGAGATCGGCGACTGGGGCGGCGGCGTCTTCAACGGCGGCGCCTGGCTGACGATCGACGGGCGCCGGGTGGACGTGCACTACCGCGACCTGGACACCGTGGACCGCGTCACGGCGGAGGCGGAGAACGGCGACTTCCAGATCGAGCCCCTGCTCTTCCACCTCGCGGGCATCCCGACCTACCTGCTGCTGGCGGAACTGGCGATCAACCAGGTGCTGCGGGGGACGCTGCCCCGGCCTGCGGCCTATCCGGAGAGGCTCCGGGTGACCGCCCACACCCGCTGGCTCGGCACAGCGCGGGCAACCCTGGCCTACGCGCAGGCCAACCACGCCCCGGCCGGCCGCCGTACGGAGACCGCGGGCTTCATCGCGGTCGCGGCGGCCCACGCGGCCCACGCCGTCCTGGCCGCACGCGGCGAATGGGTGACCAACGAGAAGCGGCTCCTGGAACGGGCGGGCCTACGGACGGTGGACGACATCATCGCGTCACTGACCTCCGGTCGGGACGAGGCCGGGCACGAGGGTGAGCACGGGGGTGAGCACGAGGGCGTGGGCGGCGGTCTCACCGCGGCGATCACCAGGACACGGCAGCTCATTGGGAGCATCAGCCCCGCAGGGACGGCAGACCTGTAGATCCCTCTGGATCCCCTGAACCCCTGGACCCCCTGGATCTTCTTGAGATTCCGTACGCGGAAGTCAACAGCGGTCCGGATGGCCGGGAACTGATCCGGTGACCGGACAAGCGGTTCGGGTCACGCCCAGGCCCCCCACCGTCGTACCTTGGCGCGATGAACCCGCGTGCCGATCTCCTGATCACCTCCTGCACCGTGCTCGTGCATGGCGAGGGCGAGGAGGTGGGGTTTCGGGAGGGGGTCACGATCGTGGTGCGGGGTGGGGTTGTCGACGCCGTTCTCGATGCCGCCGATGCCGTGGGGGTGGCGGGCCGTGAGGTCATCGACGGGCGGGGACAGGTCGCGCTGCCGGGACTGATCAACTGTCATACGCACACCCCGATGGTCGCCCTGCGCGGGATCGCCGAGGATCTGCCGATCGAGGCGTGGTTCAACGACGTCGTCTGGCCGGTGGAGTCCAATCTCACCGAGGAGGACGTGGCGTTGGGGGCGCGGCTCGCCTGTGCCGAGATGATCCGGGGTGGCGTGACCTGTTTCGCCGATCACTACTTCGCCATGGACGCCGTCGCCGACGTGGTCGAGGAGTGCGGGATGCGGGCGCTGCTCGGCGAGACGTACTTCTCGTCCCAGGGGGATCGGGGGCGCGAACGGTCGCTGGAGTTCGCGCTGCGGCACCGGGGGAGCGCGGGCGGCCGTATCACCACCGCGCTCGCCCCGCACGCCCCCTACACCGTCACCGACCCCGACCTCGCGGCCACCGCCGACCTCGCCCGCGCCCACGGCCTTCCCGTGCACCTCCACGCCGCCGAGAACCGCGAGCAGGCCGAGGCCGCCCTCGACCGGCACGGGGTGACCCCCATCGAGCAGCTCGAACGCGCCGGGCTGCTGGAAACGGACCTCCTCATCGCCCACGGGACCGGGATCCTCGACCGGGACCTTGCCGTACTGGGCCGCGCCGGGGGCCGTACCGCCGTCGCCACCGCCCCGCGCGGCTATCTGAAGTTCGGCTGGCCCACCACCACACCCGTCCGTGCCCTGCGCGAGATCGGCATCCCCGTCGGGCTCGCCACCGACGGGGCCGCCTCCAACAACTCCCTCGACGTCTGGGAGTCCATGGCGCTCACCGCGCTGGTGCAGAAGTCCGTGACCGGTGATCCCCGCTGGCTGACCGCCCGCCAGGCCCTGCACCACGCCACGGTGCAGAGCGCCGACGCGGTGGGGCTGGGGGACACGATCGGCAGCATCGCACCGGGGCGACGGGCCGACATCGCCCTCGTCGACCTCACCGGGCCGCACACCCAGCCCGTCCACGACCTCGCCGCCACCCTTGTCCACAGCGCCCGCTCCGCCGACGTACGCACCACCGTCGTCGACGGCCGGGTGCTGATGCGGGACCGGCGACTGCTGACGGTCGATGTGCCCGCCGTCGTACGGGAGATGACGGCCCGCATGCCCGCGCTGCTCGACCGCAGTCATGGGCGGCGGATTCAGCGATACGACTGATGTCGGTCGCCGGATGGGCGGGTCGCCCGTACGGTGAGTGAGTTCGGCTCCGGCCCATCCGGCATGGTCCCGCCCGGTTACATAGGGCCCATGGATCTCGCCGACGGGCTTCTCGAACAGCCCTACGACGTCTACCGGCAGCTGCGCGACAGCGCCCCCGTGCATCGCATCTCCGGGCCCGATGGCACCCCGGCCTGGCTCGTCACCCGCTACGATGATGTCCGCGCCGCCCTCGCCGACCCCCGCCTGTCCCTGGACAAGCGGCATGCCACGGCGAGCGGTTACCGGGGGTTCGCGCTGCCACCCGCGCTCGACGCCAACCTCCTCAACATGGACCCGCCCGACCACACCCGCATCCGGCGCCTGGTCGGCAACGCCTTCACCCCGCGCCGGATCACCCACCTTCGTACACCCGTACGGCACACCGCCGACCGGCTCCTCGACGCGCTCGGCCCCGACGGCACCACCGACCTCATCGCCGCCTACGCCGCGCCCCTGCCGATCACCGTCATCTCCGACCTGCTGGGCGTGCCCGGCCCGCACCGCCGGGACTTCCGGGTCTGGACCGACGCCCTCGTCGCCCCGGATCCACGGCGCCCGGAAGCGGCTCGGGACGCGGTGGCCGCTCTGCTCGCCTTCTTCACCGCGCTCATCGCCGACAAGCGCGCCACCCCCGGCGACGATCTGCTCTCCGACCTCATCGCCGTACGCGACGAGGGCGACCTGCTGAGCGAGAACGAACTGATGTCGCTCGCCTTCCTCATCCTCTTCGCCGGTTACGAGAACACCGTGCAGCTCATCGGCAACGCCGTACTGGCCCTGCTGCACCACCCGGACCAACTCGCCGCCCTGCGCGAGGACCCGGGGCGACTGCCCGCCGCCGTCGAGGAGTTCGCACGGTACGAGGGGCCCGCGCTGCTCGCCATCCGGCGCTTCCCGACCGAGGACATCACCCTCGGCGGCGTCACCGTCCCGGCCGGTGAGACCGTCTGGCTCTCGCTGTCCGCCGCCAACCGCGATCCCGCCCGCTTCCCCGGCGCCGACCGGCTCGACCTGGGCCGGGACACCTCCGGGCATCTCGCCCTCGGCCATGGCATCCACTACTGCCTGGGCGCCCCGCTCGCCCGCGCGGAGACCGAGATCGCCCTCGCCGCACTCCTCGAACGGTTCCCGCGGCTCGCCCTGGCCGCGGCGGACACCCCTGATGACGCCGGCCTCCGCTGGCGGCCCTCCCTGCGCGCCCGAGGGCTGCTCACCCTTCCGGTGTCGTACGGATCAACCCTCTGACCTGCGAAGAAGGTTGGGCCGACGGGCGGGGCAGGATTCCTCGGAGAAATTCCGGGTCGCGCGATGAGTTCCGGTGAGTCCGGCAGTCACCACCTCAACGGGACCGTCGCACAGGAGGATCCATGTCACTTCCGAAGGTCGTATCGCGCGAAGAGTGGCGCAAGGCACGGCAGGAACTGCTGGCCAAGGAGAAGGCGGCGACCCGCGCGCGAGACGCCCTCAACAGGGAGCGGCGCGGGCTGCCCATGGTCGAGATCGACAAGGAGTACGTGTTCGAGGGAGGCAACGGCAAGGCCACCCTGCTGGACCTCTTCGAGGGACGCGATCAACTCGTCGTCCATCACTTCATGTTCGCCCCCGAGTGGGAGAACGGCTGCCCAGGCTGCTCGTACTTCCTCGATCAGGTCGGCCACCCTGCCCATCTGCACGCCCGCCGCACCTCGTTAGCAGCCGTCTCCCGGGCGCCCTACACCAGGCTGCTGCCGTTCAAGGCGAGGATGGGCTGGACGGTGCCTTGGTACTCGTCCTACGACACCGACTTCAACGCCGACTTCAACGCCGACTTCGAGGTGACGCGGGAGCGGGACGGGGAGTTGTTCGAACGGCCGGGGCTCAGCTGCTTTCTGCGGGACCGGGATCAGGTCTTCCACACCTACTCGACGTACGACCGCGGACTCGACGGGCTCGGCTCGGCCACCGGTTTCCTCGACCTCACCGCACTCGGACGGCAGGAGGGGTGGGAGGTACCCAAGGGGCGTGCGGAGGCGTTCGGGCCGCTCGCGGGCAGCGCGCACACCAAGTATCACGATGAGTATGTGGATTGATTCGGGTTGATGTTGATTGACGTTGATTGAGGTGGAGGGTGTGGATCGGATGTGGATCGGGTGTGGATCCCTCGCTCCACCGGTCAATATGGACTCGGTCCGGCGACAAGGCGAACTGATCGGCCTCCGGAAGGCGTTGACTCTCACACGTTTCGACGCTTTCTGGAGGTGCGAGATGGTGAACGGGCGACGGGTGCTCGAACGCTTTCCCGCGGGCGGGCCGCGGGGATCGTGGCCCGCGGAGGAGTTCGCGCGGGCCCGGCGGAGGGAAGGGCTGGCGGCCGAGGTGGTCATGGACCTCGCGTCGGACGCGTTTCTGGTGATCGTGCGGGGTGGGGAGGGGGTGGGGGTGGGGGGTTTGGTGGCGTGAAGGGGGCGTCCGCCCTGTCAACCGGCCTTTGGTGTGGGTGTGGGTGCTGGTGCTGGTGCTTGTGCCGGTGCCGGTACTTGTGCTGGTGTGGATGTCGGTGCCGCCGGTGCCGGTGCCGCTGTCGACGTGGGTCTCGGGACGCGTGCCGTCGTGAACTGTTCCGCCTGGAGCGCGTACAGCTCCGCGTAGATCCCGCCGGTCGCCAGCAGCTCGTCCGGAGTGCCGGATTCCATCAGGCGGCCACGGTCCAGGACGTGCACGAGGTCCGCGTGGCGGACCGAGGCGAGCCGGTGGGTGATCAGGACGACCGTCTGGCCCGCCCCGGCCAGTGACCGGATCTTTTCGAACACCTCAAGTTCGGCGCGGGCGTCCAGCGCGGCCGTCGGTTCGTCCACGATCAGGATGCGGCCCTGCCGGTAGGCGGCCCGTGCGATGCCGAGCCGCTGCCACTGGCCGCCGGACAGCTCCTGGCCGCCGCTGAACTCCCGGGCGAGGAGGGTGTCCAGCCCGTTCGGCAGATCCGCGACCACTCCTTCGGCCCCGGCCTCGCCGACCGCCTTGGCCAGCCGCTCCTCGGTGAGGGGCGCGGAGGAGCGGCCGACGGCGACATTGACCCGCGCGGTGAACGGCCAGCGCTTGAAATCCTGGGCGACCATGGCGACGCGCTCGGCCAGCGCGTGGCGGTCGGCGCCGGCCGTGTCCACGCCGTCCCACAGGATCCGGCCGCGGTCGGGCGCGTAGAGGCCGGCGAGCAGTTTGACCAGGGTCGTCTTGCCGGAGCCGTTCTCGCCGACCAGGGCGACGATCTTGCCGAGGGGGACGGAGAGGGTGACGTCGTCCAGGGCGGGGCGGGGGCGCTCACCCGGGTAGGCGAAGCTGACGTTCTCGAACCGGATCTCGCGCGGCTCCTCGGGCAGCGCGGCCCCGCCCACGGGGATCATCCGGCGTTCCGCCTCCTGGTGCAGCCGCTGGAGGTCGCCCACGAAGAGGGCCTCCTCGTGGAGCGAGTTCACCTCCACGACCAGGGTGTCCAGGTTCGCCGAGCCGGTGCGGATCGCGATGACCGCCGTACCCGCGACGGACAGTGCCATCGCGCCGCCCAGCAGCAGGCCGCCCAGGGTGGCGTACGTCGCCACGGTCGCAAGGCCCGTCCAGGTGGCCGCGATCAGCCCCGTACGCGCGGCGAGCCCGGCGAGGCGGGCCTGTTCGGCCTCCGCGTTCTCCGACATCGAGCGGAAGTGGCGCAGCAGGAACGGGCCGACGCCGTGCAGCCGGATCTCCGGGGCGGCTTCGGGCTGGATGAGCAACTGGCCGATCAGCCGGCCGGCCCGCGCGTGCTGCACCCAGGCGTGGAAGGACTCGTACCGGCGGCGGGCCATGGTCAGCGCGCTCCAGGCGCTGGGCAGGGTCATCGTGACGAGCAGCGGGAGCAGCGCCGGGTGGAGCACGGTGAGTACACCGGCCGCCGCGATGAGTGAGATCGCCGCGTTCACCACCCGGGTGGCGTACGAGATCATCCGGCGGGCGGAGGAGGCGCCGTACTGCGCGGTGTCCAGGAGCTTGTGGAAGGCGTGGTCCTCGATCGCGGACAGCTCCACCGCCGCCGCCCGCTCCAGATACTGCTCGGTGGCGACCCGCTCCACCTTGGGCTCCAGCCGTCCGGTGGCGTACGTGGAGGCGGCACGTAGCAGCGCGGACAGTACGGTGACGGCGGCGATGGTGACCAGCGCGGGGAGCGCGCCGCGCAGGCGGTCCTCGATCGGGCCTGCGGCGATGAGACGGCCCAGCGCGCTGTTGACGGCGAGCAGACTGACCGCCTGGGCCAGACCCCGGGCGATCTCGGCGGCCAGTACCGTGCGGGTGGCGCGGCGGTCGGCCGCCAGGGCGAGGCGCAGGCTGGCGGTGAGGAGGGCCGGGAGGCGCCTGATCATCGCCCGGAAGTTGAGTTCGAGGAAGGCGTCCTCGTGCTTGCTCCAGCCCAGGTCGTAGCGCAGGGGGCCGCCGAAGAGCAGCCGCTCCGAGTCCGATACCCCGGGTACTTCAGGTGCCTCGGGTACTTCGGATGGCTCGGCTACTCCGGGTGTCTCGGGCTGATCCGTCGGCTCTGGTCCATGGGACTGTGCCTCCTGCTGTTCCTGCGGCTCCGACCCGTCGGGCTGTTCTTTTGTCCGCCCGCCTCTCCGCGTGCCCAACCGTCGGCCTCCCGTCCGTCGACGAACGGCCCACTATTGCTGCCGGGGGAGCGAGGGGGGAGGGCGTGGCGGGGTGCGAAGGGGGGAGGCGGGGGTGCGACGGCGTACGCCGGGGGGTGGGGGCGCAAGGGGCAGGCGGCCGCCCCCGGTGGATGGGGCCCTGCATAGCTTGTGCTGTGTGCTGTGTGCTGTGTGCTGTGGGGTGAGGGGTGAGGGGTGAGGGGTGAGCCCTACCGGTCCCTGGCCTTCGGCGAAGCTCTACGGTCCTTCGGCAAAGCCCTGCCGCCCCAGCGGAGCCTTGCGTGCGGCCCCCGCGAGGCCATACGGCCCTCAGCGGAACCCTGCGGGGCCGGCACCAGGAGCCCCCACGCCCCGGCGGAGCCCTACGCGCTGACCGGCCGAGACCAGCTGGGCGTCGCCCCCGTCAGGCGGCACAGCGCCAGATACAGGGGGATCGGCGGTGTGTACGGGAGTGTCCCGTCGGGCCGGTGGATCAGCTTCGGGGCGTCGGCGACCAGCGCGCCCGCCGTGTACTGGGCCGGGGCTGGCCAGTCGAGGGCGTAGTCCGAGTCGGACGGGACCAGCCACCACCAGTGCGCCTCATCGGCGTAGACGCACCCCACACGCGGCAGCCGGGGTATGACGAGCGGGCCGAAGTCGGCGGGCACCGCCACCGCGTCGCAGCCCATCGGCGCGGTCATCCCGTCCGGGACGGACAGCTTGCGGGGCGCACCCGCCACCGACGTGCCCGGGGCCCGGACCCCGCGTCCCAGACGGACCAGTGTGTCCAGGCTGAGCACCTGTCCGCCGCAGGACACGGCATTCACGGCCTACCCCTCTCCCCGTCCAGCTCGCGCGGCATCATGACCGGGCTGCGCAGCAGCGCCTCGGCCCCCTCGTCGTCACCGGAGCCGCCCTTGACCGGACCGGGCTTGGGGCGGGCGCCCCAGCCGAGGTCGCCCCGGGGGGCGACCTCGGCCTGTCGCGGCAGCTCCGCCCAGACCAGCAGCCCAGGGCCATGCTCCTGAGCCCCCCAGGCCCGGCACAGAGCGTCTATGAGGAGCAATCCCCTCCCGTGCTCCTCATCCGGCCGCTGTGGCGACGGCTGGGGCTCACCGGGCGCGAAACCTTCGTCCCGCACGGCTATACGCACCAGGTCGTCGCCGTCGTGCAGCTCGCAGACGACAATGTCGCTCGCGGTGTGCACGATCGCGTTGGTGACCAGCTCGGAGACCACCAGGGCCGCCGTGTCACACGTGTCCTCGCACACCGACCAACCGGTCAGCCTGGCCCGGGTCAGCCGTCTGGCCTGCGCGGGGGAGCCCGGATGCGCGGCCAGTTCGAAGCGGAACCGGCGCTCGGCGACGGTCTCGGCGGGACCGGCCGGCGTAGCGGAGCCGTCGAGGCCGAAAGGGCCTGCGGCGGCGTCTGCTCCTAAGGGCGGGGACGGAATCACGCTTGCCACTATCGCCCCGCCGTGAACACTTGGCAAGTGTCACTCTGAAAATTGCAGAGTGCCGTATGACTCTCTGCACGGTCGTGGCACACTGCTCGCAACAGCATGTTGAGCGGCGTCAGTTCGAAAAAGAAGGTCTGTTCACGCCTTCGAATACATTTTCGAAGGGCGCCGTGAAGCCTGTCGGAGCGCCTTTCAGGATCTACCTGTTTGTCCCTTCGGGGGTCCCGGGGCTCCGTGAGTCCTCCTGGCTCCCCGAGCCCCCGAAGTCCGTTCTTGTGTGGAGTGGAGGTGGAGCGTGAGTGAGCCGCGGTCCGCGCCGACGGTCGGCCAGGTCGTCCTCGGCCGGCGCCTGCTGGATCTGCGGGAGAGCGCCGGGCTCAAGCGCGAGGAGGCCGCCAAGATCCTCCGCGTAGCGCCCGCCACGGTCCGCCGCATGGAGATGGCCGAGGTCGGGCTCAAGATCCCGTATCTCCAGCTGCTCCTGAAGGCGTACGGCGTCCAGGACGAGGAGGCCGAAGCTTTCGTCCAGCTCGCCGAGGAGGCCAACAAACCCGGCTGGTGGCAGCGCTTCCACGACATCCTGCCCGGCTGGTTCTCGATGTACGTCAGCCTGGAAGGTGCCGCCCGGCTCATCCGCAGCTACGACCCGCACTTCGTCCCCGGCCTGCTCCAGACCGAGGACTACGCGCGCGGCGTGCTCAGGGCGGGCGCCGTCGGCCAGACCCGGCCCGACGACATAGAGCGCCATGTCGCCCTGCGTATGCAGCGCCAGAACCTGCTCACCCGCGCGGACGCGCCCCGGCTGTGGGTCGTCATGGACGAGACCGCGCTGCGCCGCTCCGTCGGCGGCCCCGAGGTGATGCGGGGGCAGATCGACCGGCTGCTGGAGGCCACCGAGCTGTCGAATCTGACGCTCCAGGTGATCTCGTTCGCCTCAGGCCCGCACCCCGGCACGTACGGCCCCTTCGTCCTCTTCCGATTCGCCATGCCCGAACTGCCGGACATGGTCTACAGCGAGTACCTGACCGGCGCCGTCTACCTGGACGCGCGTGCCGAGGTAGCCACCTACCTGGAGGTCATGGACCGCATGGCGGCACAGGCCGCTACTGCACAACGTACGAAGGAGATCCTCAGGGATCTCCGCGAGGAGCTGTGAATGGATGGCATCACGTCCCAGCCGAGGCCGTTGACCCGCATAGCGCGGATCTACAACGGCATGCCTGCCCATGAGCTGGGCAGCGAAGGCTGGCACAAGCCGTGGAGCGGCGGCAACGGGGGCAACTGCCTGGAGGCGATGAAGCTCGCCGACGGCCGGATCGCGGTCCGGCAGTCCACCGACCCCGACGGGCCGGCGCTGATCTACACCACCGACGAGATGACCGCCTTCATCGAGGGCGCCAAGGCGGGGGAGGCCGACTTCCTGCTCTCCTGAACGACCTTGCTGCTTTTTCCGTGCCCAGCACCCCCCACCACCGCCGACTGAACGTCAACTGAGCACCAACTAAGCACCGGCCACGCTAAATTGACCATTGATCGCAGGACCGGGATCGCTCACCACGGGGCGGTCCCCCGACCAGTCCGATCCATATGATCCGTACGATCCACATAGACCTGACTTACCTGTACTGCACCTGTACAACCTGGACTGACCTGTACTGACTTGTACAGACCCGCGTGTGACCTCGATCCGCGCCTCGCTCCCCGTCTGTGCTCGTCCGTTCTGGTCTGTTCTCGTCAATTCCTGCCTCTTAACCGTCCGACGCTCACGGAGTGGCTCATGACCGGGCTGGACCCCACCGGCGCCATCGAGATCGACACCAGCAAGCCGCACCCCGCACGGATGTACGACTGGTATCTCGGCGGCAAGGACAACTACCCGGTGGACGAGGCGATGGGCCGGCAGATGCTCGCCCTCGACCCCAGGGTCCCGGTGATGGCACGGGTCAACCGGGCCTTCATGCACCGCGCCACCCGCTGGCTCGCGGGGCAGGGGATACGGCAGTTCCTCGACATCGGCACCGGCATACCGACCGAACCCAATCTGCATCAGGTCGCCCAGGAGGTCGCGCCCGCCGCCCGGGTCGTCTACTGCGACAACGACCCGATCGTCCTCGCCCACGCCGCCGCCCTGTTGCGCAGCACGCCGGAGGGCGTCACCGAGTACGTCCAGGCCGATGTGCGTGACCCGGCGACCATCGTCGAGGCCGCCGGGAAGGTCCTGGACCTCACCCGGCCCGTCGCCCTGTCCCTCGTCGCCCTGCTGCACTTCGTCGCCGACGAGGACGGCGCCCATGAGCTGGTCACCCGGCTCGTCGCCGCGCTTCCGTCCGGCAGCCACCTGATGATGACCCACGCCACCGGCGACTTCACCCCGCAGGAGTCGGCCGCCGCGACCGCCACGCTCAAGGCCGCGGGCATCACCCTCGCCCTGCGCTCCCGCACGGAGTTCGCGCGCTTCTTCACGGACCTGGAACTCATCGACCCGGGTGTCGTCGTGGTCGACAAGTGGAAGCCGGAGCTGGGCGAGCCGGTGCCGGGGCAGAACGACGGGGTGATACCGGGGTACGGGGCGGTCGCGCGCAAAGCGTGAGGCGTGGGGCGCGGGGCGTGGGCGTGAGGCGGGAACGGGGGTGGGCGACCTGCCCTTGGCGGACATGATCCCCGCAGCTCATCTCAGCTCAGCTCGGCGGGGGGGAAAGATCCGGCGGCAGCACCCCGCACAGCGCCTCCAGCGCCGCCCCGTACGCGTGTTCCGGTGGGGTCGCGTAACCGACGACCAGACCGTCCACCGGCGGTGTCAGGGCCGCCGGATGGCGGAACGCCGACAGGCCGTCCAGGGCCACGCCCTGCCAGACGGCGGCCTTGACTGCGGACGCCTCGGTGCCCGGCGGCAGCCGCAGCACGGCGTGCAGTCCGGCCGCCACGCCGGTCACCGCGATGTGCGGCGCCCGTTCGGCGAGCGCCGCGACCAGCCGGTCCCGCCGTCCCCGGTAGTGCTGCCGCATGCGCCGCACATGACGGTCGTACGCGCCGCACAGGAGGAAGTCGGCGAGGCTCAGCTGGTCGAGGACGCTCGCCCATCCCTCCCGCTCGCCCTTGGCCGCCAGTACCTCCGCGACCTGACGCTCCGGCAGCACCATCCAGCCCAGCCGCAGCGCGGGGGACAGGCTCTTGCTGACCGAACCGATGTAGATAACGTGCTCGGGGGCCAGACCCTGGACCGCGCCCAGGGGTTTGCGGTCGTAGCGGAACTCCCCGTCGTAGTCGTCCTCCAGCAGCACCCCGCCCCGCGCGCGTACCCGCTCGATCACCGCCGCGCGGCGCGAGGCGTGCAGCGGGCCGCCGGTCGGGAACTGGTGGGCGGGCGTGAGCAGTACGGCCCGCTCCCGCCCCAACTCCTCGACCCGCGCGCCGTCCTCGTCCAGCGGCAGCGCGACGGTCCGTACCCCGGCGGCGGCCAGCAGGTCGCGGTGGAAGCCGAGACCGTACTCCTCCACGGCGAGCGGGCCGCGCAGCACCCCGCTCGCGGCGAGCAGCCGCAGCGCGTGCGCGAAGCCGGAGCAGATCACGATCCGGTCCGGCCCGGTCCGTACGCCACGCGCGCGTGCCAGATACTCGGCGAGCGCCTCCCGCAGCTCCCGGCGGCCCGCGGGATCCCCGGGCCCGAACGCGTCATGGGGCGCCTGCTGGAGCGCCCGGCGATAGGACGTGCCCCAGGCGGCGCGCGGGAACGCCGACGCGTCCGGCGTCCCCTGACGCAGATCGTGTCGTGGCCCACGCGCGCGTGGAGGCGCCTTCGGGGGCGTTCGCCCGGCGTGTCGCGTCGGCCCGGCGATGCCCAGGGCCACCCGGGTGCCCGACCCCTGGCGTGCGGTGAGCCAGCCCTCCGCGACCAGTTCCGCGTAGGCGTCGGCGACCGTGTTGCGGGCGACCCCGAGGTCCGCGGCGAGCGAACGGTACGGCGGCAGCCGGGTGCCCGGGGGCAGCCGCCCACCGCGTACCGCCTCCCGCAGCGCCCGGATCAGCGCCGCCCGCCGCCCGCCCGGCCCGGTCAGCTCCAGATGCAGATCCGCACCGATGCGCTCCGCTGAATTGACCCATGAATCTGCCATGACATTGCACCCTATCGTCGGTCTTTCCGGCCCGTAGGTTCATGGTCATGACGACGAACACGACTGACGCGATCAACACGACTGACACGATCAATGCAACGGGCGCGATCAATGCGACGGGGGCGATCGACATCCCCTCTGCCTCCGTCTCCGGCTCCGGCTCTGCCTCCGCCACCTCCCCCTCCACCGCCGCCCGAAGGTCCCGCATCGACATGGCCAAGGCCGCCCCGAAGGTCTTCCGGGCGATCATCGGCTTCGACGCCGCCGCCCGCGAGGGCCTCGACCCCGCGCTCGTCGAGCTGATCCAGATCCGCGCCTCGCACCTCAACCACTGCGCCTACTGCCTCCACATGCACACCAACGACGCCCGCAAGGCCGGTGAGGACGAGGACCGGCTGCACCTGGTCGCCGTGTGGCGCGAGGCCCGTCACTTCTTCACCGCCAGGGAACAGGCCGCCCTGGCACTGACCGAGGCGATCACCCTGGTCGCCGACGGGGGCGTCCCCGACGATGTGTACGCCCGGGCCGCGGCCCAGTTCGACGAGACCGAACTGGCCCACGTGATCTCCCTGATCCTCACCATCAACACCTGGAACCGGGTGGCCCTGGCGACCGGCAAGGTCCCGGGAACGGACGAACGCCGCTGACCCGCCCGACGGGGGTGAGGGGTCGCGCCGAGCGGCGCACGCCGTCCACGCGCCGAGGGGCCTGGCGGCCCGCGTCGGCCCCGCTCAGACGGTCATCGGCCGGTCGTACGGCGATATCGGCGCCGGCAGTGTCGAACTGCCCGTCAGCGCCCGGTCGACGGCCGCCGCCACCGCCCGGCCCTCGGCGATCGCCCACACGATCAGCGACTGCCCACGGGCCGCGTCCCCGGCGGCGAACACCCCGGGAACGTTCGTCGCGAAGTCCCGGTCCCGCGCGATCGTGCCGCGCGGCTCCATGGCCAGCCCCAGCTGCTCCACGATCCCGTCCTCGCGGTCCGGCCCGGTGAAGCCGAGGGCGAGCAGCACCAGGTCGGCCGGGAGCGACCGCCCGGTGCCGGGGCGCGGGCGGCGCCCGGCGTCCACCCCGACCAGATGCAGCGCCCGCACCCTGCCGTCCGCGTCCCCCGTGAAACGCAGCGTCGACGCCGCGAACAGCCGTGCGTCGGCGTCCGCCGCCGGTGCCGTACCCAGCTCGCCCGCCTCCTCGTGCGCCCCCGACAGCCGGTAGATCTTCGGGTACGTCGGCCAGGGCTCGGCGTCCTCGTCGCGCGCGGCGTCCGGGCGGCCGTAGATGTCCAGCTGCGTCACGGACGCGGCCCCTTCCCGGACCGCCGTCCCCAGGCAGTCCGCCCCCGTGTCGCCGCCCCCGACGATCACGACATGCCTCCCGGCGGCCGACAGCGGGGACACGTCGAGGTCGCCCTCGCGCACCCGGTTGGACAGCGGCAGATACTCCATCGCCTGGTGGATACCGGTCAGTTCACGCCCCGGGACGTCCAGTTCACGCCACGCCGTCGCACCCGTGGCCAGGACGACGGCGTCGTAACGGGTCCGCAGCTCGTCCGCGCGGACATCCCGGCCCACCACCATCGACGTACGGAACTTGGTGCCCTCGGCACGCATCTGCGCCAGCCGCCGCTCAAGATGGTGCTTCTCCATCTTGAACTCGGGGATGCCGTAGCGCATCAGCCCACCGAGCCGGTCGTCCCGCTCGTACACCGCGACCGTGTGCCCGGCGCGGGTGAGCTGCTGGGCGGCGGCCAGCCCGGTCGGCCCGGAGCCGATGACGGCGACCGTCCGCCCCGACAGCCTCTCGGGCGGCCTCGGCGGCGCGAGACCGTCCGCCCACACACGGTCGGCGATGGCGCACTCGACGTTCTTGATGGTGACGGCGGGCTGGTTGATCGCCAGCACACACCCCGCCTCGCACGGCGCCGGGCACAGCCGGCCGGTGAACTCGGGAAAGTTGTTCGTCGCGTGCAGCCGGTCCGCCGCCGCGCGCCAGTCCTCCCGCGACACCAGGTCGTTCCACTCCGGGATCAGATTCCCCAGCGGACAGGCGTCGTGGCAGAACGGGACGCCGCAGTCCATGCACCGGTCCGCCTGCTTGCTGATGATCGGCAGCAGCGCCCCCGGGACATACACCTCGTCCCAGTCACGCACCCGCTCCTCGACGGGCCTGCGCGGCCACTCCCGCCGGGGCGTGCTCATGAATCCCTTGGGGTCTGCCATGGGCGTCTTCCTCGGGGAGGTTTCCGGGGAGCCTCGTCGTCCGTCGGGCGGTTCCCTCGGCGGGTCCCGCGACGTCCCCCGACGCCCCTCGACCGGGTCCTTCCGGCCACCATACGACCATCGGTCACCTGCGACGACTCGTCGGTGACCGGCGCTTTCGTGCCGACGCGGCGCCAGGCTCCTTTCGTCTGGATCAGGCCGGACCAGGGAGCGGTGCCAGGGCCCGCGAGCCCGGCATGATCCGAACGAGCGGCCTCAGGCGAGCGCGAGGACGTAGCAGACCGCGGCGGCGGCCGAGGCGGCCGTACGGACGTGGTTCCAGGCCGTCCAGTCCCGCAGGTACACCGACCAGTACGACGACGCCTCCGCCGTACCGGCCTCCCGTCTCGCCAGCGCCTCGTTGCGCGGCACGTTTCCCGCGATCGTCAGCCCGAACGTGCCGAACAGATACAGCGCGCTGCCCAGCAGCAGCTCGACCGTCCCCTCCCGGGGCCACAGCACGAACGTCACCACCGCGATCACCGCGCTCAGCACCGCCGTACCGGCGAACAGGCCCATGAACGCCGGCTTCAGCGCCATCGCGTTGATCGACTGCATCGCCGCGACCCCCTGCGCGGGCGGCAGCGCGGCCAGGCCCCGCATCACAAAGGTCGAGAAGCCGTAGAAGACCCCGGCGACCAGACCCGTCCCGAGCACTCCCAGAACGGTCAGCACGAAGTACGGTCCCTCGATCATGTCGACTTCCACGTCCGCTCCAGTGAGGTGTTCGGTCCGTGCCTGCGGCTGGTCACCAGCCGGTCACCGAGCGTCGGGAAAGACCGCTCGGCGGGTACGTCACTCCCAGTCAATGCCCTCCACCGTCCCCCGGCCATGCCCCACCCGCGCAGAGCCATACGTGAGCGTCCACGGCCGCCGGACAGCTCAGCCGCTCCTTGCCCACCCCGGCCCCGCCGTCTGCCCCTGTCTCTGCCTCTGCCTCTGCTTCTGCCTCTGACCCTGGTCCTGGTCCTGGTCCTCCTCCTGACTCCGACCCTGCGGATCTTGCTGCCCCTGCTCCTGCCGCGCGCCGAGTACCGCCTCCACCGTCGGCGCGATCCGCCGCCACGCCTCGTACCGCGACACGCCGCTCATCAGCAGCCGGCCGTACGGCGTGTCCACATGGCGTACGGACGCCACCACCGCCGAGATCACCGCCCCCTCGGACAGCGCACGCCCCGCCGCGCTGGGGCCCACCCGCCCACTGCCCCGTACCGATGGACCGATGCGTGCGCGGCGATCTCCCGCGCCCGCCGCTCCGGGCAGCGTGGGAACAACTGGCGGCCCTCCCGCGCGAAGGCGTCCCGCGAACCGCGGATCCTGCGCCGCCTGCCGCCTGCCGCCTGCCGCCTGCCGCCTGCCGCCTGCCGCCTGCCGCC
>NZ_JBHTZD010000019.1:0-166716 GCF_042790455.1 Streptomyces sp. NPDC056734
GACCTGCTCGCCGAAGCCGGCCAGGAGATCGACCCGGCCACCGCGACCTGGGACCAGGTCGCCGCCGCCGGAGCCGCCGTGAACGACAAGACCGGCAAGGCCGGCTTCGTCATCCGCGACTTCGACTACGAGGCGTGGAACATGCTGGCCACGGTATGGACCGGCTGGGGCGCGTCGGCCTGGACGCCGGACGGCAAGACCTGCACCTTCACCACCCCCGAGATGCAGCAGGCGTTCACCTTCCTGCACGACGCGGCGTTCAGGACCCAGGCGATGCCCGGTCCGGGCACCACCGCCGACTTCTTCGCCGGTGACGCCGCCTTCACCGTCGCCCAGGTCTCCCGCGCCTCCCTGCTCACCGGCGCGTTCGACTTCCAACTCCACCCCCTGCCCGAAGGCCCCGCGGGGGACTATGCGGTCCTCGGCCAGGCCGGGGTGGGCGTACTGGCCTCCAGCAAGCACCCGGACCAGGCGGCGGACTTCCTCGCCTACCTGACGAACCCGGCGAACGCCGAGAAGCTCGCCCAGTACTTCCCGCCGCCGCGCGAGTCCCTGCTCACCGGGGACCAACTCGCCGCCAACAACCAGGTCCTGAACGCCACCCAGCTCCAGGAAGCGGTCGTCGACCAGCTGCCGAAGGCCGTCACGCTGCCCAACCACGCCAGCCCGGCCGAGATAGCCCAGAAGGGCAAGACGGCGCTGGACGCGATGTGGCGCCCCGACGCCGACATCCCAGCCGTCCTGCGCTCGGTCTGCGCCGCGATCGAACCGATTCTGGCGAAGTGACCACGGCACAGACCACTGTGCGGGCCGACGGCCGGGCGGCGGGGCCCGCCGCCGCAAAGGCCGCACAGGCGACCGGGCCGGGCTTTTGGACAACCCGTCGGCGGGACACGCTGACCGGCTACCTCTTCATCCTGCCGCAGCTCGCCGGGGTGGTGGTGTTCGTCCTGCTGCCGGTCGGCATGGCGATCTGGTACAGCCTCAACGAGAGGAACATCTTCACCGGCGAACAGACCTTCGTCGGCGCCGACAACTACGCGGCCCTGGCCGACGATCCACAGCTGCCCGAGGTGCTGCTGGCGACCGGGCTCTTCTCCGGCGGGGTGGTGGTCATCAACATCTCCCTCGGACTGCTGATCGCCGTCCTGCTGAACCGCAGGTTCCGCGGTGTCACGGTGTTCCGGACGCTGTTCTTCTCCCCGGTGGTCGTCTCCGTGGTCGCCTGGACCCTGGTCTGGGGCTTTCTGCTCCAGGACAACGGAGGCATCAACGGACTGCTGGACACGGTCGGCATCGACGGACCGAACTGGCTCCAGCGGGGCGACACCGCGATGGTGTCCGTGGTCCTCACCCAGGTGGTCCGCAGCGTCGGGGTCAATGTGGTGCTTTTCCTGGCCGCCTTGCAGGGCGTACCCCGGGAGCTGTACGAGGCCGCCCGCATCGACGGCGCGAGCAGCCGGTCGGTCTTCTTCCGGATCACGCTGCCGCTGATCTCCCCGACGGTGCTGCTGACCGTCATCGTCACCGTGGTCGGGGCGCTCCAGTCCTTCGCCCAGATCGCCGTACTGACCGGCGGCGGACCGGAACTGTCCACCACGGTCCTCGTGTACTACGTGTTCCAGCAGGCATTCGAGTTCAACGACATCGGCTACGGCTCGACGCTGGCCCTGATGCTGCTGTCCTTCGTCATGCTGCTCACCTTGCTGCAATGGCAGCTGCGCCGTAAGTGGGTGTTCTATGAGGACTGACAGAGTCCGGTCGGTACTGCTGCTGACGGCCCTGGCCGTGCTGGCGATCCCCTTCGTGGTGCCGACCGTCTGGATGGTCGCGGCGTCGGTCAAACCACTGGCGGAGATCTTCGACGCCCCGCCGTCGCTGTGGACCGACTCGCCGACACTGTCCGCCTACGCCGAGGCGTTCAGCTTCCAGCCCTTCGCCCGGCAGTATCTGAACAGTGTGTACATCGCCGTACTGGTCACCCTGATCACCCTGGCGGTGTCCAGCCTCGCCGGGTACGCCTTCGCCCGGATCCGGTTCCCCGGGGCCAACGCGCTGTTCCTGGTGGTGCTGACCGGCATGCTGGTGCCCAGCGAAGTGACCATCGTGCCGCTGTTCCAGCTGTTCAAGTCGGCCGGTCTGATCAATACGCACTGGCCGCTGATCCTGGTGACCGCGCTGGCCGCCCCGTGTGTGCTGGCCACGTTCATCATGCGGCAGTTCTTCATCACCCTCCCGGTGGAACTGGAGGAGGCCGCCCGCCTCGACGGTCTCGGCCGTCCCGCGATCTGGTGGCGGATCTGCCTGCCGCTGGCCAAGCCGGCGCTGTCGGCGGTGGCGATCCTGACCTTCCTCTCCTCCTGGAACCTCTACCTCGAACCCACGGTGTACCTCACCTCACCCGAACTGTTCACGCTGCCCCAGGCCCTGACCCGCTTCACCGACGCCTACGGCGGCCAGATGTGGAACACCCAGCTCGCGGCGGCCACCATGACCGTCCTCCCGATGCTGATCGTCTTCGTCCTGGCCCAGCGCCACTTCGTGGAGGGCCTGTCCCACTCCGGCCTCAAGTGAGCGCCGGGGCGGCGACCGTGGGCGCCGGTCCCGCTCGCTGATCGGGGTGAACGAGGGGACAGGTTCAGGGCGGTACGATCCCTCATGGCGTCATGGAAGTCAGCGCCTGTGCCCAACCCGCGCACGTTCGGGTCTGTTCCTTCGGTGCCGATCCGGGCCGCGCGGGCGAGCACCGCCCCGCCGGCCGCGCCCGCTCCTGGGATGTTTCAGAGCGATCTCTTCCGACAGTGCGCCGCCGGTCGGCGTCGATCCGCACTGTCCGCCCGAGCCCTGCCGATCAGCCGCCACCGGCTTGCAGGCTCCCCTTTGGAGACGTCGTGAAAATCCTCCCCGAGATCTCCCGCACGCTCAGTGAGTACCTCCTCATCCCGGGCCTGACCACAGCAGACTGCACGCCGGACAACGTGGATCTCGGAGCGCCCCTGGTGCGTCACCGGGTCGGTGAGGAGCCGGCCATCAGGGTCGCCACCCCCATGGTGAGCGCCATCATGCAGGCGGTGTCGTCACCCGCGCTGGCCATCGCCCTGGCGCAGGCGGGCGGGCTGTCGTTCATCCACCAGAACCAGCGGATCGAGGACCAGGCCAGGGACGTACGGGCGGTGAAGCGGCACAAGGCCGGTTTCCGGACCGGCGAGCTCACGGTGGCGCCGCGGACGCCTCTCGGCGAGGTGGCCCGGCTGTTGTCCGGCACCGAGCAGGGCGTGGCCGTGGTCACGGAGAGCGGGGAAGTGGACGGCGAGTTCCTGGGAGTCATCGGCCTCGATGACTTCCATCTGGAGCGTCACGGAGCCCACGAGACCGCCGGCAACCGGATGCGGGTCCGTGACAGCCTGGTCACCACCTCCACCTCGGTCTCCCTGTCCGACGCGAACGAACTGATCTGGCAGCACCACTTGGACGTCCTGCCGGTGCTGGAGAACGGCCGCGCCGTCTCCCTGGTCCTCAGGAGTGACTACCAGGCCCACAAGACGTATCACCGTGCGACCGTCGACGCCGAGAAGCGTCTGAGGGTGGGCGCCGGTGTCAACTCCCGGGACTTCAAGGACCGTATCCCCGCCCTGGTGGAGGCCGGTGCGGACGTACTGTGTCTGGACTCCTCCGACGGCTACTCCGCTTACCAGGCGAAGACACTCGAATTCGCCCGGGAGGAGTATGGGGACGACATTTCTGTCGGCGCGGGGAATGTCGTCGACGGGCGTGCCTTCCGCTATCTGGCCGACGCGGGCGCCGCGTTCGTGAAGGTCGGGATCGGCAGCGGGGCCATCTGCACGACCCGGGAACAGAAAGGCATCGGCCGAGGACAGGCGTCCGCGCTGCTCGATGTGGTCGAGGCGCGCGATGCCTACGCCCAGGAGACCGGGATGTATGTGCCGCTGTGCTGCGACGGCGGCCTTCTGAGCGACTCGCACATGGCGATGGCCCTGGCGATGGGGTCGGACTTCGTCATGCTCGGCCGCTACTTCGCCCGGCTGGACGAAAGCCCCTCGCGGAGGCTGCAGATCGGCGGCCAGTGGTACAAGGAGTACTGGGGCGAGGGCTCGCGGCGCGCGCAGAACGCGGACCGTTACGGCCAGCGCGGGCAACTCGTCTTCGAGGAGGGCGTCGACGGCTACGTACCCTACGCCGGAAGCCTGTACGACAACGTGGAGCGGACCCGGGCGAAGCTGACCGCGACGATGATCAGCTGCGGGTCGACCACACTGCCCGACTTCCACCGGGACGCCGTGCTGGTCGCGGTGTCCCCGGAGTCGTTCAAGCAGACCGGTGCCGAGATCGAGGTACGGCGTCCCGCGATCGACGCCGGGGAGTGACGTGCGCGCCGCCGGCCGGTAGGAGGCCCCGGAACTGCCCGCCCGCTCGCCGATGAGTTCTGCGCCGTCCGGCGGTCGTAGTGTCGAACCCCCGTCACCGAGGAGGACCTCTGATGCGCAGCGTGACCTATTCGATGAATGTCTCACTGGACGGCTACATCGTGGGGCCGGACGGCGGCTTCGACTGGTCGGGGCCCGACGAGGAGGTCTTCCGCTCCTGGATCGACGAGATCCGCGAGGTCGGCGTCCACCTGCTGGGACGACGGCTGTACGAGTCGATGCTGTACTGGGAGACCGCCGACCAGGATCCCTCGCTCGACGACGCGAAGCGTGAGTGGACCGCGCTCTGGACGGGGCTCCCCAAGGTGGTGTTCTCCACCACGCTCACGACGGTGCAGGGCAACGCCCGCCTGGCCTCCGGCGGCCTGGCGGCGGAGATCGCGCGGTTGCGGGCCGAGCCGGGGGCGGGCGACATCGCGATCGGCGGCGCGAGCCTCGCCGCCGAGGCGGCCGAGCTGGGTGAGATCGACGAGTACCGGGCCCGGGTCTACCCGGTGCTGGTCGGCGGCGGCGTGCCGTTCTTCCCCCGGCGCGAGCGCCGGGTGGATCTCGAACTCGCCGAGACCCGCACGATCGGGCCGAAGGTCGTCCACCTCCGCTACCGCGTGGCGCGCTAGCCGTACCGTCCGCTGAGCCACAGGAACAACGGGCCGACGAACCGTCCTGGCGGCCGTCTGTTGGAGGGCGAGGGCGGGGAAGGCTAGGTGACCGCGGCGGCGGCTTACCTCGCGTCGACGGGCAGGTTGAGTCCGTTGACGCGGGCGGCGGCCGTGCTGCGCAGGAAGAGCAGGACGTGGGCCTGTTAGGCCGCAGGTCGCGCAATCGGCCGGTCATGTGTCCAGCCGGTCATGTGTCCAGCCAGCCACAGATCCAGCCAGCCACAGATCCACCCGGTCACAGATCCAGCCGGTCACAGATCCAGCCGGTTCAGCGCTTCCTGGAGGTCATGGCGTGGATGCCAGATCGGCAGCCTGAGATAGCGGCGGAACGCGCCGTAGGCCGAGAACGCCGGGCCGGGGACGATGCGCACACCGCGTCGGGACGCGCGCTCGGCGAGGGCCACCGCGTCCGCGCCCGTGTCGATCCACAGTCCCGTTCCGCCGGTCGGGCGCGTCCACTTCCAGTCCGGTCTCCGCTCTCCCACCACCTGCTCGGTGGTGTTCAGCTGGAACTGGAGGCTCACGGCCCGTTCCTCACGAGCCTCGTCGGCCCGCAGGATCAGCTCGGCGGCGATCAGCTGCTCAAGGACCGCGGAGGCCAGGTCGATGGCCTTCTTGGCCTCGGTCAGGCGTGTGATGATCGGTACGCTCCCGCGTATCCAGCCGACCCGCATACCGCCCCAGAACAGCTTGGACGTGGTGCCGATGCTCACCACGCTGCTCTCGGGGCCGATGCCGCCGAGGACCGGCCGCAGGCGGTGACCACCCAGCATCAGGTCCGCGTTCGAGCCGTCCTCGACGGTGAGCAGGCCATGGTGTTCGACCAGCTCGGCCAGCCGATGGCCGGCGGCGGCCGGCATGCTCGCGCCCGTGGGGTTGTGCGCGCGGGGCTGGCAGTACAGCAGGCGGGGCCGTCTGGTGGTGAGGGCACGCGCCAGGTGGTCCACATCGAGTCCGTCATCGGTCACCGGAACCGTCATCATGCGCGCGCCCACCGCGCTGAGGGCTTCGAGCGCGCCCCGGTAGGTGGGATCCTCGACGATCACCTCGTCCCCGTGCCCGACGAAGACATGGCAGATGAGCCACACCGCCTGCTGGGAGCCCGAGGTGATCAGAATCTGCCGCTCCTCGGTCGGGAGGCCGTCACGTGTGTAGCGGTCGGCGATCGCCGACCGCAGACGCGGCAGCCCGGCCGGGTAGTAGCCATCGGTGGCGAGTTCGGCCGCGACCACGTCACGGTCCAGCCGGTCGATCGCCTCACCGACCCGGGGCAGTGCCGGGAGCGCGCCACTGGAGAAGTCGAGCAGGGGTGTGTAGCTCCTGGTGAACGAGGCGAGCCGGCCGTCCAGCGACGCGGCCGGGTCGATGCCGCGACGCCTGACCCGTGAGCCGGAGCCGGGATAGGAGCACACATGCTCACGGGACTCAAGGATCTCGTACGCCGTGGCCACGGTGCCGCGCGCGATGCCCAGCGCGGTCGCCAGCTCACGCTGTGAGGGCAGCACCGCGCCCTCGCGCAGCGCGCCACTGGTGATCAGCTCGCTGAGCGCGTCCGCCAGCAGACCGGGAAGGTTGGCGCCCTTCTCGGTCCAGCTGCCCAGCAGGCGGCACAGCGTGGCGCTGTCGACTCGATCAAGCTTGCTTCTCACCGTTGCCACCTTCTTGGGCCAATCGCTGTGAAGTGGTCTAACCGGTCCGGGACGGCGAGGCCCAGAGTAAGGCGCGTTACGACAGCGTTACGAGAGCGTAGACGCGAGGAGCGCGGCATGGCTAGCTCGGCGAGGGTCACGGCATCGGGGAGCGCGGCAGCGCGGCCCCGTGAGGCCGGGGCCGGGGCTGGGCCGGTCGACGCCACGCTCGTGTACGCACGGAGCCCCGGCAGCTCCCTCGCGATCCCTGCCGCCCGTCATACCCGTCATGCCCGTCAGGCCCGCCCTGCCCCCGTGCAGGGCACGGGCCGATCCAGCTGCCGCCGGCGGCACCTCCAGGCCGCACCTCCCCAGCGGCACCTCCCGGCGGCACCCCCGTCCACCCACTCCACCCCTCACCCCGCGCTTCTTCCGACCAACGACGTTCGAAAGCGAGACGAACCGTGCGCATCTTCATGAGGTCGAGACGGCACCAGGCCGGGCTGCTCGTGGCCACGGCCGGACTGACGGCACTGGCCGCCTGTTCCCCGGCGAGCAGCAACAGTGACGCCGGCGGCGGCGACGCCACCGGCACCTACGCGTACACCAGCGGTGACGAGTCGATCACCGGAACGGATGTGACCACCCTTGAGGAGCCGCTGTTCGCGGGCCTGACGAAGCCCGACAAGGAGCTGCGTTTCGGTGTGGTCCTCAAGACGCTGACGAACGAGTACTGGCAGGAGGTCGAGCGCGGCATGGAAGCCGCCGCACAGAAGTACGGCATCGACCTGACCGTGCAGGCATCGTCCGGGGAGAGTTCCCAGTCGCAGCAGCTGTCGATCGCCCAGACCATGAGCGGCCAGGACTTCGACGCGTTTCTGGTCTCGCCGGAGTCGACGTCCAATCTCACCCCGGCCATCAAGCAGATGCAGGCCAAGGACGTCCCGATCGTCAACGTCGAGGACGCGCGGATCGACGCCACCACGTTCCTCGGTCCCGCCTCGCTGGTCGAGGGCGGCAAGGCCGGCGAGTACATCGCGGCCCAGCTGCCGGACGGCGGCAAGGTGGCGCAGATCGAGGGCTCGGCGGGTTCCAACGCCGCCGAGCTGCGCACCCGGGGCTTCAAGGAGGCGGTGACCAAGGCGGGCAACCTGGACCTGGTGGCGAGCGTGCCGGGCGACTGGGACGCGAGCAAGGCGTACAACGAGGCGTCCTCCCTGCTCAAGGCCAACCCCGACCTCGCCGCGATCTACGCCAACAACGACACCATGGCCCTGGGTGTGGTGAAGGCCGTCGCTGATGTCGGACGGACCGGCGACGTCATCGTGGTGGGCACCGACGGCGTCCCGTCCGCGGTCAAGGCGATCCGCGGCGGCACCCTGAGCGCCACCACGACCCCGCTGCCCTACTCACAGGGCTACTGGGCGGTGCAGAGCGCCCTGGCACTGGTGCAGGGCAAGGAGGTGCCGGTGTTCGTCCTGACCTCGGCCGTACTGGTGGACAAGGAGAACGTCGCGGAGATGTACGCCGTGGACGGCCGGCAGTCCACCGACCCGAGGTGATCGGCGATGGACCATCGAACCGCCACAGCGGTGCCCGGCGTTCCGCTGCTGGAGCTGGAGAACATCGGCAAGAGCTACCCCGGCGTCCGGGCCCTCAACGGCGTGACCGTCGCTGTCCGGGCCGGTGAGATCCATGTGCTGGTCGGGGAGAACGGCGCCGGGAAGTCCACGCTGCTGAAGGTCATGTCCGGCCAGGTGCTCCCCGACGAGGGGACGATCCGGGTGGACGGCCGGCCGGTCGTCCTGCACTCACCGGCCGAGGCCCACCACCACGGGATCGCCATGGTGAACCAGGAACTGAGCCTGGTGCCGCAGGTGAGCGCCGTCCGCAACGTCATGCTCGGCCGGGAGCGGGCACGCTGGGGCGTGGTGAACCGGGCCGACCGCGAACGCCGGGCCCGGGAGGTACTGGAGTGGCTCGGCTTCCACGGGGACCCGGCGGCGCCCGTGGGCACCCTGGGCGTCGCCCAGCAGCAGATCGTCGAACTGGCCCGCGCCCTGTCGGTACGGGCACGGCTGATCATTTTCGACGAGCCGACGGCTACGCTCAGTGAGCCGGAGACGCGGCGGCTCTTCGAGATCATGAAAACGCTCCGGGCCGAGGGCCACGCGCTGGTCTTCGTGTCCCACCGGATGCCCGAGGTCTTCGAGCTGGGGGACCGGATGACCGTACTGCGCGACGGCAGAGAGGTCCGCACGATGGCGATGGCCGCGGACCTCACCGAAGCCGATGTCGTGCGGATGATGGTGGGCCGGGAACTGGACGGGGCGGCCGGCGCCCCGACGGCACCGATCGGTCCGGAACTGCTCCGGGTCGAGGGGCTCAGCCGCACCGGTGTCTTCGAGGATGTGTCCTTCACCGTCGCGGCGGGAGAGATCGTCGGCCTGGCGGGGATGGTGGGGGCGGGCCGGACCGAGGTCGCCCGCAGCATCGTCGGCGCCGATCCCCTGGACGGCGGAACCATCAGCGTGCGGGGCCGGCCCCTGCCGCTGCCCACCCCGCGAAAAGCGATCGAAGCGGGCATCGCGTTCCTGCCCGAGGACCGCAAGGAGCAAGGGCTGGCGCTGGCGATGTCCATCGCGTCCAACGTGAGTCTGCCCGGTCCGCCGGGCAGGTTCGGGGCACTGAGCCGCGCCGGCCAGCGCGCGCTCGCCGAGAAACAGGCGGCCCGGGTGGCCCTGGCCGGCTCCGTGCTCCGCCCGGCGGGGACGCTCAGCGGGGGCAACCAGCAGAAGGTCGTCCTCGCCCGCTGGCTGACCACCTCGGCGGACATCTACCTCTTCGACGAGCCGACCCGCGGGATCGATGTCGCCGCGAAGAGTGAGATCTACCGGCTGATGGACGAACTGGTCGCGAACGGCGCCGGGATCCTGATGATCTCGTCGGAACTGCCCGAGGTCATCCGGATGAGCACCCGCGTACTGGTGATGCGCAAGGGCTCCATCGTCGCGGAGCTGACGCGGGACGAGGCGACGGAAGAAGCGATCGTGGCCGCCGCGAGCCTTGACTTGGAGAGCACATCATGACCGACCCCCGTCCGGTGCACACGATGTCCACCGCCCCGCAGCCACCGTCTCCGCCGACGCCGCCACCGCGGGTGAAGCCGGCGGAGGAGCGGTCGGCCCGCAACGCCGCGCGATCGCGTCGACTGGCCCCCCTGCAACGCCAGGCGGGCCTGCTGATCGCGACCGCTCTCCTGGTGGCGATCTTCGCCAGCCAGACATCGTCGTTCCTGACCTCGGACAACCTCATCAACATCGCGCTCCAGGGCTCCGTCACCGCGATCCTCGCCATCGGCCAGATGTTCGTGATCATCACCGCCGGGATCGACCTGTCGATGGGCACGATGCTCGCGCTCGGCGCGATGATCGGCAGCATTCTGCTCACCCAGGGTGTGCCGATCATGCTGTGCGTCCTCGCGGGCATCGCGACCGGCTGTCTCGCCGGTCTGACCAACGGGCTGATCATCACAAGGCTGCGGATCACACCCTTCATCGTCACCCTGGGCACGACCAGTGTCTTCGGCGGGCTGGCCTTCCTGGTCACCGACGGCAAGATCCTCTACCAGCTGCCCGGCCCCTACCTCGACCTGCTGGCCGGGAACATCGCGGCGATCCCCATCCCGGTGGTCATCCTCGCCGTCATCGCGGTCCTGGCGGTGCTGCTGCTCGTCTACACCCGCTTCGGCGAGTACCTCGTCGCCATCGGCAGCAACCCGGAAGTCGCGCGCCTGTGCGGCATCAAGGTGTCGGCCTACCTCATCGGCGCGTACGTCCTGTCCGGAGCCCTCGCGGCACTGGGCGGCATGATCATGGTGGCCCGGCTCGGCTCGGCCGACCCGACGGTCGGCACCGACCTGGCGCTGCCGGCGATCGCCGCCGCCGTCATGGGAGGCGCCGCGCTGAAGGGCGGCGAGGGCAGCGTCTTCGGTGCCGTCACCGGCGCCATGCTGATCGCGGCCCTCCAGTCCGGACTGACCCTCGTCAACGTCCAGGCGTTCTACCAGCAGCTCGCCCTGGGCTTCGTGATCATCGCCGCGCTGGCACTGGACCGCTTCCAGCGCCGTAACCGCACCGTGTGACCCCGTATCCGCAAACCTTCAGCTTCACGCTGTCGAAAGGGACAGAGATTGAACACCCACGAGGAAACAGACGTGATCGTGCTCGGCTCGGGCGGTGCGGCGCTGTGTGCCGCGCTGCGGCCCGCGCAGGCCGGGATGAGCGTGCGCGTGCTGGAGCGAACGGAATTCCTCGGCGGTACGACCGCGGTGTCGGCCGGGATGCTGTGGATTCCGAACAACCACCACATGCAGGAGACGGAGATCTCCGACAGCCGCGAGGAGGCGATCGAGTACCTCGTGCGGACCTCGGGGCCGCAGACCACCCGTGAACTGATCGAGGCATTCGTCGACAACGGACCGCGGATGGTGCGCTGGCTGGAGGACACCACGCCCGTCCGGCTCTACCCGATCGACCGCCCGGACTACCACTCGGAGCTGCCGGGAGCCAAGGCCGGCGCCCGCGCCCTGGACAACCAGCCGGTCGACGCCGCTCAGCTCGGCGAGGTGGCCGGCCTCATCAGACCGAGCCACTGGTACCCGGAGCCCTACACCTACGAGGAGCGTCGGCGCGGCCTGGCGACCCAGGCCCTGATCGAGGACCGCCTCCAGAAGAACGTCTGGTGTTTCGGCCGGGCTCTCGTCGGCGGCCTGGTACGGGCCTGCCGTGACGCCGGTGTCGAGTTCGGCCTCCAGCGGCGGGCCACCCGGCTGATCAAGGAGGACGACCGGGTGACCGGCGTCGTCACCGAGGCGCCCGACGGCAGCACGGTCACCTATCGCGCCTCGCGCGCGGTCGTGGTGGCGACCGGCGGCTTCGAATGGAACGAGGAGCTGAAGACCCACTTCCTGCGCGGCCCCGACCTCGGCCCCATGAGCCCCCCGTACAACGAGGGCGACGGCCTGCTCATGGGCATGGACATCGGCGCCGCGGTCCGCAACATGACCAGCGCGGCCTATCACATCGCCTTCCAGATCCCGGGCGAGACCGTCGACGGCCGCCCCCGCACCCGCTTCATCTCCGGCGAACGGGCGCTGCCCGGGTCGATCATCGTCAACCCGGCGGGGCAGCGCATCGTCAACGAGGCCGGCTCCTACAGCGACATGGCCGCCGCGTTCCAGGCGTTCGACCCGGACGCGCTCGGCTTCCCCGACCTCACCAGCTTCATGGTGTTCGACGAGCGATTCCGGCGCAGCTACTCCTTCGCCACCCTCAAGCCCGACCAGGACAAGACCCCGGACTGGGTGCACACCGGCGACACCCTGGAGGCACTCGCGGCCCGCGCGGGCATCGACGCCGAGGGCCTGACCCGGTACGTCGAGCGCTTCAACCGCTTCGCGGCCACGGGCGTCGACGAGGACTTCCACCGCGGCGAGTCCCGGCACGACCGGCACTACGGCGACGCCCAGCACGGCCCCAACCCCTGCCTCGGCCCCCTGACACAGGCACCGTTCTACGCGATCCCGGTGATCGTCGGCACCCTCGGCACCCGAGGAGGGCTCCAGACCGACACCCGGGGCCGGGTGCTGAACACCTTCGGCACGCCCATCACCGGGCTGTACGCCTGCTCCAACACCATGGCGGCGGTCACCGGCAGCGGCTATCCCGGCGCGGGCGGCACGCTGGGCCCCAATCTGACCTCGGGTTATGTCGCCGGCGGCGACATCGTGGCGCAGCAGCGGGAGGACACGGCATGACCCGGCCCTCCTGGCCCAGACCGGACGCCGAGGTGGTGGCGGTACTGGCCACGCTGGACACCAAGGGCGAGGAGATCGAGTATCTGCTCGGTCTCCTGGCGGCCCGCGGCCTGCGGGGCTGGGTCATCGACACCGGCGTCCTCGGCGAGCCGTCCGCCTCCGCCGCGGTCTCCCGCGCGCAGGTCGCCGCCGCTGCGGGAGCCGACCTCGGCACCCTGAGAGCCGGGCGCGATCCCGCGACCGCCCTCGACGCCATGGCCGAGGGCGCCCGGCGGGTGCTGCGGGACCTGCATACCCACGGCCACCTCAGGGCCGTCGTCGGCGTCGCCGGAGGCAAGGGCGCCGCCCTCTTCGCCACGGCGAGCGCGGACCTGCCGCTGACCTCGCTGAAGATCCTCGTCGCCAGCGCCCGCGCCGAGGTGCTGGCCCGGATCGCCAGCACCTCGACGACCGTCGTCCTCCCGACGCTGGTCGACCTCATGGGCCTGAACCAGCTGACCCGCCAGGCACTCCACCGGGCCGCGGTCCTGGCAGGCAGCGGCGATCCGGTCAGCACCTCGCCCGTCGCACCGCGGACCGTCGCGGTCACCTCCTTCGGGGTGACCACGACCGCCGCGATGGCCTGCGTCGCAGCGCTGCGGAAACGGGGCGCCGAGACCCTCGTGTTCCCCGCCAACGGCGCGGGCGGGCGGCTTCTGGAGCGGCTCGTCGACGAGGGCCGGATCGACGGCCTGATCGACCTGACCACGACCGAGCTGGCCGACGAACTGCTCGGCGGCGCGGCGAGCGCCGGACCGGACCGGCTGCGCGCCGCCGGCCGTGCGGGCATCCCGCACTGGATCGCACCGGGCGCCGTCGACATGGTGAACTTCGGCGCACCGAACACCGTTCCCGAACGGTTCGGTGACCGCATCTTCTACCGGCACAGCCCGTACACGACCCTGATGCGCACCTCCGCCGAGGAGAACCGGCGGATCGGCGAGACGGTGGCCGAGCGGCTGAACGCGGGCCACGGCCCCCGCAGGGTCTGCTGGACCGGCGGCGGGTTCTCCGACTACGACCGGCCCGGCGGTCCCTTCCACGACCCCGCCGCCGACCTCGGCTGGCTGCGCGGCGTACAGAGCGGGCTCGATCCGGACATCGAGCTGGTGACCCTCGACGAACACATCAACGCCCCGGCCGTCGCCGCCGGAGCCGTGGAATGGATGGTGAGTGCATTGGCCGCAGCTACCCCGGGTGGTCCCGCATGAGCACCTTCACACGCGCGGCGATTCTCGACGCCCTGGCCACGACCGTCGCCCGGAGCGTCCCGATCCTGGCCGCCGGAAGCAGCTGCGGTCTGGTGGCGAAGTGCGCGGCCCGCGCGGGCGCGGACCTGATCATGGTGTACAGCACCGGCCGCTCCCGGCTCATGGGGCTGCCCACCAGCCGGTTCGGTGACTCCAACGCCAGCACCCTGGAGATGGCGGAAGAGATCACCAACGTCGTCTCCAGCGTGCCGATCATCGGCGGAGCCGAAGCCTGGGACCCGACCCGGCTCGACCTCGACCGGCTGCTGGACCGCTTCCAGGCCGCCGGCTTCTCCGGCGTCATCAACTATCCGACCATCTCGACCATGGGCCAGACCTGGCGCGAGCGCCGCGAACGGGTCGGCCTCGGCTTCTCCCGGGAGGTGGAGCTGATCCGGCTGGCACGCGCCCGGGACCTCTTCACCATGGCGTACGTCGCCACCCCCGAGGACGCCGAGAAGATGGCCCAGGCCGGTGTCGACTGTCTCGTACCCCATGTCGGCGCGACAGCGGGCGGACTCGTCGGCCACGAGACCACCCAGACCAGGGAGAGCCAGGTCCACGCCCTGGAGGTGATGATCTCCGCCGCCGCCGGAGTCCGCGACGACCTGCTCTACCTCGCGCACGGCGGCACGCTGTCCGAGCCGGCGGATCTCGACGCCGTGTACGCCCAGACACGGTGCGTCGGATTCGTCGGGGCATCGAGCATCGAGCGCATCCCGATCGAACGGGCGGTCATGGACGTCGTCACCCAGTTCAAGGCGGCCCCACCGCGATGGCGGGGAGCACAGACAACGGAGGACGCCCCCTGGGTCACCTCCCGCACCGGCACGGGAGGTGACTGGACATGACAGCCCCCCACTCATCGCCCCACTCCGCCCTCGGTGCCGTCGGTGCCGTCGGCTCGATCCTTGTCGTCGGCACGTCGAACATCGACCTCACCCTCTCCGTGGCACACCTTCCCGCCTCCGGCGAAACGGTGCTCGGCGACCTGAGCACGGCCTGCGGCGGCAAGGCCGCCAACCAAGCGGTGGCCGCGGCCCGGCTGGGTGCCCGTGTCGACCTCGTCAGCCGCGTGGGCACGGACGAGTACGGCCGCAGACTGCTCCGGGAACTGAACCGGGAGGGCGTCGGGACCGAGCGCGTGCGCCGCATCGAGGACGGCACCTCCGGCATGGCGCTCATCATGGTCGACCATGAGGCCCAGACCGTCATCGGCGTGGCCGAGGGGGTCAATCGGTACATGCGGGCCGACGATCTCGACGGCATACCGCAGCTGCTCGATCCGGCCACCGTGGTGGTGGCCGAACTGGGCGTACCGCTCGCGGTGATCCGCCGGCTGGGCGAACTGAGGGCGCGCGCCGGGTTCACCCTGATCCTCAACCCGGCGCCGGTGAGCGCCCCGCTGCCCGAGGACCTCTGGCGGGCGGTCGACGTGCTCACCCCGAACGCGACCGAGGCCGAGGTCCTCACCGGACTGCCGATCACCGACGACCGGTCGGCGCTCGCCGCCGCCGCCCGGCTGTGCGAGCTGGGCGCCCGGCTCGCCGTCGTCACCCTCGGCGCACGCGGGGTCGCCTACTGCGGCAACCAGGGCTCCGGCGTCCGTCCGGCGTTCTCCGTCGCCCCGGTGGACACCACCGCCGCCAGCGACGCGTTCAACGCCGGCCTGGCCGTCGCCCTGCTGTCCGGACGCCGCGACGCCGAGGCGCTCGTCTACGGCCAGGCCGTGGCCGCGCTGAGCGTCACCCGGCGGGGCGCCCAACCGTCCATGCCCAGCGCGGCCGAGACCGCCGAGTTCCTCGCCTCCCGCACCGATGTCAAGGAGTACGCATGAACCCGCTGTTCGACGTCACCGGCAAGGTGGTCGTCATCACGGGCGCCGCCGGCGGCATCGGCCGGGCCCTCGTCAAGGGGTTCGCCGACGCCGGCGCCACCGTCATCGCCGCCGACCTCGCGCAGGACGCCGTCACGGCCCTCGCCGGCGAGTGGGACGACGGGGACGACGGCGATGTCCGGGGCGTGGCCCTGGACGTCGCCGACCCCGCACAGCTCAGCCGCGTCGTGGACGACACCGTCGCCCGGCACGGTCGCATCGACGTCCTCATCAACAACGCCGGTGTCAAATCCGACCAGTCCATCCTGACCGGCGCCCGCGACCGCTGGGACCGCACCCTCGACATCAACGCCGGCTCGGTGCTCGCCCTGTCCCGGCTCGTGGTCGAGAAGTCCATGCGGCAGCACGGCGGAGCCATCATCAACACCGGCTCCTCCGTCTCCTCGCGCGCGGCCGTTCTGAACTACCAGGCGGGCGGCGCGGACTACTGCCTGTCGAAGGCCATGGTCCACTCCCTCACCCAGCTGCTGGCCTATGAGACCGCGCCGTTGGGCATCACCGTCAACGCGATCGCCCCCGGCATCGTCGACACCCCTATGCACGGACGGCCCACCGAGGAGACCGAGGCCCGGCACGCCGGCAAGATCCCGCTGCGCCGGGTGGGGAAGCCGACGGACTTCGTCGGGCCCGCGCTCTTCCTCGCGAGTCCCGGTGCCGGATACGTCACCGGTCAGATCCTGCACGTCAACGGCGGCATGGTGATGGAACCGTGAACCACCGAACCGGCACCGACCGCCCCTGGCCCGACATCCACGCGCTCGTCCTCGACCTGGACGGGACCGTGTACCGAGGTGACATCCCCCTCCCCGGGGCCTTCGAGACACTGGCCCGCTGCCGCGCGTACGGCGTTCCCGTCAGGTTCGTCACCAACAACTCCACGCAGAGCCGCGAGGAGTTCGCGGCCAAGCTGACCGGGATGGGCCATCCCACCGAACCGGAACAGATCGTCAACACGGCCCATGCCACCGGGCACCTGCTCGCCCAGCGGCATCCCGCGGGCACCCGCGTCCATGTCCTGGGGGCACCCGCGCTGTCCCGGGCGATCACGGACGCCGGTTTCGTCGTCGCGGACCAGGACGCCGCCGTCGTCGTGGTCGGACTGGACCGCGCGCTGACCTACGACAAGCTGCGGACCGCCGTACGGCTGATCCTCGACGGCGCGGAGTTCATCGCCACCAACCCCGACCGGCTGATTCCGCACGGGCCGCACCTGGACCCCGGGGCCGGCACCCTGGTGGCCGCCGTCGAGGCGGCCACGGCACACATCACGAAGCCGCTCGTCGTGGGCAAGCCGGAGCCGACCCTCGTCGCGCTGGCACTGCGCAGCCTCGGCACCAGCCCCGCGAACACCGTCATGGTGGGGGACCAACTGCACACGGACGTACGCGCCGGGCAGCGGGCGGGCCTGTTCTCGGTCCTGGTGACGACCGGAGTGCCGGCCGCAGCCACCGCGTCCGTGGTCCCGGACCGGATCATCGCCGATCTGAGCGAGATCCCGCTCACCGCACCGGCCCCCGGTCAGGGGCGGTCCCCCGGGGCTCCGGCACACAGAGGGGAGGCCCACCGATGAGCCGCTGGTCCCGACGCACGCCCCCGGCGACGGGATGGAGTCGGACCTTCCGACTCCATCGGGCGCGCGCCGCGCCCCCGGCCAACCCGGCAGCTCATCCCCCCGCCGAGCCCTCCCCCAACCCGTCCGCCACCCCATCCGCCGAGCCGCCCTCCGGAGCCGCCCCCGGCCACGCCGTCCACGCCCTGGCCCGTCGACTCCAAGAGGCCATCGGTGCCGAGCGCGTGCTCACCGAGCGCTCGCAGACCCGGACCTACGAGTGCGACGGCCTGGCCAACTTCACCGTGACGCCGGCCATCGTGGTGCTCGCCGAAAGCCGCCGTCACGTCATCGACTGCGTCCGGCTCTGCGCCGAGGCGGGGGTGCCGTTCGTCGCCCGGGGATCGGGCACCGGCCTCTCCGGCGGCGCCCTGCCCCACGCGGACGGGGTACTGCTGGTCCTCTCCCGGCTGCGCAGGCTCGGCCCGGTCGATCCGCACAACGCGCAGGTGACGGTCGAGCCCGGCGTCATCAACCTGTGGGTCACCCGTGACGCGGCACCCCACGCGCTGCTCTACGCACCCGACCCGTCGTCCCAGCTCGTCTGCTCGATCGGCGGCAACGTGGCCGAGAACGCGGGCGGCGCACACTGCCTGAAGTACGGCTTCACCGGCAACCATGTCCTCGGCGCCGAGGTCGTCCTCCCCGACGGCTCCGTCGTGCACCTCGGCGGCCGGGCACCCGAACACCCCGGATACGACCTGCTCGGCGCCTTCATCGGCAGCGAGGGCACCCTGGGCGTGGCCACCGAACTCACCCTGCGGCTCGTCCGGGCACCGGAGGCCGTACAGACCATGCTGGTCGGATACCGCACCGTCGCGGACGCCGCCGGCACGGTCGGCGACATCATCGCGGCGGGCATCCTGCCCGCGGCCGTCGAGATGATGGACGCGCTGTCCATCGAGGCCGCCGAAGCCGCCGTCGCCTGCGGCTATCCGCAGGGGGCGACCGCCGTGCTGATCGTGGAGCTGGACGGCCCCCAGGTGGAGGTCGAGGCCCAGTTCCGGCAGGTCGAGCGGATCGCCCGGCACCGCCACGCCTTCGAGGTCCGCATCGCCGCCGACGACGCGGAACGGGCGCTGATGTGGAAGGGCCGCAAATCGGCGTTCGCCGCGGTCGGCCGGATCAGCCCCGCCTACTACGTCCAGGACGGCGTCATCCCGCGCACCCAACTCCCCGAGGTGCTCGACGAGATCGGGCGCATGGCCGGGGACCGGGGCCTGCGCGTGGCGAACGTCTTCCACGCCGGGGACGGCAATCTGCACCCGCTCGTCCTTTTCGACGACGCGATCGAGGGCCAGGCGCACGAGGCCGAGGAACTGGCCGGTGACATCCTCGAACTCTGCGTCCGCTCCGGGGGCTCGATCACCGGGGAGCACGGCGTCGGCAAGGAGAAACAGCAGAAGATGGCCAGCCAGTTCACCCCGGCGGACCTGGACACGATGCAGCTTCTGCGGTGCGCCTTCGACCCGGACGGCATCGCCAACCCGGGCAAGATCTTCCCCACCCCCCGGCTCTGCGGCGAACGGCCGGGCGTCCACACCGGCGTGCACCCCGTGCAGGCCGCCGGACTGGGCGAGGTCTTCTGATGACCGCGCCTGCTGTCCACGCGCGGCCCGGTACGCCGGCCGACGCGATCTCGGGCGTCGTCCCACGCGAGGTCGTCCGCCCCGGGACGGTCGGCGAGGCCGCCGACCTGCTGAAAGCCGCGGCAGCCGACGGTCTCACCGTGGTGCCGGTCGGCGGACGCACCAAACTCGGCTGGGCGGCGCCCCCGCAGTCGTGCGACCTGCTGATCGACCTCGGCGGCCTCGACCGGGTGGTGGAACACAGCGCGGGTGACCTCACCGTGGTGGCCCAGGCCGGGGTCCGGCTGGCCGACCTCCGGTCACAGGTGGGCGAGTCCCGGCAGATGCTGGCGCTCGACCCGCCCGAGGAGGGCGCCACCCTGGGCGGCATCGTGAGCGCGAACGCGTCCGGCCCGCGGCGCCTGCGGTACGGCACCGGCCGGGACCTGCTCATCGGCATCTCGGTGATCCTCGCGGACGGCACCCTCGCGCACGCGGGCGGCAAAGTCGTCAAGAACGTGGCCGGATACGACCTCGGCAAGCTGTACACCGGCGCCCACGGCACGCTCGGCCTGGTGGTCTCCACGACCTGGCGTCTGCACCCCGTGCCACCGGCCCGCCGCGTGGTCACGCTGGACCTCGACGACGCCGCCGCGGCCGGGCCACCGGCGCTCGCCCTGAGCCGGTCGGCGCTCACCCCCACGGCGGTGGAACTGATCGGCACCGCGGACGGCGCCGCCCGTCTCGTCGTCGTCTTCGAGTCGATCGCGGAATCGGTCGCCGCCCAGGCACGGGCGGCCCGCGCGCTGCTCGGGGGCGGGCGGGAATCCGACGAGGTACCCGATGACTTCGGCCGGCGGCCGGGCGGCGCCGGGGACGTGCTGCTCCGCATGGCCTTCGTCCCCGCGGCGCTCCCGGCGGTCCTCGCCCTGCTGCCGTCCGGGACGCGGGTGGCGGCGCACGCCTGCTCCGGTGTCACCTACGCCGCGCTCCCGGCGGCCGGTGCGGCCGACGCGCTGCCGTCGCTCCGGGCGGCCATCGCCCCGTACGACGGAACCGCGGTGCTGCTGCACGCCCCCGCGGGCGTACAGCCCGGGCTGGACCACTGGGGTCCCGTAGGCGACTCGTTCGCTCTGATGCGGCGGGTCAAGGAGAGGTTCGACCCCGAGCGGCGGCTGTCGCGGGGCCGTTTCACAGGAGGGCTGTAGGCACATGACCGACACCAACCAGGGCGGCGACCAGGGCGACGCGGTCCCGCCGTCCGGCTCCCTCGGTGACTCGGCCGAGGCCCGGCAGGGGCAGGAAGCACCCCCGGCGGCGAGCACCGCTCACGGGCCCGGCCCCGACCCGGATCCGGCCCTGCCCCGTGGCACCGGCGCGGCCACCGTCGGCACCCCGGTGCTGCTCGGACTGCCACTCGTACGGCAGGCGGTCTCGCCCGCGTTCGACGACCACCACCCCCCGGACAGCGCCCTCATCGGCGACTGTGTCCACTGCGGCTTCTGCCTGCCCGCCTGCCCGACCTATGTGCTGTGGGGCGAGGAGATGGACAGCCCGCGCGGACGCATCCACCAGATGAAGACGGCGCTGGAGGGAGAGCCGCTCGACACCGCGATGGTGCGTCACATCGACCAGTGTCTGGGCTGCATGGCCTGCGTGACCGCGTGTCCCTCGGGCGTGCAGTACGGAAAGCTCATCGAGGCCACCCGGCCGCAGATCGAGCGCCGCCACGAACGGTCCAGGGCGGACAAGCTGTACCGCGGGCTGATCTTCCGCCTGTTCCCGTACCCACGACGGCTGCGGGTGCTCCGGGGGCCGCTGCGCGCCTACCAGGCCGGCCGGGTCGGCTCACTGCTCGCCCGCACAGGACTGCTGAACAGGCTGCCCGCCCCGCTCCAGGCGATGGAGTCGCTGGCACCCAGGCTCGCCAAGCCGCCGGTGATCCCCGAGCGGACACCGGCGGCCGGTGAACGCCGCGCCGTGGTCGGCCTGCTGGCCGGATGCGTGCAGGGCACCTTCTTCCCCGACGTCAACGCGGCCACGGTGCGCGTCCTGGCCGCCGAGGGCTGCGACGTGGTGGTGCCCCGGCGGCAGGGCTGCTGCGGCGCGCTGTCCGCGCACGGCGGCCGGGAGGAACAGGCCCTCGACTTCGCCAGAAAGACGATCGAGACCTTCGAGCGCGCCGACGTGGACGCCATCGTCGTCAACGCGGCCGGCTGCGGTTCCACCATCAAGGAATACGCGCACCAGTTGCGGGACGAACCCGCCTGGGCCGCCCGTGCCGAGGCGCTCGCGAGCCGAACCCGTGACATCACCGAGTTCCTCGCCGAACTGGGCCCGGTGGCCGAGCGGCACCCCCTGCCGATGACCCTCGCCTACCAGGACGCGTGCCACCTCGCCCACGCACAGGGGGTCCGCAGTCAGCCCAGGAGTCTGCTGCGCGGCATCCCCGGGGTGGAGCTGCGCGAACTGGATGACGCCGAACTCTGCTGCGGCAGCGCGGGCACCTACAACATGCTGCAACCGGAACCGGCCCGCGAACTCGGCGAGCGCAAGGCCGCCGCCGTGCTGAAGAGCGGCGCGCAGCTGATGGTCACCGCGAACCCCGGCTGCTGGATGCAGGTCGCCACCACGCTGGCCCGGATGGGCACCCGTATGCCCGTCGCGCACACCGTGCAGGTGCTCGACGCCGCCATTCGCCACGTACCGGTGGAGCGGTTCCTCGAAGACGCGCTCAACGGGCCCGGCACCGCGCTGCCCCGCCCCACCGGCAGCACCTGACCCACCGGCCGCCCGGCGCACCGCGAGAGCGAACCCCCGCCGGTCGGCGAGGCCGCACCCGGCAGGCGGCCGCCGGGCGCGGGTCCTGTCCAACCGGGCCGGCACACGGTCAGTGCCGGCCTGATGTCTCGCCCGGTCCAAGGCTTCCGTGCGCGAGTGCGACGACGCGCTGCCGCCTCGGGGTTATCGGGAGTGCAGGGCCAGCACCCGGCGGGCCGCGCGGTCGTCGACGACCAGGGAGTGGGCCAGCTTGCTGCTGAGGACGGTGTGGATGGCTCGTGCCTTGGACTCGCCGCCGGCCACGGCGATGACCTCGGGGATGCGCCGGAGCGCGGCGAAGTCGATGCCTATGGTCCGCCGGGCGAGGTCGGTGTCGACGGGGGTTCCGTCCTCGGCGAGGGGGATGGAGCATGCCTCGGCCGCCACGTCCTTGGTCGACAGCGCGGCGAGGGTGTGGGGTTCCAGCAGCGGGTAGAGCTGGGATCCTTCGGCGTCCCAGCTGCCGATGGCCACGGCCGCCTTGGTGATGGAGCCGAATCGCGACACCGCGGCGGCGATGCCGGGCTGGGCGAGGATGGCCTGGGCGGTGGAGGCGTCCGACACCACGAGGGGCGCGTAGATGGGATAGACGGGGCCGTTGGAGACGGCGGCCACCCGTCGCACCAGGTCGGCCGAGTTCGCGCTGACCGTGCCGGTGACGCCGGTCATCTGCACGATCGTGCAGGGGGCCAGGCTGGTGAGTGAGCGGGCCATCGCGTGCAGGGTCCGGCCCCAGCTGACGCCGAGGACGTCGTCCTCGGTCACGACCTCGGTGAGCAGGGCGGCGGCTGCCGTGCCCAGCTCGCGGCGGAGTGTGGTGGCGTCGGACGCGGTGGTCTTGATGACGAGCACATGGTGCAGGCCGAACGTGCCGCGCAGTTTCTCCGACAGTTCGCCGTCCACCGCGGTCGGGGTGGTGATCTCGATGCGGACGATGCCCTTTTCGAGACACTCGTCGAGGATGCGCGCGACCTTGTAGCGCGAGATGCCGAACTCGCGGGCGATGTCGATCTTCGCGCGACCCTCCAGGAAGTACTGCCGTGCGATCGTCGTCGCTCGAAGCATCTCGGACGGACCCATGGGATCTCCCTCATCAAGCGCAGGTGCGCGGATCACACGGTACCTGCTGCGCCCGTATGGGCGGCACCTTTGATGTGTGGGCGATGCTGCACTCACCCCTCCCTGCGTAGAAAGCGTCCCCTTTACCGGGCTATCGCCGCCCATATGGGCGTTGTCGTTGACGGACGCTGGAGGTACTGCGTCTACTGACGGCCAGGTGCCCGCCCATACGGGTGCCTCATTTGGCACATGGGCAGCGAGCCGTGGTCTGCGCAGCGTGCCGAGCCAGGTTCATCACCGGCGCGCGGGACGCGTCAGGTGAGTTGACACATGGGAGGAGGGACCAATGGAGGTCCCCTTCACAGAATGCGCGACGTGCGGCGGGGCACGCGTTGCCGGACGTACGGCGGCCGGGTCATGACCGCGGAAGCGGGGCGAGGGGCATGACCAGGGACGGCACCAGCCTGAGGGTTGAAGGCATCTCGAAGTCATTCCCCGGCGTCAAGGCGCTCGACGACGTCAGCTTCACGATCCGGCCCGGCACCGTGCACGCCCTGTGCGCTGAGAACGGCGCCGGAAAGTCCACCCTGATGAAGATCATCGACGGGTTGTACCAGCCCGACGAGGGCCGGATCTTCGTCAAGGGACGGGAAACCCGGATCAGGAACCCGATCGAGGCGCGCGACCTCGGCATCGCGATGATCGCCCAGGAACTCCACCACGTCCCGGACATCACCGTCGCCGAGAACTTCTTCCCGGGCCGGTTGCCGGTCAGGAGGGGCAGGGTCGACCGGCGCCGGATCAAGCGCGAGGCCCGGGAGATCCTCGACAGCGAGCACCTTGAGTACAAGCCCTCGCAGAAACTGTCCTCGCTGACCGTCTCGGGCATCCAGATGCTGGAGATCGTCCGGGCGGTCCACCACAACGCGGACCTCATCATCATGGACGAGCCGACCTCGGCCATCACCCAGCGCGATGTGGCGCGTCTCTTCGAGCAGATCAACACGCTGAAGGCCGAGGGCGCCGCGGTCATCTACATCTCGCACAAGAGGGACGAGGTCTTCGAGATCGCCGACGACATCACCGTGCTCCGCGACGGCCAGGTCGTCAGCACGGACCGGGCCGCGAGGCATGGAAGACCGAGTTCTTCGACCAGCGCCCCGATGTGAACATCGTCGCCGAGGACATCGCCAACTGGAACAAGGACGAGGCACTCACCCTCATGGAGGACTGGGTCCTCGCCCACCCCGGCATCGACGCCATCGTCTCGATGAACGACAACATGGCCGCCGGCGCGCTGGAGGCGGTCGCGGGGCGTGACACGTACCGGAACATCCAGTCGTACGGTGTGGACGGAACTCCGGAAGCCAGTCTTCTCATCCAGGACGGGCAGATGACGGCGACCTCGCTCCAGTCCGCGAGCGAGCCGGCGAAGCTGAACATGGAGGCGGTGCACGCCCTGCTCACCGGGGCCGAGGAGAGTGTCCAACGCGACATCGACGCGCCCCTCATCACCAGCGAGAACGCCGCCGACCATGTGTCGATGTACAGGGAGGCCGGTTTCATCGACGACTGACCGAGGTGTGAGCCGGCCACTCGTGCCGATACGCACCATCACCCGTCACCCACCGCCACCCGATACGCACCATCACCCGTCACCCACCACCACCCGTCACTCACCTGACCAAGGAGCACACTTCCATGCCTGTTGTCGCCGGCGTCGACAGCTCGACCCAGTCGTGCAAGGTCGAGATCAGGGACCTGGACGACGGTTCGCTGCTCGGCTCCGGGAGCGCGCCGCACGCGCCCGCCTTCCCGCCGAGCAGCGAGCAGGACCCGGCCTCGTGGTGGGTGGCCCTCAGGTCCGCGCTGGAAGCCGCTCGGCGCAGGGCAGGCGTTCCCGGGACGGACATCGCCGCCCTCTCCGTCGACGCCCAGTGCCACGGCCTCGTGGCGCTGGACGGGAACGACGAGGTGATCCGGCCGGCGAAGCTGTGGAACGACACCACCTCGGCACCGCAGCTCGAACGGCTGAGGCAGCGCATCGGGGCACCTGAGTGGATCCGCGCCGTCGGATCACTGCCCACCGCCGCCTTCACACTCAGCAAGGTGGCCTGGCTGGCCGAGAACGAGCCGGACAACTTCCGGCGACTGCGCCGCATCCTGCTGCCGCACGACTGGCTGACCTGGAAGCTGTCCGGACGCTATGTCACCGACCGCTCCGAAGCATCGGGCACCGGCTACTACAGCGCGGCGCAATCCCGCTATCTGCCCGAACTGCTGGCCCAGGTCGATGATCGCCGCGAGTGGCTCCAGGCGCTGCCCGAGGTCGTGGACGACTCACTGCCCGTGGGGACACTGTGTCCACGGGCGGCCGGTGAACTCGGCCTGTCCGGGGGGACGTTGGTGGGGCCGGGCGGGGGTGACCAGCATGCGGCGGCCCTCGGTCTGGGGATCGAACCCGGGGACGTGGTCTACACCTTCGCCACGTCCGGTGTCGTCTACACCACCAGCCGTACGCCGGTCCTCGATCTGAACGGCATCGTCGACGGGGTCGCCGACATGACCGGCGGCTATCTGCCCCTGGTGTCCACGCTGAACGCCGCACGGGTCACCGACACCTTCGCCCGGATCCTCGGGGTCGATCACGACGGACTCGCGGAACTGGCGCTCCGCGCGTCCGGCGGCTCCGGCCTGGTGCTGGCGGCGTTCCTCGACGGTGAACGCAAACCCAACCGCCCCGGCGCGCACGGACTCCTGGCCGGTCTCACCTCCCGCACCACCCGGGAGGACCTGGCCCGCGCCGCCTTCGAAGGCGTGATCCTGGGGCTCGTCTCCGGCGAACAGCATCTCAACGCGGCGGGTGTCGACACGAGCGGTCGCCTGATCGCCACGGGCGGCGGCGCCCGATCGCCGGCCTACACACAGTTGCTGGCCGACCTGACCGGCCGCGAGGTCCTGAGCGCGGACGCGCCGGAGGCTTCCGCGCGGGGAGCGTGCGTGCAGGCCGCGGCCATCGCGTCGGGCCGCCCGGTCCAGGAGGTCCTCCGGCAGTGGGCACCCCCGACCCGGGTCACCGCCGCGCCACGCGCCGGCGCGGGCCAGGCGCGCGAGCAGGCCGCCGCACGCTACGCGGTGCTCGCCGGCTGGGACGCCCTGGACGGCGACCCCACGGGCGCGTCGCGACGGCCGTCGTGAACAGCCACCCGGGACCGCTGAACCCGGCCATCACCGAGAGGATGGCCCGGCACGCCGGCACCGCCGCCCTGGCCGGAAGCATCTACGCGGTCCCGGGGCCGAGCCGGCCGGCCGCCGCGCGGCGCCTGGCCCGGGAGCGGCTCTGGATCCACGCCGACGTGATCGTCGACGACCTCACCCACCGAGGCGTCGACCTGTCCCTCGTACGAACCCTGAAGGACCGCGGGCTCGGCCCGCTGGATGTCCGCCTCGTCACGGAGCGACTCGACGGCCCGCTCGAAGAGATCTGTGCCGCGCGGGTCGACCGCGTCACCTTCCCTTTCGAGTCCTGCTCCGACGTGGCGGCCGTGGCCGAGCGGATCCGCCGCAGCGGAGCCGAAGCCTGGCTCGCCGTGGCTCCGCGCACCGGCCTCGCCGCCATCCGGCCTGTCCTCGCGGCCGTGGACGGGGTGCTCGTCATGCTCATCGAGCCCGGCACCTCGGACACCGCGGATCCGGCCCTGCTGGCGAAGATCCGGCAACTCGGCCCCCTCCTTCCGGCGGGTGTCGACGGAGGGGTCGACGAGACGAACCTCGACGCCTGCCTGCGCGCAGGCGCCCGCTACATCGTCTCCGGCCGGGCCCTGTTCTCCATCACCACCGCTGCCGCCGTCGCCCCACCCGACCGGCCCGAAGGAGTACGACCATGACCGACTCACCATCGGCCCTCCCCGAGACCATGCGCGCGAGCGTCCTCACCAGAGTCGGCGAGATCGCCCTCCAGCAGCGCGAGGTGCCCCGTCCGGAGCGCGACGAAGTCCTGATCCGGGTCGCCGCCGTCGGGGTCTGCGGCTCCGACCTCCACCACTACCGGGAAGGGCGCATCGGTGACTTCGTCGTCGACGCACCGCTCATTCTCGGTCACGAGGTCTCCGGGCGCATCGTCGCCGTCGGCGCGGACGTGGACGCCGCCCGGGTCGGCGAACGGGTCGCCATCGAACCGCAGCGCCCGTGCCGTGTCTGCCGCCAGTGCAAGGCGGGCCGCTACAACCTCTGCCCCGACATGGAGTTCTACGCCACGCCACCCGTCGACGGCGCGTTCTGCGAGTACGTGACCATCCAGGCCGACTTCGCCCACCGGGTGCCCGACTCGGTCTCCGACGAGGCCGCCGCCCTGCTCGAACCGCTGTCCGTCGGCATCTGGGCCGCCCGCAAGGCCCGTGTCGTGCCCGGCTCCCGGGTGCTGATCGCCGGTGCCGGGCCGATCGGCGTCATCTGCGCCCAGGCGGCCAAGGCGTTCGGCGCCGCCGAGGTCATCATCTCCGACCCGGTGGCCGACCGCCGCGCCCTGGCCGAGCGGTTCGGCGCCACCCGTACCCTCGACCCGGCCCAGGAGTCTGTGCGCGATCTGGCGGTGGACGCCTTCATCGACGCCTCCGGTGCCACACCCGCGGTCATCAGCGGCATCGAGGCCGTCCGAGGCGGCGGCGTCGTCGTCCTCGTGGGCATGGGAGCGGACGAGATCGCGATGCCCATCGGGGTGATCCAGAGCCGTGAGCTGATCATCACCGGTGTCTTCCGCTACACGGACACCTGGCCGCTCGCCGCGCAGCTCGTCGCGTCCGGACAGGTGGACCTGGACAGCCTGGTCACCGCCCGGTTCCCGCTGGAGGAGACGGAGAAGGCCCTGGGCACCGGCAGGTTGCCCGGCAACCTCAAGACGATCGTGGTGCTGTGAGTGGGCGTCCTGGACAAGGCGACGCTGAACGGCCACGCGGCCCGGGTCACCGATGGCGACCGCGGACCGGGACACGCCTTGGCCGCGGCACCCGCACCGGCGGGCGCCGAGGGCCGAGGGGAGTGACCCACTGTGGATCCGCGACCGACTCGGGAAGCCCGTACGTGGCTGGCCGTCCGGCATGAAGTGGCGACCCTCCTCAACGACGTCGACGAGACCTCCTTCGGCACCGCCGTGACCGAACTGCTCACCCCGCGACGACGATGGTTCGTCACCGGGCAGGGCCGCTCAGGTCTGGTGGCGTCGATGGCGGCCATGCGGCTGATGCACCTCGGCCTGGACGTCCATGTGCTGGGCGAGCCGACCACCCCGTCCGTGCGGGCGGGCGACGGGCTGCTCGTCATCTCCGGCTCCGGCGAGACACCCGTCTCCGTCCACTTCGCCCGTACGGCGGCGAAACTGGGGGCACGCACACTGGTCATGACCGCGCGGCCGACGAGCACACTCGCAGCCCTCGCCGACCTCGTCATGCCGGTGCCGAGCGCGGAGACCGGCCAGTTCGGCGGCAGCCTCTTCGAGCAGGGAGCCCTGCTCATCCTCGACGCCGTCGTCATGACCCTCGCCGCCGAGCGCGGCGACACCCACGAGCAGATGCACGCACGTCACACCAACATGCAGTGACCGCACAGCTCTGTGACCCTTCCGGGGCGGAGCGACCCGCGACCTCGGCAGCGAAGCGCTTGACCCTCACGTGGCGTGATGCCGCATTGTCGGTGGTGTGGAGAAACACCTCACCGTGGGACGGGTGGCCGGGCTGGCCGGTGTGAGCGTCCGCACGCTGCATCACTACGACGAGATCGGCCTCGTGCGGCCGTCCGCGCGGAACTCGGCCGGATACCGGGTCTACTCGCCGGGCGACGTGGAGCGGCTGCGGGAAGTGCTCGGCTACCGGCGGCTCGGCTTCGGACTGCGCGAGATCGCGGATCTCGTGGACGACCCGGCCACCGACGCGGTCGCGCATCTGCGCCGGCTGCGCGGACTGCTGCTCGACCAGCGCGACCGCGCCGCCGCCATGGTGACGGCCATAGACAGGGAACTGGAGGCACGGGCCATGGGGATCAGGACGACACCGGAGGAACAACTGAAGGTGTTCGGAGCACAGCTGTACGAGTCCATCGGATCCGCCTACCCGGCGACGCGACGCACCGAGCCGCGGATCGCCGCACAGGTCTGGGCCGCGCTCGGGGACGCACGGACGGTACTGAACGTGGGCGCCGGCACCGGCTCCTACGAACCCCCGGACCGTGAGGTGACCGCGGTGGAGCCGTCGGCGGTCATGCGGGCACAGCGTCCCGAGGGCGCGGCGCCCTGCGTGGCCGCCACCGCGGAGCGCCTGCCGTTCGAGGACCGGTCCTTCGACGCCGCGATGGCCTTCAGCACCGTTCACCACTGGCAGGACCCGATCGCCGGGCTGCGCGAGATGCGGCGAGTGGCCCGGCGCGTCGTGGTGTTCACGCACGACGCCAGTGACACCGGCTGGCGTCACCGGTTCTGGCTCACCCGCGACTATCTGCCCGAGGTCGCCGGCCTGGTGGCCGGGCGGCCCTCGGTGGATCAGCTGGCCGGCGCGATCGGGGCCCGGCTGGAGCCGGTGCTCATCCCGTGGGACTGTGCCGACGGCTTCTTCGAGGCCCACTGGCGTCGGCCCGAGGCGTACCTGGACGAACAGGTGCGCCGGGCGGTATCGGTGTGGACCAGAGTCGGGCCGCGGGCCGAACAGCGGGCGGTGGAGAGGCTGCGCGACGACCTCTCCTCGGGCCGGTGGGCCGAGCGCAACCGTGACCTCGTCGCCCTTGACGCGGCTGAGCTGGGCCTCCGCCTTCTCGTCGGCTGAACCGTGCCTCATGGAGGACTGGGCGAGTTCCTGTCCGCCAAGCCGATGGCCCTGGGTCCACCCGACGGGCGCACCGCGCTCACTCCTTGGTCGCGCCCGCGAGCATCCCGGACACCAAGGTGCGCTGCGAGAAGAGGAACAGCACCAGCACGGGCATGATGGCGACGACGATCGCCAGGGCCAGTTCCGGGATGGTGATGTCGAGACCCGCACCGGCCACCGGGTTGAACGACGGGGTGGAGGTCAGCAGCTGGTTCAGGCCCACCTGAATGGGGAACTGCTCGCTCTTCGGCAGGACGAGATACGGCAGGAAGAAGTTGTTCCAGTTGCCGACGAAGCTGAAGAACGCGACCAGGCCGATCACCGGCTTGGCCAGCGGCAGCGCGATGCGGGTGAAGAGCTGCCACTCATTGCAGCCGTCGATCCGCGCGGCCGACAGCAGGTCCCTGGGCAGGCTGCTCCCGAAGTAGATGTAGACCAGATACACGCCGAACGGATAGAAGGAGAAGGGCAGGATCACCGACCAGACGGAGCCGATCAGATTGAACTGGTTGAGTTCCAGGAAGATCGGCAGCACCAAGGTGGCCTGCGGCATGATCATCGTCACCAGGGTGATCGTCAGCAGCGTCTTGCGTCCCCGGAAGTTCGTCAGGGCCAGCGCATAGCCTGCCGGGATGCTGACGGCAAGGGTCAGGATCAGTGAACCTCCCGAGTAGATCGCCGAATTGCGCAGCCAGGTGACCATCGCGCCGTCCTGGAACGCGAACAGGTGCTGCCAGGCGGCGCCGATCTGCTGGAACGACCCGAAGGAGAGCGGGTTGTCCCGCACCACTTCGGCCGCGGTCTTGGACGGCGCGAGCAGCAGCCAGATCACCGGCAGGACGAAGAACACCAGCAGCAGGGCCAGCAGCAGGCCCACGACGAGGAGGGAGACGACCCGGGAGGGCTGAGGACGCCGGCTCGTCGCCGCCGAGGAGAGAGTGGATTGCGTCATTTCTCATCCAGCTTGAACAGATTCGAGCGGGCGACCAGCAGCCCGGCGGCCACGAGTCCCAGCACCAGCAGGTAGACGGAGATGGCGGCGGCGCCGTTGAAGTCGCCCTGTTGGAAGGCGTAGACATAGGCCAGCTGATTGGGCGACCAGGTGGGGCTCACCCGGCCGAGACTGGCCGTCTGGAGCAACTGGGGCTCGACGAACAGCTGGGTGCCGGTCGCGAACGCCATGATCGTCATATAGACGATCCACTGCCGGATCATCGGGATCTGGATGTGCCAGGCGGTGCGCCAGGGCCCGGCGCCGTCCATCCGGGCGGCCTCCAGCACCTCGTCGGGGATGTTGTTGAGCGCCCCGTACATCACGACCATCCAGCCGCCGGCGCCGGTCCAGAAGGCGATCAGCATCAGGATCAGCGGCAGATTGCCGGGTGCGAGCACGGCCGCGAAACTGTGCATGCCCATGCTGTTGAGCAGCCAGGACACCGGGCTGACGTCCGGGTCCAGCATGAACAGCCACACCAGTACGCTCGCGACCCCGGCGAGGGCGCCGGGAATGTAGTACAGGAAGCGGAACAGCGCCGACGTACCCGGCCGCACCCTGCTGCGCAGCACCACCGCGACGAGCACGACCAGGACGACCAGGACGACCAGCCACATGACCAGGTAGAGCAGCATGTTGGTGAAGGCCGGGACGAAGCGATAGTCCTGCGCGACCTTCACGAACTGGTTGAGCCCGGTGAACTGGCCCTGGTCGTTGGTGAGCGCCATGTAGAACGAGTAGCCCGTCGGGAAGACCCCGAAGGCGAGCAGCAGAATCGCGTAACCGGCGACGAAGAAATAGCCCGCGGGGCCGGCGCCCCCGCGCCGCGGCTTGGTGCCACGGCGCAGGGGGGAGACGGCGGCCCGCTCGGTCTCCAGCAAGGTCATTCGTTGACCACCTGATATCCCTCGGCCTTCGCCTCGTTGCTGATCTCCGTCTGCCAGGCAGGCAGGGTCGACGTCAGGCTCTTGCCCTCGGTCAGGGCCGGCAGGACGACGCTGGACCAGGCGGTGGCGTCCGAGAACCGGGTGTTCGACCAGCCCGTCCACACCTCGCTCGCGGCCTCCTTGAAGGGCTCGCTCACATCATTGGCGAAGTAGTCACTGTTGGCGGGGTTGGCCAGCCACGCCTCGGCGGCCTGGGTGTAGGCCGGGTAGGTGGGCGCGGACGCCTGGTTCTCGTCGGAGGTGGTCAGCCAGGTGACCAGGTCCGTGGACGCCTTGAGGTTGGCGCTGTGCGAGGACACCATCCACACGCCGCCGCCGACGTTGCCGGTCGCGGCCGTGGTCTGGCCCTCCCACTTCAGCGGGGACGCCGCGGCGATCTGCCCCGCCGGGGTCTCGAAGGCGGTCTTGAACAGATACTGCCCGTACCAGGACGGGCCGTACGCCATCAGGACCTTGCTGCCACTCTCCTGTGCGAATCCCTGGCTGAAGAATCCCTTGGTGGTGACCGCGCCCGCGTCGATCAACCCGTCCAGCAGGCCCGCCATGTTGGTGCAGTTCGGGTCCTGGAGGTCGGTGCGCAGGGTGTCCGGCTCCGTCACCTGGAACGCCGGGCACTGGCCGGACCAGAAGTACGACTCATGGGAGTTGGTGTCGCCGACCGAGCCGACGAGGTAGCCGGGGTGGTCCTCGGCGACCTGCTTGCCGAGGGCCTCGTACTCCTCCCATGTGGTGGGGACGTCGTAACCCCACTTGTCCATGAGGTCCTTGTTGTACCAGAGGACGACCTGTGCGATGTCGTTGCGCAGGCAGTAGGTGTGATCGTTGAACTCGCAGGGGGTGAGCGAGCCCTTGGCGAAGCCGTCCAGCGTGCTCTGCGGTACGAGATCGCTGTCCAGGGGCGCGGCGAAGGGCTGCGCGTCGGCCGTCGTGGGCTCGGACGCCCAGGTCACGTCGGTGGGGGAGCCGAACACCACATCCGGCCAGCCGCTGCCCGTCCGGTCGAAGAGCTGCACCTTCGACTGGAGATACGTGGACCCGTCGGCGCCTCCGTCGTACGTGACGATGTCCATCTTCACGTCCGGGTTGGCCTTCTGGTACGCCTCCACCGACGGCAGCCGGGTCGAGTCCGCCCAGACGGTGATCTGCGACCCCTCCTTCTGCGTGACCGGTTCGAAGGCCGCTGCCGTCGAGGGGGAGTCGGTGGTGGTGTCGGCGCTGGCGCAGCCGGTCAGTACGACCGCCGTGGCCAGGGAGAACGCGGCGGCGGCGGTGCGCAGACCGGCGCCGGTGCGGCGCCGGCCGGTCGTCGGAGAGCCGGTCGCCGAAGCGCCGACCGCCGAGGAGTCAACTGTCGAGGAGCCGTTTGCCGGAGAGCCGGCCCTCGGAGATCCGGAAGACCTCATCGTCTTGCCTTTCTGGGTTCTTGCGGGGGACAGGTAGCACGCCTGATGGGGGGTGCCGGCCGCGGTGGAGGTCCCGCTCTCCGTCAACGACGAGGGAGAAAGGGACCTCCACCGCCCGGTCAGCGCGGCTGCTCGACGTACGGCAGCAGCTCGCTGCCGTAACCGAAGTCGAGCGGGAGGGAGATGCCTGGGCCCGTGGGGGCGTGCACCAGGCCCTGTGCGTCCACATGGCGCTCACGGACGACGGTCGCCGCGGTCACCAGGGACTCGTAGTAGGTGGTGTTGGAGATGGCCATGCACAGGTGATGGTTCGGGATGTCCGAACCGTGCACCTCGGCCCGCAGACGGTAGGCGTCGGCGAGGTGTGCGGTGCGCATGGCTCCGGTGATGCCCCCCCGCAGGGTGGTACCGGCCCGTACGCCGAAGGTGGCGGCACCGGCCCGGATGAAGTCCGCGGAGTTCATGTGCGCTCCGTCGGAGGTCTCCGCCACCAGCAGGGGTACGTCCACGGCCGCCGCCAGCGTACGGTACGCGGAGATGCTGAACTCGCGCATCGGCTCCTCGTACCAGAGGTAGTCGGCCTCGGAGAGCGCCCGGCCCAGGCGGATCGCGTCGGGCAGGTCGAATCCGGCCGACCCGTCGTACATGAGGGGGATCGACGGGCCTACGTGCTCACGCAGCGCCAGGCACAGCTCGGCGTCCCGGCGGGCGTCACCCCAGGCGTGCAGTTTGATACCGCGGTAGCCCAGTTCGAGGCACTGGTCAGCCACCTCCAGGAACTCCGTGATGCTGGAGAACGTCGAGGTGGAGGCGTACGCCGGGATCGACTCCCGGAAGCCGCCGAGCAGGCGCCACACCGGCTGGCCGTGGTACCGGCCGGCGAGGTCCCACAGGGCGGTGTCGATGAGGCCCAGGGTGGGGAGCGGGAGTTCGTGGATACGGTCCAGCTCCCACACCCGGTGCCACAGCCACTCCCGCTGGAACGGGTCGGCCCCGACCAGTTCGTCGCGGAAGACCAGATCGACCAGCTCGCGCAGGGTGGTGAAGGCTCCCGGCCGGGCGAACACGGCCACCCCTTCGGCTCCCTCGTCGGTGCCGATGCGCAGGACCGCGCCGTCGCCCACCGGAGCGCTTCCGCTCAGTCCGTCCCGCCACTTGAAGGGAGGGCTGGCCGCCGGAACATCGATCCGGTGAACTTCGACATGGGTGATCTTCATCGTGGCTTTCGTTTTCGATGGGGAACGCGGCGCCCCGAAGGGCACCTCGGGTCAGAACTCGCCGTACACCTGGAGCTCGTAGATGCTGCCGCCGTTGTAGCTGGATCCGGTGACGGTCAGCCGCACGTAGCGGGCGGTGACGGGCTCGTCGGTGAAGGAGTAGTTGGCCGCCGAGGTGGTGTTCTCGGCGGTGTGGTCGTCGAGCGTCGACCAGGTCGTGCCGTCGGTCGAGTACTCCAGGCGGTACTTGTAGCCGCTGGACTTCTCGAACGTGGTCACCACGCTGGAGACGCTGGTGTCCTTGCCCAGGTCGACCTGGATCCAGGACGGGTCGGGCAGGCCGAGGCCCTGGGCCCAGCGGGTGGACAGGTCACCGTCCACCGCCTTCTCGGGGAGGTTCTGCTCCGAGTCGGAGGACGCGGTCACCGGCTGGTCGAGTGCCAGGTTGTGGTCGGCCGGTGTGGTGATGACGGCCGCCTCACTGGGCTCGGAGGTGTTCAGTACGGCGTCCCGGGCCACCACCACGAAGGAGTACTCCGTGTCAGGGGTCAGGCCGGAGACCCGCAGGGTCGTGGCGGTGGTGAGGGCGATCCGCTCGCCGTCCTGGTACACGGCGTAGCCGGTCACCGCGGTGTTGTCGGTCGCGGCCGGCCAGCTCAGCTCGACCAGGCTGGGCAGCAGCGGCTTGACGTCGGGCTTCGCCGGGGTGGAGGGGGCGCTCTGGTCGGCACCGGGGGCCGCGGCCTGGCCGTACACCTGGAAGTCGAAGACGCTTCCGCCGTTGCCGCTGGTGCCGGTGATCGTCAGCCGGACGAAGCGGCCGGTGACCGGCTCGTCGGTGTGGGTGTAGTTGGTCATCGCCGTGGTGTTCGCGGCGGTGTGGTCCTCCAGCGTCTTCCAGGTGATCTCGTCCGCGGACACCTCGATGCGGTACTTGTAGCCGCTGCTCTTCTCGAAGGTGGTGATCGCGCCGTTCACGTCGTACTGGGCGCCGAGATCGACCTGGATCCAGGACGGGTCGGGCAGGCCGAGGCCCTGGGCCCAGCGGGTGGACAGGTCACCGTCCACCGCCTTCTCGGGGAGGTTCTGCTCCGAGTCCGAGGACGCGGTCACCGGCTGGTCGAGTGCCAGGTCGCTGCCGGACGGCATGGTGACCTTGAGCTTCTTGCTCTTGGCGGACTCATTGCCGGCCGCGTCACGGGCGGTGATCGTGAAGGTGTAGGTCTGGCCGGCGGTGAGGCCGGAGAGCCGCACCGAGGTCCCGCCGGTGGCGCTGAAGAGCTTGCCGTCGCGGTAGACGGAGTAGCCCGTCACGCCCGTCTTGTCGCTGGACGCCGTCCAGCTGAGGTCCGCCACCGTCGGGAAGTCGGTGGTCGCGGCCAGGCCGCCGGGTGCGGTGGGCGCCTTGGTGTCGGTGGCGGGCGGGGCCGGGTCGAGGTGACGGTAGGCCGGCTGGAGGCCGGCGTTGTTCACGATCGAGGCCGGCAGCTGGGCGCAGGAGCCGACGGTGGTGTTGCCCGACACGTTGTTGTTGGAGCTGAGGTACTGGACGCTGAAGGCGGGATTGCTGGTGTAGTTGGCGGTGGCGGTGTTCCCCTCCGCGTGGTTCATGAGCAGCCACTGGAAGGAGATGTCACACATGGCGTTGCCGGTGTTCTCCCAGCCGCTGCTGCCCTCGTCGTGGTAGACGGCGCCGTACGCGTGCGCCGGGACGCCGTGGATGTAGTTGCCGGAGACGGTGCCGCCCGGGTTGTTGCTGAGGGTGTAGATCGCGCCGCCGTCGGCCTGCGACTTCATGATGTCGCTGATCTCGTTGTCCGTGACAACGGTGTCCTGGCTGGTGGTCGGGGTGTCCCAGACCGGAATACCGGCGTTGTTCGGGTAGGCGGAGTTGCCGCCCGCGTCGGTCAGGCCCCAGCCCCAGCCCACCGAGATACCGGTGTAGGGCAGGTCGTACACCTTGTTGTGGGTGATCACCGTGTTGTCGGTGTAACCGGCCAGGATGCCCACCGAGCCGTTGTACTGGTCGGCGACCTTGGTGACAACGTTGTTGTCCACCATGGTGTCCTTGGTGATGTCCCGAGGATCGTCGGGGTGGGCGTCGATGGCCTCGACGCCGCCGATCTGGATGCCGGTGGCGGCGATCTGCTGGAAGACGTTGCCCGTGATGTCGGTGCCCTGGGTGCCGGTGTTCAGGTTCAGGCCGACCGCGCCGAGGTGGGTGAAGGTGTTGCCCTCGAAGCCGATGTCATGGCCGTAGCTCACATTGACGGCTCCGGGTGTCTTCTGCCAGTTCAGGCGGGTGGAGTCGAAGGTGGGGTTGTCCTCACCGACCATCCGGAAGCCGGCCTGGCCCTCGATGAGACCGTCGGGCGAGCTGGGGGCGAGCCAGGTGGAGTAGGAGAAGGTGATGCCCTCGAAGGACACATCGGTGACGGGCTTGGCCCGGGTGCCGTCCAGGTTGACCAGATCCTGCACGACCGGCACCGTGACGGTCGCCTCCGCGAGGTTCTGGCCCTCCTCGGGCATGTAGTAGATCTCGCCCGAGCCCTCGTCCAGGTACCACTCACCCGGGGTGTCCAGCAGCTCGCGGGCGCTCTCCAGCCAGGTGGGGTTCTGGATCTCCTGGCCCTGCTGGAGGTGGGCGTTGTCCCAGCAGGGCTGTTCCATCGTCATCGCGTTGCCGGAGATCGACTCCACCCCGCAGCGCTGGAGCTTCCAGCCCCAGCTGCTGACGACCTCCAGGTCCTCGGGGCGCGCGTAGTCGCTGATGCTGCTGTCGGTGAAGGTGTAGCCGGTGGCCGTCTTGCTGAAGCCCGACGGGTTCTGTTCGCTCCGCGCCCGGGTCTGAAGCTCGCCGTCCACGTACAGCTGACGGGTGTCGAGGTCGCCCACGTCGGCCTTGTAGACCGTGCCCGTCGAGTCGGCCGGGGTCCAGCCGGTGATCTGCTTGCCGCCGCTGATGACGGGGCTGGCGCCGGGGGCCGCTTCGTAGATGACCCGGGAGCCGTCCTCGCCCGAGTCCTCGGCGGTGAGGCTGAAGGTGCTGCTCAGCTGGTACGTGCCGGACATCAGCAGCACATGGACATCGCCGCTGACCTTCTTCTTGGCCTTGCGGACATAGTCCCGCGCGTGTTCCAGCGTCTTGAAGGGCTGTGCGGCGGTGCCGGTGCCGGAGTCCTTGCCGGTCGGTGAGACATAGACGTTCAGGCCCTTGGGCGTGGCCGCCAGGGCGGGCGTGGCGGCCAGCGGAGCCGCCGCGGCGGCCAGGGACAGGGCCGCTACCAGAACTCTTCGCAGCGGCACGAGTATTCGTTCACGAGCAGACGGTGCAGACACGGACATCCAATCAGCCTGAATGAGGTGATATGAGGGGAGCCCCGGTCGTCCTCCGGGATTCTCCGGCGTGGGTGGCTCGTGAGGGCGGGGCGCCCGCCACGAGCCGGGGGGTGTGGTGCGGTGCTACGAGGCGGACGTCTCGGGTGACCGCGGTTCCTCCGCGGCACCGGTCCTTCTCGATGGCTGCACCGGTGTGCCGGTGGGGGCCCGGCCGTCCAGGTTGAACAGCCGGTCGCGGATCTTTCGCTCGAACTGACTCTGTGTGGTGGCTATGTGCGCCACCATCAGCTCCGCCGCGAGATCGGTCTCCCCCGCGGCGACCGCCTCGGCTATGGCGAGGTGCTGTTCCGCCGCCACTTCCAGTGACCCGGGTGCGTCACCGTGGAACAGCAGGACATCGGACTGTGAGGCCAGGCGCCGTACTCCGGCGACGCTCGACCTCAGAAACACATTGTGCGAGGCGGCACCCACGGCGTCGTGGAACGCCGCGTCGGCCTCGGCGAAGCCGTAGCCATCGCTGGCTCTGGCCGCCGCGAGTGAGGTCTCGGCACACTCCCGGATGGCCCGGACCTCGATCGGCGTCGCGAGCGAGGCGGCACGGCGGGCCGTCTCCGACTCGATCACCGTCCGGTAGTCCAGGAGCATCAGGACGTCTTCCATGCTCGTCGGCCGGAAGTGCGAGAGCGGGTCGTCCACCAGCCCGCCGGCCGAGTCGGCGACGAAGATACCCGCTCCGCGCCGCACACTGAGCCGGCCGATGGCGGCCAGGACCTTCACCGCCTCGCGGGTGACATTGCGGGAGGCGCCGAGGATCTGGGCCAGCCCCTGTTCCGTGGGCAGCCGGTCCCCGGACCGCAGGTTCTGCTCGGCGATGTAGTTGAGCAGCTGCTCGGCGACCAGTTCGTAACCGGGCCGGTAGCGGCCTGACGCATCATCATTCCCCTCGCCGGACACCTGCGCTGAAGCTCCCACTGCGTCATCCCCCTGAAACGTGCTCGGATTAATCAGGTTCATCGGTGGGGGCAACTATGGCATCGGTGTTACGCGTTGAGAAGAGTGAGGTGGAAACTCGTTGAATCCAGTTGTATAACGCTGGCGTAGCGCGCCAAAAGGGGCATCTTGTGCGAGCTATTGCATACGAGTGATCTGATCCTTAGGGTCCTGCGTGCCGGATGAAGCAGATCCTTCCTCGGTGGACGGCCTGCGGTGGACGGCCTGCGGTGGCGTCCGGACGGGCGGCCGACGTGGCGCCCGTCCGGGCCTGCGATCCGGTCCGCCGCTGGCGCGGCGGGATGTCCGAGCGCGATTCTGTCTCCCGGGCGCACCCCTATGTCCTGGGCGCAGCCCTAAGTCCTGGGCGCGTGTCCGCTCGGGAGCACACCAGTTGGGAGAGACCTCGATGGGAGACCTCATGAGACTGGCACGGCACGGAACGGCGGGAGCGGGACGCGGTCTGGTGTCCGGGGCCGACGGAGCATGGCGCGACCCGCGCCCCGTCGTCGGCGGACTGACGCCCGGCACACTTCCCGGGGTCCTGGGGGGCGGGGTGGCCGTGGGCGCGGTGCTCCCGCCGACCCGGGCGATGGCGGCCGACCCCGTGGTGCGGGGCATCCGCGGACTGGCCGGTGCCGGAGAAATCGTCGCGGCCGTCGGCTGTCCGGCCTTCCCCGCCGTCGGCTCCACGACAGGCATCGCACCGGTCGTGGACGGCGGCATGGACAAACTGCGGCTGCGGCTGCGGAAGGAGGGCTGAGCGGCATGCAGCGCTTCGCCGCCGTGATCCGGCTCCGGCCCGAGAAAGAGCAGGAGTACCGCGCCTTGCACGCCGCCGCGTGGCCTGGCGTGCTCGCCGCTCTCAAGCGGGCCAACATCGGCAACTACTCCATCTTCCTGCGGGACGGCCTGCTGTTCAGCTACCTCGAATACACCGGCACCGACTACGCCGCCGACACCGCGCGGATCGCCGCCGACCCGGTCAGCCGCGAATGGTGGGCATTGACCGACCCGTGCCAGCAGCCACTGGACAGCGCGACCGAGGGGGAGTGGTGGGCCGAGGCGGAGGAGGTCTTCCACCTCGACTGAGGGGTGTGATTCCTGGTCGGAGACGCGGCCGCGCCGCCCGTCGTCGGCGCCCGGGACCCCGTAGGCAGTCGTCGGAGACCTGGACCCCGCAGGGAGTCGTCGGCGACCCGGACCCGGCAGGCACTCGTCCGCGACCCTGACCCCGCAGGCACCGGGCCCGCCTCGGTCACCGTGGCGCCGCGGTCGCGCAGCCCGGCGGCCAGTGCGGCACTGTGCGGTGTGCGGACCTGGACAAAGCTCCCGTCGCCGTCGGCGAGGAAGTCCTCGACGCTGGTCTCGGCGATCAGCCGGGCACGGCCGATGACGACCAGACGGTCGGCGGTCATCGCGGCACTGGTCCACCGCGGCGAGCCCATCGCGCGCGCCCAGCAGCAGCTCACCGCACTCTTCGCGGACCTGCTCACCCGAGCCGGTGCCGCCGGGGCACTCCACAGTGACGCGCCCCCGGGCGAACTCGCCAACTACTGCCTCCACGCCCTGGCGGCGGCGGGCTCCGCACCCGACCCCGCCGCCGTCCAGCGCCTGGTGGACCTGACCTGCGCCGGACTGGGCCTGAGCGCCGACGGGCACACGCGCTCACCGGGCCCGCACCAGCCGAAAGGGCCCGCTTTCTAGAGGGTGCGGGCGGCGGTCAGGCGGTCGAGCAGTTCGCGTTTACGGGACTCAGGGGCGAAGGACGCGCCGATGGAGTTGGCGGCGAGGAGGTCCAGCTCGGCCGGGGTGAGACCGAGGGCGTCCACACATGCGCGCAGATTGTCGTCGAGGTAGCCGCCGAAGTAGGCGGGGTCGTCGGAGTTGACACAGACGGCCAGGCCCGCGTCGAGCATGCGCCGCAGCGGGTGGTCGGCGAGCTGGTCCACCACACGCAGGCGGACATTGGACAGAGGACAGACCGTGAGCGGGATCCGCTCGGCCGCCAGCCGGGCGACCAGCGCGGGGTCCTCCAGACAGCGCACCCCATGGTCGATGCGCTCCGCGCCGAGCAGGTCCAGGGCCTGCCGGATGTAGTCGGGCGGCCCCTCCTCGCCCGCGTGGGCGACCCGCCGCAGACCTGCCTGCCCGGCCGCCGCGAAGACCTCCTGGAAGTCGGCGGGCGGATGGCCGGCCTCGGCTGAACTGAGGCCGAGCCCCAGCAGCGGTACACCGGTGGCCAGGCTCGCCTCCAGCATGTCCATGGCTTCGGCGGCCGGCCGGTCACGCAACACGCAGACGATGATGCCGCCGGTCACATCGAGTTCCGTGGCCGCCCGTGTCATCGCCGTGTGCACACCCCGCAGTACGGTCTCCGCGGTGATCGCGCGGACGGAGTGCGCCTGCGGATCCACGAACACCTCGGCGTGCCGCACCCCGGCCGCATGGGCCCGCAGCAGATACCGCCAGGTCATCTCCTCGAAATCCGCCTGAGTCACCAAGGTGCTCATGTTGGCGAAGTAGAGGTCGAGAAAGGACTGGAGGTCGGTGAACCGATACCGGCCCGCCAGATCGTCCACCCCGGCGTAGGGCAGCGCGATCCCGTTGCGCCGGGCCAGCTCGAAGATGACCGCGGGCTCCAGCGTGCCTTCCAGATGCAGGTGCAGCTCGGCGAGCGGTGCCGGAAGGTCTGTGGATATGCCAGCTGTGTCAAAGGTGTCGGGGGCATCGCTGTCAGGTGCGGTCGTCACTGAGCACTCCGGTCACGAGGTCGAGGAAGCGGTCGAAGTCCAGCTCGGACACCGCCCGGATGACGGGCAGGTCGGTCCGCCCGTGGTGGGCCCGGCGCTCCACGACCGTCATGCCACGGGTCAGCTCACCACGCCGCTCGACATCGCAGCGCAGCTCGACGGACGTCACCAGCGTGGGGTCGATCAGCGCGGCCACCGCGACACTGTCGATCAGCGAGCAGTACGACTGATAGCCGCGGCCCTGTACGTACTCCACGATCCGGACGGCGAGGGCCGCCTCCGGGGTGTGCGCCGCCCGCAGCCGCTCCAGATCGCCCGGGCGGAAGTTGATCCGGGGGTGGGTGGCGATGTCGAGGCCGACCGCCGTGAGGTGGAAACCGGCGTTGAAGACCCGGTGGGCAGCCTCGGGATCGACGAAGACGTTCCACTCACTGACCGCGTTGTCCCCGGTGGCCTGGGACCAGGCGTACGGGGTCAGCCCGTAGGCCCCGCCGATGACGACCAGCTCGGTCACCTTCTCCGGCAGCCGCGGGTCGATCTCCAGAGCGAGGGCGAGGTTGGTCAGCGGGGCGAGGGCGGCGATGGAGATGTCACCGGCGTGCGCGTCGACCGTCTCCACGATGAGCCGCGGGGCCGACCGGGGGTCCAGTGCCCGGGTCGAGGCGGGGAAGTGGGACTCGGCCAGCCCGTCACTGCCGTGCGAGAAGGGGTCGACGGGATAGTCGCCGTCCAGTGGCAGCAGTGGGCCCTGGCCGACCGGAATGTCCTCACGGCCGAGCAGGTCCAGCACACGCATCGCGTTCGCGGCGGTCCGGTCCGATGGCAGGTTGCCGGTCGCCGCGGTCACCGCGAGGGTGCGCAGCGCGCGCGACCGGAGGGCGAGGGCGATCGCGAGGGCGTCGTCCATGCCGGGGTCGGTGTCGATCAGCACATTCTTCATACGTGCCTGTCTGTAGCGGTGGTGGGTGCTCGGGGCGCACGGTGGCATCGGAGCACAGGGGACGTCGGAGCGTGGGTCACACCGGAGCGGGTTGTATCGGGGCACGGTGGCGTCGGGACCGGTGACCGAGGAAGGCCCGTGACGAGGTGAGGGTAAAGCCGTGAAAGGTATGGTAGGCATGACAACAAGAAGAATCAACGGCTGCTGTCGTCGCCACGGGAGGAAGCCGCCATGTCCCCCATCCCCGAGGGCCTCGAAGGCCCCGAACGCCAGGACCCTGTCGCGGTGTTCTCGCATGTGGTGACCGACGAGGTGTACACCCCGGACGGCCGCCTCCAGGCGCGGACCGTCGGCGGGGCGGGCGCGTACGCCGCCGTCGGAGCGAGCCTGGTCGCGTCGGCCTGGCGCACACTGATCGTCTCGGGTGCGGGCGCCGCCGACCGAAAGCGGCTGACCGGCTGGTTCCGCGAGCGGGAGATCGATCCCGGCGGGCTCTTCGAGGTGGGGGAGCACAGTCCGGTCACCCGGGTCCGCTACCGCCCCGACGGGGAGCGGGTGGAGGACTCCCGGTTCGGGGACGCGCACTTCGCCGCCCACACCCCCTATCCCAGCCGGATGCCGGTCGAGCCGAAACGGCCGGCCGGAGCGTATCTCTTCCATGGTGTGGATGTGCCGGGCACGGGTGTGCGCTTCTGGCGCGAGGTGCCGGATCTGCGCGCCCGCTGCGCGGGTCCCGTGCTGTGGGAGATCGCCGCCGACGCCTGCGCGCCGCGGCAGCTGCCCCGGGTGCTGGAACTGGCCGCACTGATCGACGTACTGTCCCTCAACGTCGCCGAAGCCGCCGCCCTCACCGGTCGCGCCGATCCGCTCGACGCGCTTGACCTGCTCAGACGCACAGGACTCACGGTCGTACTGCGCTGCGGACCGGCCGGTTCCCTGGTCCACCACGAGGGCGAGCGCGTACGGGTCGGCGTGGCTCCGGGGCGGGTGGTCGACCCCACCGGTGGTGGCAACGCCTACTCGGGCGCCTTCCTCGCCGCCTTCGCCGCGAGCGGCGACGCCGTGGCCGCCGCCCGGCTCGCGGCGAGCGCCGCCGCCCTGGTCATCGGGGAGTACGGCGCCCCCGCAGTCGGAGAGCCGACCCGCGCGGAGGTCCGAAGAGGCGCCATGGAAGTGCCCACGGCGGCCACCTAGCGCCGGATTCCGCCCGGACCCGCCCGGCCCCCAGACCGTGCCGCCGTCGTCCCGGCACTGGAATCGACGACCCCGAAACCGCTGACCTGGGCATGGCCGACCGAGTAACCGCCGACCCCGAAGCCGCCGACCTCGGCATGGCCGACCCAGTAGCCCCACCGACCCCGAAACCGCCGACCCGCTACCTCCGCCCCCTACGTCCGCCCGCTACCTCCGCCCCCTACCTCCGCCCCCTTCTCCCAGAGCCCCTCCCAGGAGCGCCGATGACCGACTCCCACTGGAACCCGACCCGGATCTACGACACCTACCGCTTCGCGGACAGTCTGCCCAGGCGCGGGCTCCTGGTCGACGGCCGACCCGCCCTGTCCGGCCTCGACCCCGACCGGGTGGCACGCTACGTGCTGCTCACCGTGCGCGACCCGCTGTGCGCCTATGACGAGGACCCGGCCGAGCAGATCGCCCGGCGGCTCGACGACCCGGAGCGGATCGGCCGCTCGGGCATGTTCACCACGTACTCCGGGCGCTACGACGGGGTCTCGGTGACGGTCGTGTCGGGCGGCAGCGGCTCGCCCGAGGCGGAGCTGATCATGCATGAGCTGCTGGAGTTCACCACGGCCGACACCTTCATCCGGGTAGGTGGTTCCGGTGGCGTGCATCCCCGGGTGCGGCCGGGTGACCTGGTCGTCTCGACCGGCGTCGTACGGGACGAGGGTATGACGCGCGCGTATGTCCCGGCCTCGTATCCCGCCGTCGCGCACCACGAGATCGTGCCGGCGATGGCCCGGGCCGCGGAAGAACTGGGCTGTCCGCACCATCTGGGGGTGACCAGGTCCAGCGACTCCGACTTCTGCGGGGTGGGGCGGCCGGGCGTGGGCGGCTACTTCCAGCCCTGGCACACCGACATCCTGGAGAGCTGGGCCAGGGCCGGCGTGCTCAACGGGGACCGCGAGTCCGCGGCGGTCGTCACGCTCGCCGCGCTGTTCGGCCGGCGCGGTGGTTCCGTCTGCTCGGTCGCGGACAACGTCATCGGCGGCCGGCCCTTCGAAGCGGGTGCGGGGCATGTCGCGGCCATCGATGTCGCCCTCCTCGGCCTCACCCACCTCGCCCGCCACGACGCCGCCGACAACGCCTTTGACAACGCCTCCGAACCGGCCGCCGAGATGCGTTGACACCCCCGATCATTGGTTCTATGGTACTCAAATCCATACCAATCACGGCGAGTTTGGCGATGCTCATGGCGCCGCGCTGTGAGCAAGAAGCACCAAAGGAAAAGCACAGGCAACAAAGGAAAAGCACCATCCGGACTTGAGATCGAAAGAGTTGATCCATGGCCAGACCAGGGATGAAGACGATAGGCGTGGGCCTGGCGTGCGGCATGCTCGCGCTGTCCGCCTGTTCCGGTTCCAGCACCTCGGCGGACGGCCGGAAAACCCTCGAACTGTGGTTCTGGGGTGCCTCACCCGCGCAGCAGAAGACCATGCAGACAGTGCTGGTCGACGAGTTCAACCAGTCGCAGAGTGAGTACGACCTCAAGGTCACGTACAACAACGCGGTGGACTCCAACATCCAGGTGGCCCTGTCGGCCAATGAGGGACCTGACATCGTCTACGGCTCCGGCCCCTCCTTCGCCTCGGCGTACGTGGCGGAGGGAAAGCTCGCCGACATGACCCCGTACGCCGAGAAATACGGCTGGCAGGACCGGATCCTTGAGCCGATGTACGAGTCGGGGACCGTCGACGGCAAGCTCTACTCGCTGCCGAACTCCCTGCTGAACATCGGCGTCTTCTACAACAAGGACGTTCTGGACAAGCTGGGTGTCGCGGTGCCCACCACCTTCACCGAGCTGACGGACATCATGGACAAGGCCGCGGCGGACGGACTGCACCCCTCCGTCACCGGGAACAAGGGCTGGAAGCCGGTCAACCAGAACTACGCCTCGCTGTTCCTGACCCATGACTCGGGCGGCAAGGCCGTCTACGACGCACTCCAGGGCAAGATCAAGTGGACCGACCCCAAGATCGCCCAGGCGGTCACGGAGTCCGCCGACTTCTACGAGAAGGGGTACCTGGGCGGCGACGACTACCAGAACCTCGACTTCACCGAGTCCATGCAGTTGCTGTCCCAGGGTGAGTCACCCTTCTTCATCGGCCCCACCCTGGCCTACCAGTTCGCCGGCGACTACTTCAACGACAGCGCCGGGAACACCGCCGACCTGGGCTTCATCCCCTTCCCCAACGTCGACACCAGCCTGCCGGACCCGAGCTACACCCTCGGCTCGACCGCCTCGCTGTCCATCAACGCCAGCTCCCAGAACAAGGACGGGGCGGCCGAGGTCATCGACTACATGATGAGCAACTCGTTCGCCGAGCAGATGAACAAGGACTGGCCCGGCTACTGGGCGGTCCCGCTGAAGAACTTCGACCTGGACCCGGCCGACTACACCGGGCTCTCGAAGAGTTTCGTCCAGTCGATGAAGGACACCGTCGAGGGTGTCTCGGCCGGTAACTACGGCTTCTACGCCGGCACCTTCTTCCCACCGGCCACCGCCGCGGACTTCACCGACATCGACAGTGTGTGGCTCGGCACCCAGAGTACGTCGGACTTCCTGGAGAAGGTCCAGTCGGACTTCGAGACCGAGCAGGCCAAGGGCCTTGTGCCACCCGTCCCGGAACCGGCCTCATGAGACCTGCCTGACGACCTGAGCTGACAAGCCCCGTGAGCCTGGCCCCCTGAGACCCGTCTGACAAGACAGACGGCTCCATCAACCACCCGGCAACCCCCTACCCCGTCCCAGCGCGACCGCACGGAGGGTGATCATGACCGTCACGGCAGCCACTGCCGCCCCCACTGCGCAGACACCCCCCTCCGGACGTCCCCGGCGCTCCGCCCACCGGCGGCGCCAGTCCCTCATCAACTACCTGCTGGTGGCACCCGCACTGCTGCTCTCAGGTCTGATCGTCGTGGTGCCGGGCATCCTGACCGCCGTCTTCGCCTTCACCGACTGGAGCGGTATCGGCTACAACGCCAACTTCGTGGGCCTGGAGAACTTCCGGGACATCCTCGAAGACCCGGTCTTCGCCACGGCCCTGAGCAATAACATCAAATGGGTCGTCCTCTTCCTCACCCTCCCCGCCGTGATCGGGCTCCTGACCGCCTGGCTGCTCCTTCGCCGGCGCCGGACGCGGACCTTCTACCAGGTCGTGTACCTGATGCCGTATGTGCTCGCGCCCGCCGTCAACGCGATGGTGTGGCTGAGCATCATCTACAACCCCTACGGCGGTGTCATCGGGGTCCTGGGCATCGACTCCCCCCTGTCCAGTGTGAACGGGGCCCTCTACGGGGCCGCCGCGGTCGACATGTGGCACTACTGGGGCTTCCTCACCATCGTCTACTTCGGCGCGCTGCGGCAGACCCCGGTGGACCAGGTCGAGGCGGCCATCTGCGACGGCGCCAACTCCTGGCAGGTGTTCAAGCACGTCTACCTGCCGAGCATCCGGTCCACCCTGATGCTCATGGGCGTGATGACGGTGATCTTCTCCTTCCTCGCCTTCGACTACGTGTATCTGCTCACGCAGGGCGGCCCGGCCCACGGCAGTGAGGTCATGGGGACATACGCCTACGCCTTCGCGTTCGCGGCGTTCCAGTTCGGCAAGGCGTCGGCGGTCGGACTCATCATGAGCTTCTTCGGGCTGATCGCGTCCTGCGTCTACACCTGGATGAGCAGGAGGCAGCTCTCGTCATGAAGTCCCTGAACCCCTGGCCCTCCCCGAGCACCTCGAACTCCCCGAGCACCTCGAAGTCCCCAAGCATGTCGAACTCCCTGAACTCCCTGCTCAAGGGCGCCACCGCCCATGTCGTGCTCCTGGTCTTCGCCGCCACCGCGCTGATCCCGCTGCTGCTGGTCCTGGTCAACAGCTTCAAGAGCAACGCCGAGGTCACCGCCAATCCCTTCGCGCTGCCGAAGTCGTTCTCGTGGTCCAACTTCAGCACCGCCTGGGAGTACGGCCACTTCGCCACCGGCTTCGTCAACAGCGTCCTGCTGACCGGCACCACGGTCGTCGTGGTCCTGCTCTGCTCGTCCCTGGCCGGCTATGTGCTCGCCGGACAGAAGATCCGCGTCTGGCCCGCGGTCATGGTCTATCTGACGATGGCCATGACGGTGCCCATCCAGCTGTTCATCTTCCCGCTGTACGCCGCGGTCGCCGAGCTGGGACTGCTCAACAACGTCTTCGTGGTCGGCGTCATCCTCGCCGCCATCAACATGCCCTTCGCGACGTTTCTGATGCGCACCTTCTTCCTCAATGTTCCCAAGGAACTGGAGGAGGCGGCAGTGGTCGACGGCGCGGGCATCTTCCAGCTGGTCTGGCGGGTCCTGCTGCCGGTGGTACGCCCCGGTCTGATCACCGTGGGGGTCATCGTGGGACTCAACGCCTGGAACGACTTCCTGATCTCCTCGACCTTCCTGCACGATCCGTCCCAGCAGACGGCGACCCTGGGGTTCCTGTCGATGAACGGCACCTTCTCCACCCAGATCGGCGCCATGATGGCCGGCGCCCTCATCCTCATCCTGCCGGTGCTCGGCGTCTTCGTGGCCCTCCAGCGCTACGTCGTGGACGGCATGGCGAACGGCGCGGTCAAGGGATGAGGCACACTCCCGCGGCTCCGCCCGCGCACCCCGCCGAGCCGGACGTCGCCGCCGACCTGTTCGCCGAGCGCGTCTACGCCGGCGTCCTCGGCAAGATCATCGGCGTCTACCTCGGCCGCCCGGTGGAGGGCTGGCCCTACCCGGACATCATCAGCCGGTTCGGCCAGGTGGACCGGTACGTCAACGAGGAACTCGGCGCCCCGCTGATCGTCGCGGACGACGACATCTCCGGGACCCTGGCCTTCGCCCGCGTCGTCCTGGACAACCCCGGCCGCCCGATAGAACCCGCCCTGGTCGGCGACACCTGGCTCAACTACGTCATCGAGGACCGCACCATCCTGTGGTGGGGCGGCATGGGCAGATCGACCGAACACACCGCCTACCTGAACCTGCGCCGCGGCATACCGGCGCCCCGCAGCGGCAGCGCCGCCCAGAACGGCAGCACGCTCGCCGAGCAGATCGGCGCGCAGATCTTCAGCGACGCGTTCGGCCTGATGTGCCCCGGCGACCCCGAGCACGCCGTGGCCCTGACCCGGGCCGCGGCCAGCGTCAGCCACGACGGTCACGCGCTCGACTGCGCCGGGCTGCTGGCCGCGATGCGGGCACTGGCCTTCACCGACAGCGACCTCGGGCGGCTGCTGGACGCCGCGACCCCCTTCATCCGGACCCCGGCGGTCCGTGAACTCCTCGACGACGTCCGGGCCCACTGCTCACCGGACCAGGACTGGCGCGATCTCCGCCACTGGGTGGACGCCCGCTACGGATACGCCGCCTACCCCGGCCCCTGCCACGCACTGCCCAACCTGGCGATGTCGCTCGGCGCGCTGCTCGGCGGCGGCGACGACTTCCACCGCTCGGTGATGATCGCCTCCTCGGTGGGCTTCGACACCGACAGCAACGCCGGAACCGTGGGCTGCCTCAACGGCGTACGGCTCGGGCTCGACGCACTGCGCACCGGCGTCGACCTCAGAACACCGGTCGCCGACCGGCTGCTGGTCGTCACCGCCGACGGCGGGGAGTGCGTCAGCGACGCGACCCGGGAGACCGACCGCATCCGCGCCTCCGCCCGCACACTGGCCGGACGCCCGGCAAGGCCCGCTCCCGCCCGCTTCACCTTCGCCTACCGGGGTTCCGTGCAGGGCTTCACCGCCTGCCCCCGCCACCGGGACGACACGGTGCCGGTGCGAGTGGGCAACACGAACGACGCCGGCGGCCAGGACGCCCTCCGGATCCGCTTCACCGGCGCCGGGCAGACGGCGGCCCATGTGTCGACGCCCACCTTCCTCGACCCGGAACAGGACGGCGGCGACTTCTCCACCGTCGCCAGCCCCTCCCTCTACCCCGGCCAGACGATGACCGCCCAGGTGTCCGCCGCCGGAGACGGCGTGACCATCCGCCCGTACGTCCTGTTCCGCGACGGCGACGGCATAGCCACCGGCGGCGACGGCATAGCCACCCACTACGGGCCGCCGTACGCCCTCGGCGGCGCTCCCCGGACGGTGAGCTGGCAGATACCGGCGGAAGGCAACCTCGTACCCTTCCGGGCCGGTTTCGCCTTCACCGCGATGCCCGGCAGCGCGACCGAGGCACTCGTCCACCGACTCGACTGGCGCGGAGCGCCCCAACGCTTCGAGCAGTCCGGCATCCTGCTCTCCTCGATCTGGGACACCACACCCCAGACCCTCGCCCCCTGGGTCAGCTCCGCGAAGAACTTCGAGGCCGACTTCGCCGCCACCTACTCCGTCTCGCACCCGGACCCGCTCGGGGTCGTCACCACGGGCACCCGGGACTGGACCGACTACGCCATCGCCAGCCGGCTCACCCCGTCCCTCCACGACACGGCGGGCCTGGTCGTCCGCAGCCGCGGGCACCGCCGCTTCTGCGCCGGGATCCTCACCGGCTCGGACCGGCTCCAGCTGATCCACCAGCACGACGGGGACCGCCACGTGCTGGCCGAGACGGCGTTCGCCTACGAGCGGGACCGCACCTACGCGGTCGAACTGCGCTGCCTCGGCACCCACCTCGAACTCCTCGTGGACGGCGCCACCCTGCTCACCGGCACCGCCCCCGACTCCCTGGGCGGCGGCGCCGGCTTCCTCGTCGAGCGCGGCGCCGTCGCGGCCGACGGGGTACGGATCCAACACCTCACGCGGGCCGCCTAGCGCACGATCCGAGCCGCACGACCCCCCCCCCGGCGGGCCGGGGCCCCACTCCGGCACGCCCACCACACCCCCCCACCACCACATCCAGACCCCCCATTTCAGTCAGCACACCACCGAAAGGCATGAAGATGAGCACCCCCACGATCGGCAAGTGGTCGAGCTTCGACGTGAACACGAAGCCCGCGGAGGGCTTCGCCGCACCCGTCGGATTCCTCGACGTCACCCCGCGGCTGAGAGCCGCAGTGCCGGCCGGTCTCGGCGACGGAACGCTCACCGTCTACATCCCGCACACCACCTGCACGCTGATCCTCAACTCCGGCGTGGACGGGACCACGCTGCACGACATCCGGCTGTTCATCGAGCAGCAGGTGCCGGTCGGCCGCCCGTTCGTCCACCTGCACGACGGACCGCAGGACGCCGCCGCCCATGTGCGGTGTGTGTTCGGCGCGCAGTCGCTCACCCTGCCGGTGATCGACGGCGAGCTGGCGATCGGCCACAGCCAGGGCGTCTACCTGCTCGAACTGGACGGCCCGCGCGATCGCACCGTCCGCTATGCCTTCTCCCGGTTCACCCCGTGACCCTGGTCGGCATCCACGCGGGACTGTCCGTCGACCACCTGGTCGCCGAGCAGGCCGGGGCGCGCTTCTCGTGCCCCGGCGGCCCGGCCCTGTTCGCCGCCCTCGGCGCCCGGCTGGTCGCCGGGACACAGGTACGGGTCAGCTGTCCACTGCCGGACGACGACCCACGGTTCGCACAGCTCTTCGACACATACGGAGTCGACAGGAGCGCCTGCGTCCCGGTCCCCGAGGTGCCGCGGCTGTGGATCCTGAACTCCGCGCTCGGGCGGCGCATCGTCCGCCAGCACGCGCCCGGCGGCACCGAACTGGAACAGCCGGAGCTGCCGGATCCGGACGACGACCACCTGCCCGCCGCGCCGGACGTCTTCTACGACGGCCTCGACGGGCTGGTCGCCTCCTCGCCCGCGGAGAGGCCGCCGAGCGGCGCGGCGGTGTGGGTCGGTCTCGACCCGCACCAGGACCTGGTCGCCGCCACGGGCCTGGACTACCTGCGCGAGGTGGTCACGCCGCGAACCGTCCTGCTCCCCAGCCGGGTGCAACTGACCCTGCTGGACCCGGACCCGCGCCGCGCCGCCCGCGGCCTGGCGGCCGCGCTGCGGCTGCCGGTGGTGGCCCGGCTCGACGCCGAGGGCGGCTACGTCGTCACCGCCGACGGAGCCTGGTCCGTGCACGACCCCGCCGTCGAGGTGGTGGAGACCACCGGCGCGGGGGATTCCTCCGCCGCCGCGGTCGTCGCCGCCCTCGCGGCGGGCGCCGGGCCCGTGGACGCCGCCGTGTTCGGCACCAGCGTGGCCCGGGTCGCCCTGTCCGGCTGGGGCCACGAGGCCCTGGCCGCGGCCACCCCGTTCAGCCGACCGTTTCCCGATATCACCGTACGCAAGGAGCCCTGACCCATGGACCGCACCGAATCCGCGGACCCCGCCCGGCTGAGTGGAGCCCTGAAAGCCGCGCTGCTCGATTCCGCACCGCTGGTGACCGCGGCCGTCCCGGACCTGGCGCGGGCGGTGTTCACCGGCTCGGGCGACTCGCTCGCCTCGGCGCTGCTCGCCACCGCCTTCGGTCATCGCGCGCTGTCGGCCGGCGACCTCACCTGGAGCGCGACCCTGCCCGCGGCGTGCGACACCGTTGTCGGCATCTCCCACTCCGGCACCTCGGGCGCCACGGTCCGGGCACTGCGGCTGGCCCGCGACGCCGGGATGCGAACCGTCGCGATCACCTCCCAGCCGTCCTCGCCGCTCGCGGACAGCGCGGACGCCGTGCAACTGGTACCGACCCTGCGGCTGGACGAGCAGGTGCCCTGCGCGGGCCATGTGATGCTCGCCCAGGGCGTGGCCGCGGTCTGCGGCGTCGACACCGCACCGGTCGGGACCGCCCTGGCGACCACCCTGGACGGGGTACGGGATCTCGTCACCGCCGGGCTGGCCGGGCTGCCCGCCGAAGCCCCGGACGCGATCTCGGTCCTGTCGCTGCCGGAGCTGCGCAGCGGGGCGGACTTCTGGGTGCTCAAGCTGATCGAGGCGTGCGGGCTCGCGGCACGCAATGTGCCGCTGGAGGAGAGCGGTCACGTCGACTACTTCATCGGCCCGCAGGCCCATCTGACCCTGCAACTGATCGGCTCCCAGGGCCGCGCCCGGTTCGACCGCCTCGCCGAGGCGCTGCGCTCGACCGGGCAGACCGTCCGCCAGATCGATCTGTCCGCCACCGGAACGGCGGCCGACCAACCGCCCACCGGTACCCCGGTGACCGCCGGTACCCCGGACGCCTGGCTGGTGCGTGAACTCGCCACCGCCGTCGCCGGTACCTGGTTCGCGGCCGGTGCCGCCGCCCGCTGGGGACGCCCGCCGTTCCGGGGCGGGGCGGTGAACATGGACGCCGGCCACATCAAGCTCGACGTCTGAGCCTGCCGTGGTGCGCGGCACGGGCTGTTAGGTGATAACATCAGCACCAATTGCGCTGCCGCGTGCCGCCGGCCCGCAAAGAGCCGATGGGGAGTTGTCGCCCGTGTCCGTCGCCCGTGTCCCGACGACCGATCCGGTACGTACCTTCGCCCGGCCCGTCGACAAGCGCTCACCCATGCCCGCGTGGGCCCAGGTGCAGCGCGATCTGCGCCGGCAGATCGACCAGGAACTGCCGGCAGGGTATCAACTCCCCACCGAGCGCGAGCTGTCCGAGATCTATGGAGTCAGCCGGATCACCATCCGGCAGGCACTGGGCGGCCTGGCCGCGGACGGCTATGTCGAGCGCCGGCAGGGTTCGGGCACCTTCGTCGCGGACCGTCCCGAACCGGTCCAGCACAATTTCGGCCTGCGCACCCCGTGGCGGGACCGCTTCGCCGCCGCGGGCCAGAGCGCGCGCTCCGTCCATCTGCGTGACGAGCCCGCGGTGCCCGAGCCGTACGAGCTGACCAAACTCATCACCCCAGAGGAGGCGGCGGCCAAGCGGGTCCACCTCAAGCGCCTGCATGTCGTGGACCACCGGGCCATCGGCATCACCGACTCCTGGGTCGTCCAGGCACTCACCCCCCGCCTGTCCCGCCGCACCCTCATGGACGGCTCCCTCTCCCGTACCCTCCAGGAGGGCTACGGGCTCACCCCCGCCACCGCCGCCAACTACCTCGAAGTGGGCGCCGCCACCTCCGACGAGGCCGAACTCCTCAACGCCACCCTCGACGCCCCGCTCTTCGTCGTCTGGACCGTCTCCCGCCTCGACGACGGCCGCCTCCTGGAGACCACCCGCACGGTCTGGCTCGGCAGTCGGGTCCGCTTCCACTACACCGACGACTGATCCCGCCGGACACCCTCACCGTCACGGCATGAGCCAGGACACCGGATCCGCGGCCGGGCCGGTCCACACCGGGGGACCGGCTCCAGGCCGGGTTCGGCGCGCAGGACCATGGTGGGTCGGTGTTCCGGCCGCCGGAACGCGCGACCGTCCGGCCCGGCGTCCACTCCTAGTCTTGCGGCTTTCCGCCCATGGGAGAGCGGGAAGAGAGCGGAGGTACATGTGGACGGCACAGCGCATCACCATGTCGTCGTCGGAGGCAGCGCGGCCGGGATCGCCGCCGCGCTGTCCATGCGGCAGCACGGATTCCAGGGACAGGTGACGGTGGTGGAGGCCGGGGGCGATCTCCCGTACGAGCGACCGCCGTTGTCCAAGGCGATCGCGGACGGAGACCAGGCCCTCGCGCGGCCCATCGTCCCGGCGTCCGTCTACGCCGAACAGCGCGTCACCCTCCGCCTGGGCACCCGGGTCCTGGCCCTGGAACCCGAGAGCCGGGCCGTGGTGCTGGACGACGGGCGGACACTCCACGCCGACCGGGTGCTCCTGGCCACCGGGGTCGTCCCGCTCACCCTGCCGGTCCCCGGCGCGGGACTCACCGGCGTGGTCACCCTGCGCGACGCGCGGGACGCCCGAGTCCTGGCGGCACGACTGCGGTGCGGAGGCCCGCTGGTCGTGGTCGGCGGCGGCTTCATCGGCCTGGAGGTGGCGGCCGTCGCCCGCGAGGCCGGTCTGGACGTCACCGTCACCGAACTGGGTCCCCAACCGCTGGCGGGTCCGCTCGGGACCGTACTGGCGGAACGGGTGACCGACCTGCACCGCAGGGCCGGGGTCCGGCTGCGTACCGGAGTCTCCGTGGCCGCCTTCGTCGGCTCGGGAGAGGTCACCGGGGTCCGGCTCACCACCGGCGAGGTGCTGTCCGCGGCGACCGTCGTGGTCGGCGTCGGCGTGCGCCCCGACACCGCCCTCGCCGAACACGCCGGGGTGCGCTGCGACCGGGGCATAGTCGTCGACCAGCACTGTCGCACCAGCGTGCCCTGGATCCTCGCGGCCGGTGATGTGACCAACCAGCCGCACCCCTTTCTCACCGCCCGGGGCCGTATCGAGCACTGGGACAACGCACAGCGGCAGGGCGCGGTCGCCGGAGCCGTCATGGCAGGCGTACGACGCGCGCACAGTGCGCTGCCGTACTTCTACTCCGAGCAGTACGGCCAGACCCTCCAGATGTACGGGCGACCCTGTCCCGACGACGAGTTCGTCCTGCGCCGAGAGGGACCCGCAGCGGCGGACGGCGGCTTCCTCGGCTTCTGGACACGCCGGGACGTCCTGGTCGCCGCCGCGGGAATGAACCGGCCCAAGGACCTGCGGGCGGCACGCACCCTCATCGAGCGCCGCGTCCGCGTGGCCGCCCCGGCCCTGGTGTCACCCGCCACCGACCTGCGCGCCCTCGCCTGCGGGGAAACCCGACGAGAGGAAACACCGTGACCGAGCAGCCCGCCGACGAACTCATCAACAATGTCGCGGCCCGTCTCCACGAGGCACACCGCACCGGCGTGGCCGTCGCGCCCGTACGGGACGAACTCCCCGGCGCCGACGCGGCCGCCGCCTACGCCGTGCAGCGCCGGAACACCGAACGCTGGGTGGCCGAGGGGCGTCGCCGGGTCGGTTACAAGATCGGCCTCACCTCCGCGGCGGTGCAACGCCAACTCGGCGTCTCCGAGCCCGACTTCGGCACCCTCTTCGCGGACATGGCATACGCCGACGGAGCCGAACTCGACCCCGGCGCCTTCATCGCGCCACGGGTGGAGGCGGAAGTCGCCCTCGTCCTTGACCGGGACCTGGATCTCGGGCGGCACACGGTCGCCGATGTCATCCGGGCCACCGCCTTCGCGCTGCCCGCCCTGGAGATCGTCGACAGCCGCATCGCCGGCTGGGACATCACTCTGGTGGACACCGTCGCCGACAACGGCTCCTCAGGCGCCTTCGTGCTGGGCACGGTCCCCGTGCCGCTCACCGCCGTGGACCTGCGCAGCTGCGCCATGACCCTGACCCGCCACGGTGAGACCGTCTCAAAGGGCAGAGGAACCGATTGTCTGGGCCACCCGCTCACGGCCGCCGTCTGGCTGGCGGACACCCTCGGCGCGCTGGGCACCCCCCTGCGTGCGGGCGACATCGTGCTGACCGGTGCGCTGGGTCCGATGACCGGGCTGGGCCCCGTACAGAGCCTCACCGCGCATATCACCGGCCTCGGGCGGGTCTCCGTACGGACAGGGAAGTGACCTCGCGACCCCCGTAACCGTACAGCCCGTTGCCGACGCACCGGCAACGGGCTGTACGGTCATGGGTCCCCCGTCAGGGGCCGGCGGGCCGGGGCGGAACACCGACCGTGCTGATGTCGATCACCGTCCCGGTCGTGGACGCCGACTCCTTCGCCGCGAGGAGTACATAGGGTCCGACGGCGTCCTCGGGCCGTACCACCACCTTGAGCGCGGTGTGCTCGGAGGCGATGCGGTCGACGGGCAGCTCCCGGGTGATGGATGTGTCCGCCAGCCCCATGGCCCGCGGCCCGCTGAGGCCGGTCGCCATCACGCCCGGCGCGACCGCGTTCACCCGGATCGCCGGGGCCAGTTCATAGGCCAGCTGCCGGACCAGCCCGAGCCCCGCGTGCTTGGACGCCGTATAGACCGCGCCCCCTCCGGGACCCGGGTGGAGGGCGGCGTTGGAGAGCGTGTAGACGATGCTGCCCCCGGACCTGCGCAGCAGCGGCACCGCCGCCTTCGCCCCCAGCAGATACCCCTTGACATTGACCGCGAACAGCTCGTCGAAGCCACTGGACAGCACATCGGCCGGTGTGTCGGTGAGCGTCCGGCAGAAGTCCCACAGCCCGGCGTTGCCGACGAAGGTGTCCAGGCCGCCGAACTCCTCCTCGGCGACCGCGCACGCGCGCGCGTTGTCCTCGTACGACGTCACATCACCCGGCACCGTACGGACCGCGTCACCCAGAGCCGCGGAGAGTTCGCCGAGCCGGTGCCCGGAGCGGTCGAGGACGACCACGCGCGCGCCCTCGGCCACGAAGCGTTCCACGACGGCACGGCCGAGACCGGACGCCCCTCCGGTGACGAGTACCGACGCCCCCTCAAGCCACCCCATCACATGCCCCCTCCCCGGACGCACCCGCGACCGCCCCGGGCGGCTGCCGGGCGAGGCGTACCTGGATATCGCCGCCCTCGACCCGGACCTCGTGCGTCCTGAGCGGCCGGAACGCGGGTGCGGACAGCGCCGCGCCGGTGCGCAGGCAGAACCTGGCCAGATGCAGCGGACACTCGACGGCGGCCTCCTCCACCCAGCCGTCAGCGAGCGAGAAGTCCTCGTGGGTACACGTGTCGTCGACGCACAAGAACTCGTCGCCGGACCGGAACACCGACACGGGAGGTGTGGTGTCCAGCCGTACCGCCTGCTCGTCCGGGAGTTCGTCGACCCGGCAGGCACGGATCCACGGTGCCTCGGTGTGCCCGCTCACAGGAACACGCTCAGGCTCGGTGCCAGCAGGGTGGTGGTGTCGAGCACGATCTTTCGGCGGGCCACCTGGAACCCCGCCGCCCCGGACACCCGGCGCAGTACATCGGTGCGCTCACCGAAGAAGGTGTCGTGGTGGCGCTCGCTCCGGCTGCGCAGCACATGGAAGTTGGCCCGTACCTCGAAGCGGCCGTCGCCCAGGTCGGCGGCACGGATGTTGGTGATCAGCCGACGGGTCCGCGACGGTGGTTCCTCGGACCAGGACCGGCCGGACGCCAGGCGCCGTACCCGTCCGGTCAGAAACGCCTTGTCGTCGTCGAAGAAGGCGGCGCCGTCCGGGCCACAGACCTCGATGTCCCGCTCCCGGACGGTCCGGGTCATCCGGGTCGGCAGCCAGTAGTGCGTATCGTCGGCGAACAGCTCCAGCCACTCGCCGAACCGCTGGTCGTCGAGGAGTTCGGCCTCCAGGTAGAGGAACTGCTCGATCTCGTGCTGCACCGGCGCGCTCACCGGTGTGCGCGTTCTTGCCGTGGTGGTGGTCATGGTGTCCGCACCCCTTCCTCCCGCTGTCTGCTCCGGTCCAGCTCGGCGATCTGCTGCCAGGTCAGCCCGGACATGAGGTCGGCCCAGCGGCGGTACATGCCCCGCGCCGCCATCTCGCTGTACATGTCGTCGGTGACCCGGCCGGGCATGCCGTCGGTGCCGTGCTTCTCATGGCCGAGGCCCATCCGTGCGTTCAGCAGGGTTCTGCGGGCCATGTGTCCGCGCAGGACCTGCTGGATCTCGGTCCAGTTCTCCCCGTCGTCGGTCTCGAAGACCCCGGCCGGGCTGAACGTACGGATGGTGGCCTGCCGGATCTCCCGCACGGCCTCCTCGGGCGCCCCCTTGGGGACGTACGTCCAGGCCCACACCTCCATCTGCCCCGGCCCGCGCGGATGCCAGACCCGCATGGTGTTGTTGATGTCGAGCCACGAGAAGTTAGGGAAGACCGTGTTGTGGCCGTGGACGTTCCGGGCCCGCTGCTCACCGAGGCGGCCGTGGATCCGCTCACGGTTGGCCGCGAGCCAGGCGTCGAACTCGGGGCCCACCTGATGGGGGACGATGTCGGGGCGGAGCCCGAAACCCGAGCCGTGACCGTTGCCGGAGAACTGACGGCCCGGTTGCGTCAGCTGCGCCTCGGTCATCCGGGCGACCACGGCGGGGTCGTCCACCAGCGCGGTGAACGCGGACGCGTGGGAGAACGGCACGTGGTACATGTCGCTGCAGAACTGCTCCGCGGCGAACTTCCAGTTGCAGTCGATGACCCACTTCGTGGCGCCCGGAACCAGCGTGAGCCCCTCGTCGTAGCGGTCCGCCATCGCGTCGAAGTACCAGGCCATGTCACCCAGATACGCGTCGAACGGCGGGGCGTCCTCGTCCCAGGTGCCGAAGTAGAAGCCCCGGTGGTGATGCAGCCGCGGTACCGGCCGCGGCCCCCACTCCGCCGGATCGATCTCGTTGTGGTACGCCCGCTCCCGCATCGGTACGTTGACCAGCTCACCGGCCAGGTTGTAACCCCAGCCGTGATAACTGCACGTGAACGCCCGCGCCACCCCCTCGTCGGCGCGGCAGATGCGCATCCCCCGGTGGCGGCACTGGTTGAGGAACGCCTTCACCGACCCGTCCCGCTGCCGGACCACCAGCACCGGGTCCTCCGCCATGTACGCCTGGACGAAACTGCCCGCCCTGGGCAGCTGACTGTCGTGCGCGAGGAAGAGCCAGCTGCGGGCGAAGACCTGTTCCAGCTCCTGTTCGTAGACCTCGGGGTCGGTGTAGATGCTGGGATCGATCAGCCCTTCGTCGGGCCGGACCAGCTCACTGACATCGATCATGACGTACCTCTCGCGGCTCGGTCGGTCACGGGCACGGACGGGGCCGCGAAGCGGTGGCCCCAGGTGCTCGGCGACTCGTAGTGGTGGACGGTCCGGTCCCGGTCGTCGATGACGCGCCCGTTCCACCCGTACTCGATGTCGAATCCGGACGGGGTGCGCACATAGAAGGAGGTCATCCGGTCGTTGGAGTGCTCCCCGAGCGAGATCGGCACCGGGGCCTCCATCCGGTGCACGGCGTCCAGTGCGTGGCCGACCGCCTCCAGCGTGGTGACCTCCAGCATCAGATGGCCGATCCCTGACGCCGGGGCGCCCGGCAGCGCGGCGAACGCGACCGAGTGGTGACGGGGGTTGCAGTGCAGGAAGTGCGCGGACTGCGGGCCGAACGCGATCGTGTCGGAGAGCCGGAACCCGAGGTGACCCAAGTAGAAGGCGGCGGCCTGTTCGGCGTCCTCGGCCAGCAGGAAGGTGTGCCCGATCCCGATCTCCCCGTACGGGGTCCGTCCGGCGACGAAGGTGACCCCGAGGGGAGAGACGAAGCCGCTCTTCTCGACGGTCGCGCCCCAGTACGCCTCGACGTCGTTGCCCGTACCGTCACGGAAGGCGATCAGCCGGCGGACACGCCGCCGCTCGGCCAGCGCCGCGTCCTCGCGTACCTCCACACCGGCCGAACGCAGGGTCCCGGCGAGGGTGTCCAGGGCCTCCGCGGACCTGACCTCCAGCCCGAGTGCGACGAGGGACCCCGGACCGGCCGGTTCGCCGTCCTCGACCGCCAGCCGCCAGGCGCGCTCGTCGTTCCTGAAGAAGAGGGTGCCGGAGTCCGGGGAATGCCCCGGCTGAAGCCCGAGCACCTCCGTGCCGAACTGCCGCCAGGGCTCCAGCGGGCCGCGTACGACGACATAGCCCAGGGCGCTGACCATGCTCATGTTCCTGTCCTTTGCTGTTGCTCGGTGGGACCGCTCTGGCCGCCGGACATCTAGATCAGTCCGGCGAGGAACGCGCGGGCCACGGCGGCGAAGCGGTCGGCCTGCTCGATCTGCGCCCAGTGCCCGCAGTGCGGGACCAGGTACATCCGGGCGTTGGGGATCCGGCGCGCGTACCACTGACTCCCCTCGGGCGGGACGATCACGTCCTCCCGCCCGTGCACCAGCAGCACGTCGTGACCGATGCGGTTCAGTGCCGTCTCGGGCAGTCCGATGCCGCCACCGGGTGCCCTGGCGAAGGTCTGCCGGTGGGAACGCTCCACCTCCGGCCGCACCGCCGCCGCCAGCCGCTCCTCGGCGATGGCACCGAGCCGGTCGCCGAACAGCCCGGGGTCGTGGAGCATGGAGGAGATCAGCTCGGCCATCGCGCGGGGGGTGGGGTCGTCGTAGAAGGTGATCAGTTTCATCAGCGCCGGGGTCGGTACGGCCGTGTTCCCGGCGCCCGCGGCTCCCATGCAGACGACCTTGCCGAACCGCTCGGGGGCGCGGGCCGCCAGGTGCAGTGCGAGGGCGCCTCCCAGTGAGTTGCCGACCAGATGCACCCGGTCGAGGCCGAGTTCGTCGAGCAGCCCGAGAACCGCGTCGGTGTTCTGGCGGATCCGGGAGCCGGGCGGCGTGTTCTCCGGATGGCTGGAGTCACCCCATCCGACCAGGTCGGGGACCAGACAGTCATAGGTGTCGGCGAAGGCCCCGACCGTGCCGCCGAAGTTGGACATGCCGGTGGCGCCGGGGCCCGAACCGTGCAGGAAGAGAACGGCTTCCGCGTTGCCCTCGCCCGCGCGGTTGAGGCGGAGGGAGAATTCCCCCACCGTGACCTCGGATGTGGCGACCGTCGTACTCATTTGCCTCGCTCCATTTGCTCGCTCCACGTGAGGGAGTCACCTCGGGGTCAAGGGCGGCCGCGATGTACGCGGTGGGGGCGTCATCGCCGTCGCCTTCACCGACTGGCAGTCTCGGCCCGCCGCTCCCCGCCGGCCGGGAATCGTTCCGGTGGCCGGAACCCCACCGCACTGGCACCATCGCCGCCATCGCCATAGCCATCGCCACGGCCACCGCCCCCGGCCCGGCGCCCGCGCCCCGTCGGCCGATCCGTCCCTTCAGCCGATCCGTCCCGGCGGCCGGGACGGATCGGCCACCGCAGGGCGCGCGATGCCTACGGTGCCGCCATGCCGAGCCACCAGGACCCACCACCCGCCCGTACCGGCCGACCCCAGTTCGCGCTCTGCTTCGCCGGGATGGTCGCGGGGGCCGTACCCGTCGTCGTCATACCGGTGCTGCCCGACCTCTCGGAGCAGCTCCGGATCTCCGCCGGCACCGCCAACTGGGCCGTGACGGCGGGGCTGCTCACCTCGGCGGTCACCGTTCCCGTGCTGGGCCGGATCGCCGACCTGCGGGGCGGCCGGGGTGTGCTGCTGTGGTGTCTGGCGGTGCTCACCGCCGGTGCCGTGCTGTCCGCGCTCGCCCCGTCGGTCTGGCTGTTCCTGCTCGGCCGGGCGCTCCAGGGCACGGCCGGGGCCGTGTTCCCGCTGGCGGTGACGGTGCTGCACCGGGAGCTGACCGGGCATCGCCGCACCCCGGCCGTCGCACTGCTGTCGGGAACGCTCGCCGTGGGCGGGGGCATGGGGCTGGCGGCCGCCGGTCTGCTGCACCGGGTGCGGCCCGGCTATCAGACGCTGTTCTGGTGCTGTGCCGCGGTGAGCGCGCTCGCGGTGCTCCTGGTGGCCCTCCTGGTACCGCGTCGCGAGGTGTCCGGCAGCGGCGGCCGGGTGGACATGGCGGGTGCCGCCCTGCTGGGCACGGGCCTGCTGCTGGTACTGCTGCCCCTGTCCCGAGGGGCGGTCCTGGGCTGGTCCTCACCCCTGGTCATCGGCGCTTTCGCGGCAGCCGTGGCCGTACTCTGGCTCTTCGTACGAGTGGAGCGCGGGCACCCCGATCCGCTGCTGGCCATGGATCTGCTGCGCCGTCGGCCGATCGTGGTCGCGAACCTCCTGTCGGCGCTGGTCGGGGCCGTCATGTTCCTCGCGACGCTCGGCCTGACACATCTGGTCCGCAGCGAGCCCGGGGAGGCGGGATACGGGTTCGGCGCCTCGGCGCTGACCACCGCGGTGGTGTATCTGCTGCCGAGCACCGTCGCGTCCATGGTCGCCGCCCCGGCCGGCGGCCGGCTGGTCATCCGCTTCGGCAGCCGCTTCACCCTGGCCGCCGCCGGATTCGCGGGCGCCGGTGGTTTCGCGGCGCTCACCCTGGCCCACGACCGGCCCTACCAGGTGGTGGTGGCGGGCATCGCGCTCGGCGTGATGGTGAGCCTCGGGTACGCCGCCGTCCCGGCGGTGCTGGCCGGGTCCGTACCGGGGGAGCGGATGGGAACGGCCAACAGCGCGAACACACTGGCCCGCTGGATCGGCGGCGCGGTGGCGGGCAGTCTGGTGGCGGTGATACTGGCCGCCTTCACGTCGGGCGACGGGCCGCCGCACGAGAACGCGGTCGTCGTGCTCTTCGGGACGGGGGCGCTGGTGGCCGTCGCGGTCGTGCTCCTGGCCCGTTTCGGGCTGCCCGCCCCGTCCGCCCGTAGGGATGTGGGTGGCGCCGATAAGGGCGCCCCGACCGCCGAGGGGGAATCCCGGCTATCGGCGAAGGCCCGCTGACTGTTCGGTGGCGCTCTCGGCGATGACCCCCAGGACGAGCTGACGCAGTCGACGCAGGCCGGTCCGGAGATGGTCACCCCTGTCATCGGTGAAGACCACGAGACCGGCGGTGAACGACAGGGTCAGCTCCGCCAGTTCCTTCGCGAGGGCCTCCGCGTCGGGAACACCGCAGCCGAGGGTGACCGGCTCGATCGCGGCGGCCAGCTCGGCCCGCACGCGGTCGTTGGCCTCCCGCACCAAGGACTCGATCTGTCCGTCGTTGTGCTCCTGGAGACGCAGGAGGTACATCAGCCGCATGAGCCGTACCCGGTCGGAGATGACGTCCACGGCCCCGTCGTAGTAGGCGCCGAGCCGCTCCAGGGGATCCCCGGGCAGTTCGCCCGGTACGGGCATGGCGTCGAAGAATTCGACGGAGGCGCGTTCGACGACGGCCGACAGGAGCCCGAACTTGTTGGTGAAGTGGTGGTAGATCGAACCGACCGGGAGTCCCGACTCCCGGCAGACCTGGCTGATGGTGACATCCGCGTAGCCCCGTGTGCTGAACAGCGTCTCGGCGGCGTCCAGGATCCGGTCCCTGCTGGAGCCGTGGCCGGCCCTGCTCGTACCCATACCGGCCAGCCTACTCACCGCTCGTGAGCAGAAGTCCGGCCGAGCAGGACAGCAGCGAGCGGGAGATGGCCCCGGCGGTCTGCCGGAGCGCGTTGACGAGGACCCGGCCGGTGCCCGCCGACGAGGCGAAGCCGACCGATACGGCCGCGACGGCACGGTCCTGGAAGAGCACCGGGACCGCCACACACGCCAGTCCCTCGACCGCTTCCTCCCGGTCCACCGCGAAACCGTCACTCCTGATGACGGCCAGTTGCTCACGCACCCCGTCCGCCGACGCCAGGGAATGGGCCGTGCGGCGCTCCAGCGGCCGGGCCAGCGCATCGGCCACCACCCGGTCCTCCGAGAACGCCAGCACGGCCTTGCCGATCGCGGTGCAGTGGGCCGGCAGCCGCCCGCCGACCACGGCGGGGGAAGGTGCGCACCTGCGGCTGCGGAGCTTCTCCAGATAGACCGAGTTCCCCTCGCGCACGATCGCCAGGTGCAGGGTCTGCCCGGTCACCCGGTGCAGCTCCTCCAGATGCACCAGCGCGGCGTCCCGCAGAGCCACCTCCGGCGGCATGGCGCCGAGGGTGAACATACGCAGCCCCATGCGGTATCCGTCGCGGTGCTGTTCCACGGCTCCGACCTCGACCAGCATGGCGAGCACGCGGTGCGCCGTGGACTTCGGCAGCCCGCTGCGCCGCACGATCTGCGCCAGGGTCAGCACCCGCCGGCCGTGGCTGAACACCCCGAGGACCCGGAACGCCTTCCACAGCACCGAGGGCGCCGGGGCGGTTGCGGGCGCACCGAGGAGCGCCGACTCCGCGGGCGGTTGTCCGATCATGTCGGCTCCTCACCGTCGTGTCTAGAATAGATATTCTAGAATCAATGTTCTAGGCACGGTAGCGCCGGGGCACAGACGCGTCAACCGGGACAGTTCACCCGATGGCGATGGCGATGGCGATGGCGATGGCGATGGCGATGCCGGATTCGGCTCCGCCGTCAGCGCTCCGCCGCCCCACCCCGCTGCGACGGCGGAAGCAGCAGCACCGCCAGTGCGTGGGCGCAGGTCGTGGCCTGGGTGAGGAACCAGTCGAAGCGATCGGCGGTGATCAGTTCCGGCGTGCCGCGCAGGGCGACGGCGAAGCGGGCGGCTCCCAGATGGTCGAGGACCGGGACCGCGAGGGTGCGGACGCCCTGGGCGGACTCACCGTCGTTGATCGCGAAGTGCTGGGCGCGCACCTGCTCCAGCTCGGCGGCCAGCGCCGCCCGGTCGACGATCGTGCGCTCGGTGAACGCCCGCAGCGGCGGCAGCGACTCCGCACCGCTCTCCCCGGGACGCGGCCAGGCCAGCAGCACCTTGCCCAGCGCCGTCGAGTGCAGCGGGCGGCGCAGCCCCACTTTCGGCGTGACCGAGCCGCCCGCCACGATCACCGCGTGCGGGCCGCTGCGCAGCGCCAGGTCCGCGGTCGCGCCGGTACGCCGGGCCAGATCCGTCAGCTCGGGGGACGCCAGGTGCAGGCCCCGCTGGTGGTACGACAGCCTCCCCAGCTCCGTGACCGCCGGACCGAGCCGGTAGCGGGCCGTACGAGGATCCTGCTCCAGGAAGCCGGCGCCCTGGAGCGTGCGGGCCAGCCGGTGGGCCGTCGACGGTGAGAGCCCGAGCCTGCGGGAGATCTCCGAGGCGCTGAGGTCGGGCGCGTTGTCATGGAAGCAGTGCAGGACGTCAAGGGCCCGCTGCACGGCCTGCGCCCCGGCGACGGGCGTCCCCGCCGTTCCGCCGCCGACCCCGCCGCCGGTCCCGCCCCTCTGGGTCACTGCTGTACCACCCTTCCTTCCGTTCCCTCTGCCCGTCAGACGCGGCGGCAGCCGGTTGGGTCAGCCATGACATTCCCATATGGCGGCATGCGCGCCGGGCCCGTACTGCCTGCTGAAACAGCCTGTTCACGCTCGTTCCCACATGGTGGGAAGCCGCTTGCCGTCCCCTCGGCACCCGTGCCAGGCTGCGGTCACGCCGCCGGAACAGGTCCGGCGCGAGCCGTCGGAAAGGAGTGTGGCGATGTCCCAGACCGCCGTGCTCCTGCTGACCGTGCGCCGTCATGTCGACCTCGGCCGCGTCTCCAGCGCCGTCTGTCGCTGACGCCCCGCCCTCCGCGTAGCGGACACTCCCGGGTCATCGGGCCGGGCTCCCGGCACCGTCCCTCACCCGGAACAACCGTCCGCGCACGCCGCTGAGTCGCGGAGTTCCGCCCGTCGCCGACCCGCATCGGGCCCACCCGCCGTGACCCGGCCGCCGTACGTCCACCACCCCCGCCGCCAGGGAAGACCCGGTCGGCTACCCGGCCACGTACGCCTTTCGCCGCCACCACCCGCCCCCAGGGAAGAGTCCATGCCGCACCACCCGCTGCCCGAAACCCTCTGGTTCACCCGCTGTCCCGTCCCCACCGCGACCGGAATCGCCGCCGACCGGCACTGGCTCGCGGAGGAGTTCGCACCGGACGGGATCACCGTCCGCTCCCTCCAGGCCCCGTCGTCCGAGCTGCCACCCGGCCTCCGCGGCACCCACTACACCCACTCCCTGTCCGCCCTGTTCCGCGAGGGCGGCAACGTCCCCGCACTGTGGGCCCGGTCCAGGGGTGAGGCGACCCGGCTGATCGGACTGACCTGGATCGAGGAACGCCAGACCATCCTCGTCGCACCGGGCTCCGGCATCCGTGGCGCCGCCGCCCTGCGCGGCCGGCGACTGGCGGTGCCCCGGCACTCGATCGCCATCGACTTCTGGCGGGCCATGGCCCTGCGCGGCTTCGAAGGCGCCCTGGCCTCCGCCGGGTACGGCCTCGAAGACGCCGAACTCGTCGACGTACCCGCCGACGGGCACACCGGCCAGTGGGCCGCGGAACTGGCCGCGCTCACCCGCGGCGAGGTCGACGCCGTGTACGTCAAGGGCGCCCTGGCCGTCGAGGCGGCACGGCGGGCCGGTGCCGAGGCCGCCGTCGAACTCGACGAACTGCCCGACCGGGCCCACCGTGTCAACAACGGCACCCCCCGCCCCATCACCGTCCACCAGCGACTCCTCGACGACCACCCCGACCTGGTCGCCCGCTTCCTCGCCGTGCTGCTGCGGGCCGCCGACTGGGCCGCCGCCGCACCGGACGACGTCGCCCGCATCCTCGGCGCGGAGACCGGCGCCGGAGCCGAAGGCGTACAGGGCGCCTACCGCCCCGGCACCCACCGCGCCCTGCACCCCGACCTCTCCGCCGAACGCCTCGCCCTGCTGGCCCAGCAGGAAACGGCCCTGCGCGCGCACGGCTTCCTGCCCGAACCCGTCGACGTCCACGCCTGGGCCGACCCCGAGCCACTGCGCCGGGCCCACCAGGCGCGCACCACCACGCCGCACAGCCCCGCCCGACCCACGGCCGGGCACGGCAGTCCACCATCAGCCGTCTCCACCCACACCACGTAGGACCACCATGCGCATCCCGACTCCGCTCACCGCCACCCTGGCCCTGCTCACCGGGCTCGCCGTTCTCACTGCCTGCGGTACCGCGCAGAGCGACACCGGATCCGACGCCGCCGCCACCATCACCGTCCGCATCCCCGACCCGGGCAACAGCGGAGTTCTCGCCGTCGGCAAGAAGGACGGCTCGCTCGACAAGGCCCTCGCCAAGGTGAACGCCAAGGTCGCCTGGACCGGCAGCGCCGGACCCTTCGCACCCGCCGCACAGGCCCTCAACGCCGACCAGCTGGACATCGCCACCGGCTCGATCACCTCCGGCGTCACCTCCCTCTCCCAGAACCCCGGCTTCAAGTTCTTCGCCGCCACCGCACCCGACCCGGTCGGCGAGGGCATCCTGGTCAAGAAGGACTCGGGGATCGACACCGTCGAGGACCTGGTCGGCAAGAAGGTCGCCGTCAACAAGGGCGGCACCGGCGAATACCTGCTGCTCAAGGCCCTCGCCGACAAGGGCATTCCGGCCGATGACGTCGAGCGCGTCTATCTTCAGGCCGACCAGACGGCCGCCGTCTTCAACGCCGGCCAGGTCGACGCCTGGGCGGTCTGGGCGACATACTCCGTGGCCGAGCTGGGCCAGGGCGAGGCCCGCTTCCTGGTCGACGGACAGGACATCGGCTCCGACAACTACAGCCTCACCGCCGTACGCACCGACTTCGCCGACCAGCACCCCGAGGTCGTCAAGGCGCTCTACACCTACCTCCACGAGGGCAGCGTCAAGGAGAAGCAGGACCCCGCCGCCTACCTCAATGTCACCACCGACGCCGGACCCCAGGCGCTCACCGGCGAGGCCAAGACCATCGAGATCGAGTTCACCGGCCAGGGCGGCACCGTCGAACCGATCACGGACGCCGACATCACCCGGTTCCAGGACGTCGCCCGCTTCTACGCCGAGCAGAAGGTGACCACCGACGAGATCGACGTCACCGACCATCTTCTCGATGTGACCGAGCTGTCATGACCACCGCCCTCCACGAGAAACCGGCACCCACCGGCCTGGTGACCCCGCGCGCCACCGTCGCCCGGCCCCGCCCCCACCGCTACCGGGCCGTCGTCCGCGCCCTCGGCCCGATCACCCTCGTCGTGCTGTGGTGGGCGGCGTCCGCCACCGGCCTGCTCACCCCCGACGTGCTCGCCCCGCCCTCCGACGTGCTCCGCGCGGTCGGCGAACTGTGGGGCAACGGCCAACTGCCCGACGCTCTCGTCACCTCACTCACCCGCTCCGGCGCCGGCCTGCTCATCGGACTCACCGCCGGTCTCACCCTCGGCGTGATCACCGGCTTCACCCGCCTCGGCGACGAACTCCTCGACTCCTCCCTCCAGACCCTGCGCACCATCCCCTTCCTGTCCCTGGTCCCGCTGTTCATGGTGTGGTTCGGCATCAACGAGATCGCCAAGATCCTGCTGATCGCCGTCGCCACCACCTTCCCCATGTACGTCTCCGCCTCCAGCGGCGTCCGCAGCACCGACGCCAAGCTGGTCGAGGCCATGCGCAGCTTCGGCATGAGCCGCACCGCGATCGTCCGCGAAGTGGTCCTCCCCGGCGCGCTGCCCTCCCTGCTCGCCGGGCTGCGGCTGTCGATGACCCTGAGCGTGATCGCGCTGATCGCCGCCGAGGAGATCAACGCCACCGCGGGCATCGGCTATCTGATGTCCCAGGCCCAGAGCTACGCCCGCACCGACATCCTCATGGTGTGCATCCTCGTCTACGGCCTGCTCGGACTTCTCGCCGACGCGTTCGTACGGCTCCTGGAACGGGTGCTGATGCCCTGGCGGAGGGCGGGCCGATGACCAGTGCCGTCGAAGTCCGTGCCCTCACCAAGACGTTCGGTGACCGGTCCGTGCTGGCCGGACTGGATCTCACCATCGGACGCGGTGAGTTCGTCGCCCTGCTAGGCGCCAGCGGCAGCGGCAAGACCACCCTGCTGCGCATCCTGGGCGCCCTGGACGACGCCGACAGCGGCGAGGTGTGGGTGCCGGAGGCGCGGACCATCGTCTTCCAGGAACCGCGCCTGGTCCCCTCCAAACGTGTACTGGCCAATGTGACCGTCGCCCTGCCCCGGGCACAGGCCGACCGGGGCCGCCGCGCCCTCGCCGAGGTCGGCCTCGACAGCCACACCCGTGCCTGGCCCGCGACCCTGTCGGGCGGCGAGGCCCAGCGCGTCGCCCTGGCCCGCGCGCTGGTCCGCGAACCCGAACTCCTCCTGCTCGACGAACCGTTCGCCGCCCTGGACGCCCTGACCCGGCTGCGGATGCAGGACCTGGTCGGCGAGCTGTGCCGGGTCTACCGGCCCGCCGTCCTGCTGGTCACCCACGACGTGGAGGAGGCCGTACGCCTCGCCGACCGCGTCTGCGTCCTGCGCGACGGACACCTCGTCACCGACGAACCCGTCGACATCCCCCGCCCCCGCGACCCCGGAGACCCCGGCGTCGCCGCCCTCCGCCGCCGCCTCCTGACCGACCTGGGCGTACCACCCACTACATCGCCACCCACTACATCTCCGGGCACGACCTCTTCGGGCACGCGGCACCCGCTCACGAAGTCACCGGCGAGCAACACCTCAACCGTCCCCACTTCCACCCCCACCCCCATCCCCAATGGAGTGATCTGAATGACCATCACCATCGGCGTCCACAACAGCAACCCCACCCTCTACTACCTCTCCCGCCTCGATCACGCCGCCGAGGAACTCGCCACCGTGGGTGAGACCGTCGCCTTCCACACGTACACCAACGGCGTCCGCACCGGACAGCTCCTCACCGAAGGTGTCATCGACTTCGGCGGCACCGGGTCCACCCCGCCCGTCACCGCCCAGGCCGCGGGCCACGACCTCGTCTACACCGCCGTCTCCGCCCCGCGCCCCGACCACGGCGCGATCCTGGTCACCCAGGACAGCCCGGTGCAGACGGTCGCCGACCTCAAGGGCGGCACCTTGCACCTGGCGATCGGCTCCTGGCAGACCCATCTGGTGGCCAAGGCACTGGACGACGCCGGACTCTCCTACGCCACCGACATCACGGCCGCACGCGCCAACGAGGACAGCGAGAAGCTGCTGCGGGACGGCGCCATCACCGCCTGGGTCATCCAAGGACCCCAGCTCGCCGCCGCCCTGCGCACCGGAGGCGTCCGCGTCCTGGTCCGCACCGGCGATGTCATCACCAACCGCTCCGTCTTCTTCACCCGGCGCGACCTCGCCGAGCAGCGCCCCGAGGTGGTCGCCGCCCTGCTGCGTGCCCTGCGCCGGGCCGACGCCTGGGCAAAGGCCCACCCGCGCGAGGCCGCCGCGATCGCCGCCGACCACCAGGGCGGCACCGCCGACGACTGGGAGACCGCGCTGCGCGATCTGCCCTGGCGCGTCGAGGACGTGACCGAGGAGTTCCTCGCCGAACAGCAGCAGGCCGCCGACATCTTCGCCCGCACCGGCTTCATCGAGCGCCCCGTCACGGTCGCCGACGCCGTCGCGCGCCGCGACTGACCCGACAGCGACCGACCGGAAGAGCGACCGACCGGAAGAGACACCACCCATGCCCTCCGAAGTACTGTGGTACATCATCCCGCGCGAAGGCGCCTATCCCTGGGAACCCGAGGGCCGCCGCCCGGTCGACCTCGGCTATCTCCAGCAACTCGCGGCAACGGTCGAACGGCTGGGATTCAGCGGCGCCCTGCTCGCCACCGACCTCCATGACGTATGGCCGCTCGGCAGCGCCCTGGCCGCCGCCACCGGCCCCGGCTTCCAGCCGCTGCTGGCCGTCCACCCCGGACTGATCGCGCCCACCCTCCTGGCCAAGATGGCCCTCACCTTCGACACCCTCTTCGGCCCCCGGCTGCGCTTCAACGTCGTCAACGGCTCCACGAAGACCCTGCGCGAGTACGGTCTGAACGTCGAGCACGACGAACGCTACGACCTGAGCGCCGAGTACTGGTCCCTGGTCAAACGCCTCACCGCGGGCGAGGTCTTCGACCACAAGGGCCGCTTCTACGACCTGAAGGGCGCCGGAGCCTCCTTCCGCGACCTCAGGCCCGTGCAGACACCCCACGTCCCCCTGTGGTTCGGCGGCTCCTCACCGGCCGGCATCGAGATGGCCGCCCAGCATGTCGACGTCTACCTCACCTGGGGCGAACCACCCCACCTGCTGAAGGAGAAACTCGACCGCGTCCGCGAACGCGCCGCCGCCCACGGCCGCACCCTGCGCATCGGACTGCGCCTGCACCTGATCGTCCGCGACACCGAGGACCAGGCATGGGCCGCGGCCGACCGCCTCCTCGACGTCACCAGCGAAGCCACCTACACCCGCCAGCTCGGCGACCGGTCGGGCGAGGACGGCGTCGGCTGGCAGCGCCAGTTCCGCCAGCACGGCGGCCGGGTCCCCGCCCACGCCCGCGAACTGGAGACCCACCCCAACCTCTGGCCCGGCATGAGCCTGTTCCGGCCCGGACCCGGCACCGCGGTGGTCGGCTCCGCCGCCCAGGTCGTGGACCGCCTCAAGGAGTACGAGGCACTGGGCGTCGACACCTTCATCCTCTCCGCGAACCCCTTGCTGGAGGAGGCGTACCGGGTGGCGGAGACGGTACTGCCCGCCTTGGGCGTACGGCCCTGAGCGGGGCGGGGGCGGCGCCGTCCCGTGCGTGGGGGCGCCCCGGAGACACGGCTACCCGGAGGCGGCCGCCGACCCCACCACCGCCGTGACCGGCCTGCTCACCGCAGGAAGGTCGCTAAGCCGGCCCGCCCGCTGACCGGTCCCTGCGGGCGAATGCCAGCACGCATATGGCCAGCAGCGGGAGAAGGGTGACCTGCCACAGCCCTGCTCCGCTCCAGCCGATCGCGTTCACCAGGGCGGCGAACAGCAGTCCGGAGAAGGCAGCGAAGGTGTAGTAGCTGGTGATGAAGAGCCCGGCGGCACGTCCCACCTGGTCGGGCCGGACCGCGCGCTGGATCGCGCTGTTGTGGTTCGTGTAGAGGGTGCCGACTCCGAAGAGCCCCATCAGAAAGGCGAACAGACACTCCCAGCCCACGGACACCTGTGTCTGGTAGACGAGCAGACTCGTCGCCGACAGCGCGACGTAGGTGGTGATCAGCAGTTTGCGCTGGTCGATACGGTCCCCGAGCCAGCCGGACAGTGGCGCCAGCATCCCGCCGAAGCCCACGAAGCTCGTGGCCAGTGCCGCCTGCGTGGAGGTGTAGTCCAACTCGCTGATCAGGTAGGTCGGGTAGAGGCCGAGGAACCCGTAGATGACCACGCCGCTCACGGCGGCGCTGGTGGCCAGGGCGAGACTGTCTCGGTTGTAGGGCGAGGCGGGCAGTTGCCGGTGATCCGTGGCGACGGCCGTGCGGTCCTCGGCCCGCTCGGTGAGGCTGCGGCTGACTCCGATGAGGGCGATCACCGTGATGACGAGACCCGCGACCCCCAGCACGATGAAGGGTGCCCGCCAGGAGCCGAGGGAGTTCTCCAACTGGACGCCGACCAGCGGACCGATGAAGGTACCGAGCCCGTAGGCCGTGGCCGTGCAGCCCAGCGCGAAGGTACGGCGCTTGACGAAGAACGTGCCCACGGCCGCGAACAGGGCGGCGGACTGCATGCCTTCACCGAAGCCCGAGATGACCCGGTAGACAGCCATGTCGGCGAAGCCGGCGGAGACGGGCGTGGCGAGCGTGCCGAGTGAGTAGATCACGATGCTCACCAGCAGGACCGTCTTGCGGCTCAAGCGGTCCATCAGATACCCCGTGGGCAGCCCGGCGAGCGCCATGCCGAGGGTGAATCCGGTCGCGAGGGTGCCGCCCGCGGCCAGGGAGAAGCCGTACTCCTCACGGATGCTCGGCAGGACGGGGGCGAAGACCTGCCGGTCGACGGCGTTGAGCAGGAAGGAGAGGAGGAGAATCAGCGAGCCGGTCACGACGGTGCGCAGGGGCAGGTCGTGTTGAGTCGTTCCGGCGGCGGAGGGCCTGCTGGGCGCAGACGCCGGTCTGGCAAAGGACATGAGCGGTCTCCTGTCGGCTGCGACCGCGGGTGAGTGCGGCCGGGCGTTGACGGATACGAAGAGGTCGGGCGGGGAAACGGCGCACCGGGAACAGCCGACGATCACCGTGCGAAGGCGCAGTGCGGCGTGGCCGGCCACGGTTGCGGGTCTGCGGCACAGACTGCGCGAGGGGGGCGACGGTCGCCCTGACGTGAGGCCAGGCGCTGAACGCGGCCTGCGTCGGCAGCCCCTCTGGGCGTACGAATCCTCCTGTTCCTGGTCGGCCGTCCCACGCATGCCCGGAGGTCTGCCCGGACTGGTGATCGTCCGCCGGGTGTGCTCGCCACGTCGGGCGAAGGACGGTGCAGCGATGCGGCCAAGGATCTACGGTCCTCTGGGCCTAGGCGTCTATGCGTCTATGTGGCTTGGCCACATGGCCGCCTGTTCTGGGAGTGTGGCGGTGCCGACATCCGCATGTCAAGGAGTCGTAAGGGGCGAATCGCGGGCGGCGCGCGAGGGTCTGGTTGACGACCGGAACCGAGGAACTGAGGAACGGGGGAGCATCATGCGGCAAAATGGTCTAGCCGCAGGTTGTGGAACGAGAAGAGGCTGAGCGTGGCGAAGGAATCCGAGGGCAGTGGCCGGGCGGGTAGGCGTCGTGCCATGCCGGAGCTGAATGTGGCCGAGCTGGAACCGGTCCGGGTGGAGCGGCTGGCCGACGAGGTGGCGGGCCAGATCCGCCGGCTGATCATCAAGCAGAACTTGCAGACCGGCGCGCGCCTGCCCTCTGAGCGCGATCTGGCGGCTTTGCTGCACACCAGTCGGCCGACGGTGAGCCAGGCACTGCGTCTGCTGGCCTTCATGGGACTGGTGGAGATCAGGCCGGGATCCGGTGCCTATGTGCTGCGCAACCCCGCGTCCCTGATGACGGCCGGACTTGAGCTGATGATCGACCTGGAGCCCGATGCCGCGGTCCATCTGGCCGACCTGCGGTACTGGCTGGAGACCGTCGCGATCCAGCGGGCCGTGCAGACCGGGGTGTCCGAACAGGCACTGGCGGCGGTCGAGGAGGCTCTGGAGCGGCTTGAACAGGCCCGTCGGCCATCGGCCTGGATCGCTGCGGACACGCTCTTCCACATCGCTGTCGTGGAGGTCGCGGGCAACCCCTACCTCGCCTCCCTCTTCGAGGGTGTGCACTCGTCGCTGATGTCGCTGACCTACTCCGAGTGGGTCGAGCGGGGCGAGAGTCCGCCGTGGGCGAGCGGGGAGAACTCGGAGGCTCAGCGCGCGCTGCACAAGAACATCGCCGTTGCGCTGCGAGGAGGCGACCCGGACGCGATCCACACGGCCCTCGCCGCCCACCAGCGGGCCTTGCTGGAGCACATGGGCGAGGACCCGGAGCGGGCCGCGGGCCTGATGTAGCCGGGGACGGGGCGGGATGGGGCGGCTGGTCGGATCATGCAGCCCTTGAGCTATCAGGTCAGGGGGGCGGCGATGGCCAGGCTCCGGCTCTGCCGGTCGTTGCGGACCACGTACGGGAATCTTGAGACCACGAACAGCCCATGGAAGGTTCATGCCGCATGATCGATGAGTTCGATGAGTTCGCGAAGGACAACCTGCATGGGAGACTGCGGCGGGACCGCGAGGCGCTGCTCTGGAAACTCGACGGCTTGTCCGAGTACGACGCCCGCCGGCCTTTGACAGCGACTGGGACCAACCTCCTCGGCCTGGTCAAGCACGTGGCCATCGTCGAGGCCAGATACTTCGGCGAGGTCTTCGACCGCCCTTCCCCACAGCCGCTGCCCCGGTGGCAGGACTCCGACGGCAGTGATCTGTGGGCGACCGAGGACGAGAACCGCGATCAGATCATCGGGTTCTACCGGCGCACGTGGGAGCACTCGGACGCGACGATCAACGAGCTTGCCCTCGACACCCCCGGCCATGTGCCGTGGTGGCCGGAGCCTTCTCCCAATACGAACCTGTTCGCCATCATGGTGCATGTCCTCGGCGAGTCCATCCGGCATGCCGGGCACGCCGATATCCTGCGCGAGGGCCTCGACGGCCGGACCGGGTTGCGCGCCGAGTACGAGCAGCCGATCGACGAGGAAGCGCGTGCAGCCTACTGCGCGAAGATCGAACAGGCCGCCAGATCGGCCGCACCAGTCAAGGCTTGAGCCCCTTTCTCCGGTGCGAAGCAGTTGAAATAGAAGACGGTTTCAAATCCCATGCGGGCCCAGAGCGGTGCACCCATCGCTGACGCCTGGCAGGAGCACGTTGCGCAACCGCGAGACCGCGCCTCAAGGAGGGCAGCCGTGAAGAGCCGGGGTGCGATACCGCGGCCACGCGCGGACGGGACCGTGCCGAGGAAGTACGCGGCGCAGTCCAGCCCCCGGTCCGACGCCACGTCGATGGTGAGGAGCGCGCATACCGGAGCGCCGTCCAAGCGGGCCTGGTAGACCCGCAGGTGCGGGGTATCGGGCTTCTGGCCGAAGGCGCGCGCCAACGCAGGGCGGTCATAGGCGGCGGCGCTTATCCGGCCGAACATCGACAGGTCCGTGTTCGATAAGTAGTCGAGATCGCCGACCGGGCGCGGGTCGAAGGCCGACAGGTCGAGGAGGATGGCCCGAGCGCGCTTCTGCGATCGATATCCCATAGCCTCAAGACTCTTCGCGACGGTGTGTTCGGATTCGGGAACATACACCGACCACTGCTGGATGCCGACCGCCTGATACATGCCGGCGATATGGGGAAGCCGGGGGACGAGTGCGTCACGCGCGGTGTGCGCGACGAAGTTCACGCCCTTTTCGTCGATCGCCGCCGGGACGATGCAGGCGGACACACCGGGGGCGTCGAAGGTCGCTCCCCCCACCGACGTACTGCCCAGCACGCGGGCGAGCGCACGCAGTCCACGCCCGTGGATCGCGCCGGCCCATTCGGGGCTGTTCATTTCAGGATGCACTCGCCCTTCAGCGCAGGTCGCTCTCAACGATCAGGCCATGGTCGAGGAGGACACGCTCCAGCGCGGTGAGCCAGTGCTCGTAGTACCGCCAGTCGCCCTGCTCGGCCGTGGGGCTGGTCTCCCAGGTGCCGATGGCGGCGATCAGGCGTTGCTGGAACGCGTCCCACGGATAGTGGCCGAACTCCGAGAGGGCGACGGCGACGCCGAACGCCCGACGCTGCCAGTCGGCGTCGAAGGTGGGGGCATGGGTGTCGGTGACACAGCTTTCGTGCAGGGGGGTGGTGATGACCGGGCGGACGGTGACGGGCGTGTCCATGAGGGCTGCCTTCCGAGGGGGCCGGGGTGGGTCAGGCGGCGGCGGGGGACGGGACCTCGGCGACGCCGATCATCGCCTCCGTGGTGATCAGCGCGGCGAGTTCCGCCTCGGTCATGCCGTCGGTGCCGGCGGGCCGCCGGGGGATGACGAACCAGCGGGAGTGGCCGCTGCTGTCCCAGACCCGCAGTTCGACGGACGGGTCGAGGTCCAGCCCCATCTCCCGGAGTACCGCGCGGGGTTCGCGGGCGGCTCGGGCGCGGAAGGTCGGGTCCTTGTACCAGTAGGGCGGCAGGCCGAGCACCGGCCAGGGGAAACAGGAGCACAGAGTGCAGATGATCAGGTTGTGCACGCCGGGGGTGTTGGCGACCGCCTGAAGGTGCTCACCCTCGGCCCCGTCCATGCCGATGGGCAGATCGAGTTCCGCGATGGCGGCCGGGGTGTCGGTGACGAGCCGTTCCGCGAAGGCCGGGTCCGTCCACGCGCGAGCCACGATGGTGGCGCCGTTGAGCGGGGTCATGTCGGTCTCGAAGTAGCCGAGCACCTTGTCCACGGTGGCGTCCGTGATCACCCCCTTCTCGATGAGCAGGGCCTCCAGCGCACGCACCCGGGCGGCGTTGCGGGCCTCACGGTCCTCGGGATGGTCGAACTGCACGGTCACTTCGGTTCCTCCGGATGCTCCTGGTCGCGGGCGGGGGCGGCAGCGGTCCCGGTGGCGGGCGTCAGATACGCCTGGTACAGCTCGCCGTAGAGCACAGCGCCCGGTTCGGCGAGGTCACCCCATACGCTGGCCGGTTCGAAACGGACGGCGTAGACGGGCATGGGCGCGCCGATGCCGTCGGCGCCCGTGGAGCAGAAGTAGCCGTAGTCGCCCTCGAAGACCCGCTCCACGGTGCCGGTCCGGCCGCGCAGATTGCCGGGCAGCCGGGTGTGCTCGGTCGGCGGTACGTCCCTGACGGTGACCAGGTCCCCGACGGCGAATGACGGGGAGCGGGCCGGGCCTCGGCGAGGGGAGTCACCCTCGCGCAGATAGCGCAGCACCTGGGCGTCGACGCGTACGTCCCCGCCCCCGGGCAGTTCCTCGTCCGGATCGCGGAGGTAGGCATCCGTACGCGCCTCCAATTCCTCGGCGGTGAGATAGCCCTCGGCCAGGAAGTGATCGGCGATGCCGCCGAGCCATTTCTCGTAGTAGCGGTACTGGAAGTAGGCGAACGGGTGCATGGCTTCGGCACCCTTGCGTAGATCCGCCCAGGTCCAGGCGGAGGAGAAGGAGGTGGGCACGTCCTCGACGGGATAGCCCGGAAGGGCGTCGCGCAGATGGGCGCTCAGGCCCATCATGGCGACATGTATGCCGAAGATCCGCCGCTCCCAGTCCTCGGCGAAGACACGGCGGTCGAAGGTGACGGGGCCGAGATTCTCCAGGCCGCCCAAGTGATGTTGCAGCTTCATGCGTGCCGTAGTCGCCTTTCACTGATCAACTGATCAACTCACGTGTTTCACGCAGACTTCCGGAAGGGCGGGTTCGAGGGTGGGTGTGGTTGTGGGTGTGGGTGTCCACCTTCCCGCCGGGCGGGGGGCGGGCCAACCGCAGTAGCGGACAGGAGGGCCACGATTCCGGACAGGGAGGTCGCGGGAGTCAGGTGCGAGGCCACGGATCCCCTCATGGGGGAGGGGAGAGGAAGAACAGGACGACTAGCTCAGTGCGGGTTCACCATGACCCGGAACCCGAGCACCACCAGCCCGCCGGTGGCTATCCGTTGTCGGAGTTCCTGGGATCGGCAAGCGTGACGAACGCTTCCGCCCCGGCCCGGAGTGCGTCGCGGTACGGCAGGTTGAGTGCTTGGTGGAGCGCAGGGCGTCCCACCGCCGTCGCGCTGCCCGCGGCGGTGACCGCCCGGGCGAGGGCAGCGGCTCGCTGGTCGAGTTCGGCGGGGGTCACTGTCTCGTGCACGATGCCGAAGTGGGCGGCCCGCTCCGCCGACAGCGGCACGCCGGTCAGCACGTTCGCCATCAGTACGGGGAACGGGGTGCGCCGTGCCGCGGCGACCTGTGCGACCACCGGCCAGGTCCCGAACCGCGCCTCGATCGTGCCGATCCGCGCGTCATGGACGGCGATGGCGATGTCCGCGCTGCACATCAGGCCGAAGCCCCCGGCGAGCGCGTCGCCGTTGACCGCCGCGATGACCGGGGTCACCAGGTCCGGGAACACGCCGAACAGGTCGACCAGCGCGTCCGCGAACTCGTGCAGGACATCAGCCGCGAGAACGGCCGGAAGGTCGGCTCCGCCGCAGAAGACGCCGTCGGACCCGGTGAGCACGATGGCACGCACCTCAGGGTCGGCGTCGGCGTCGGTCAGGGCGCGGTGCAGCGCCCGGGTCAGCTCCAGGTCGAGCTTGTTGCCGGGCGGGCGCCGCAGGGTCAGCCATGTGGTGGCGCCCGCCCGGCTGATGCCCAGGGATGTGCCGCCGTCGGCGCCCTCCTGCCCGGATGTCATGGGTGCCGTCCTTCGTGGGAGGGGTAGTCCACCGCGAACCGGTCGTCGCACAGCCGGTCGAGTTCGCTCAGCAGCCTCTGGTGGGCCGGGTGGTTCCAGTACGGGCCGCGCAGGGCCTCTTCACCGGTCAGCCGGACGAAGCAGCCATGGGTGTAGCCCTGCTTGAGTCCCGAGGGGTTGGTGTTCTCGCCCCAGGTCAGTTCCCGGACGCAGTCCAGGTCGGCGATGTGCGCGCAGAAGGCGCGCAGGGCGTCCGACAGGGCCGGGCCGTTGCCGTCGAGAGGGCGGAACACCACGTAGTGATCGAGCATGTCTCTCTGCCTCCTCAGCAGTGTTCGGCCTGGTAGCGGTCCCAGTCCGCGGGCCAGCGGTAGCTGTGCTGCTGCGGCGGTACCGGGGCCTGGGTCTCGATCCATCGCACGCGCCCGCCCTCGGTGTTGTAGCAGGCGTGCGTGGTGCCGACCCCGGCCCAGGCGACATCGCCGGGACGGAAGTGGTGGACCTCGCCGCCGAGTTCGAAGTCCGTCTCGCCCTTGAGGAAGAAGTACGCCTCCTCGAAGGGGTGGTCGTGGTTCTGGGCCGCGCCGCCGACCTCGTAGTCGACCATGAACATGGTCAGCAGATGGGCGCCCCGTTCCTTGTCGACCAGCATCTTCACGCTGATGCCGCTGTAGGCCAGGAGCGCGGTGTTCATACCGGCCGAGGCGCGACCCTGGGCCGGGCTGGAGACGGCCGTGTCGAGGTGACCGGGTTCGGTCCCTTCGTAGTGGCCGACCAGGCGCAGTGTGGGATCGGCGAAGTCCGGCGGTGCGGCGGCAGCCGTGCGGTCGGGGGCGCCTGCGGGGAAGAAGGTGTCGCTGCGCCCGGACTCGCGGCGCAGTGTCACGGGGCTGCTGACGTCCATCCACCGCGCCTCCGAAGAGGAGCGGTTCGCGACGGCGTGCAGTGCCCCGAGCGGGATGAAGGCGAAGTCGCCCGGCCGCAGCAGGTAGGCGCGCTCCTCGATCTGGAGGGCGAACTCGCCGGTCAGGACGTAGAGGGCCTGCTCGTAGCTGTTGACATGCGGTTGGATTCTGCCGCCCGGCGCCAGCCGGCCGATCCCCAGGTCGGTGTGCGTGGTCCCGATGTCCGGGTTGAGCAGGGCGAGCCGGTCGAATCCGTCGGCGCGTGTGGCGAGCGCCCACGGCGTGGCGGCGTGCGACCAGTCCTGGCGGACCACCGCGCTGGGCCCGTTCGCGCCGCCCGGGGGGACGGTGCGGCCATGACCCGGTTGGGTCAGCGCTGTCATGGATGAACCTCCTTGTTCCGTCCCGCGGCGATGCCCCGGGGACTCAAGGGCGGGCGGCAGCGGGAGGGCCCGCGGTGTCCCCGCGTCCGCTCGCCCGTTATCCGGTCATCTGGCTTAGCCGCTTTAAGTATCACGAGCGAGGTCGGGTATGGCAAGAACGGTGGAAGCCCTGAGTGCGTGTTGCATCCGGTACAACCTGAGCGTCTGGAGCGTCTCTGGTGCGGCGGCTTGGCCACATGACCAGTTGTTGACATCGGTTCGAGCGCGGTGTGAGACTCGGCGCCGGGGCCCGACCGAAGCCGACATCTCCTCACGAAGTGGTGACGGAATGAACGAACAGACTGATGTCCAAGGCCGTGAGCTGGGTTTCATCGGACTTGGCAGGCTTGGCGCCCCGATCGCGGGCAACCTCAGGGCCGATGGCCACCGGGTGACCGGTTTCGACCGCTTTCCCCAGGCGGTGGCCGATGCGGCACGCCGTGGTGTGGATGCCGCGGACTCCGCCGCCGGTGTCGGACGGGTCAGCGGCGTGGTGTTCACCTGCGTGCGGACTGCGGAGGATCTCACCGAGGCGCTCAGCGGGCCGGACGGCCTGCTCGCCGGACTGCCGAAGGGCTCCGTGGTGCTGGACCTCAGCACGGTCTCGCCGACGGCGTCCGCCGGACACGCTCAGCTGGTCGAGGAAGCGGGGTGCGCGTTCCTCCGCGTGGCGGTCAGCGGCAGCGCACCGGCCGCCGAGTCACGGCAGATCAGTTTCCTGTGCTCGGGACCGCGTACCGCGTACGAGCGGGTAGCGCCCTTGCTGGAGTCGGTGGGGCGCGGGCACGTCTACCTGGGCCCGGCCGATGAGGCACGGTCCGTCAAGATCGCGATCAACATGCTGGTGGGTGTCGGCATGGCAGCACTGGTGGAGGCCGTCGCGCTGGCCGAACGGCTGGGCATCGACCGGGGCAGGTTCCTGCACGCCGTGGAGCGCAGTGCGGTGGGATCGCCGTTCGTGACGGCGAAGGCGACCGCACTGGCGGAACGGGACTACAGCCCGACCGCGTCTCTCGCCCTCATGCTCAAGGACCTCGACCTGGCGCTCGCGGCCGGAGAGAGCGTCGACCAGTCGCTGCCGGTCACGGAACTCGCCCGGCAGATGTACGCCGAGTGCCGTGAACGCGGCTGGGACGAGCGCGACTTCGCCTGCGTGGCCGAGCTGTACGAGCGGGAGGGCGGGCCGGCGTAGACGGTGGCACCCGGGGTGCCGGCGCCGGGCCGGTCTTCCGGGCGGCCATCGTGGCCGGGAAGTTCCACGGCGCGACCGGCACTCCGCGAGGCGCCACCGTTCGCGCACACGCCCGTGGCCGGGAAGTTCCACGGCGCGACCGGCACCGACACCCCGTCCGGCTGGCGCAGCACCAGGATCTTGCCGCGCCGCCGGACGGGCCATGCGGGCGCCAGGTCAGCAGAGGGCGCAGGTGGGAGGGGCTGTGCTGGACGATGGCCGCCGAGCGACACCGGCGTCTTCGCTGCGCGGGCCGGACGGTGCTCCGCCCCGGCGCGACCCGGGAAGAGAGGGCGGGCGCGGTGAGGAGCTGGCCGCTTCGCGAATGCGGACGACCGGCCAAGCCTGTTGGCTTACGACGCGCCTCGCTGCGCTGACGTGTCAAGCCCCGGAGTATGCCCCAGTGGCGCCGCGCGGCACCCCACTACAGCGACCCGACCCGAAGTCACGACCGGCGGTCCCTCGCGGCCTCACCCATGTGATCGACCAGCGCCTGCTGGTGGGCGGCGAGAGCTGCTTCGGTCGCGAGCGGATCCTGGGCGCGCAGCGCCCGCGCGATGTCCCGGTGCAGCAGGCACTGCACGTCACGGACGCTGCCGCCCGCCCACGGCGGACTCTCGCCCCGCTTGATCCATTCCGAGTAGGTCATCGACATCAGTGACGAGTGGACGCTCTCGAAGATCGACGCGAGATACGGATTGCCCGCGGTTCCCACCACGGCGAGATGGAACAGCGTGTCCGCGGCGATCCAGGCCGCAGGGGTGCGGCTCCGCTCCAGGTGCTCCAGGGCCTCGTCGACCGACGCCAGCGCCTCTTCGCTGACCCCGCCGCGCAGCACGTGCTGGGTCGCGACCGTCTCCAGCCAGTGGCGCAGGTTCGCCAGATGGCCGGCGGCGCCCGGTTCCATGTCGAGCATCAGGTCCAGTCCCGCGGCCATCAGCGACGCGGGATTGCGCAGCACGTAGGCCCCGGAACCGGGGCGGATCTCCACCAGCCCCATGAAAGCCAGGTGACGCAGGGCCTGACTCACGGTGGGCCGGCTCGTCCGTAGAAGTCCTGACAGGTCCCGCTCCGAGGGCAGCCGGGCACCGGCCTGAAGGTTCTGGTCGATGATCAGCCGACGGATCTGGCCGGCCACCTCGTCGGCCAGCCGCTCCACCCGGACAGGCTGCAACTGCGCCACGTCCAGCTCGTGCCCGCGGCGGCGTCCTCCCGGCGCTGTGACGTTGTGCCCCGTCTCCCTGTCCACAGTGGGATCCCCTTCTCGTCGGTCACCTGGCCTGACCATTTTGCCGCATGCCGGGTCGTCGCCGGATGCCCGTGGTCGCCGACCCTGCTCCCCAGCCAGTCCCCATGGGTTGACACAGGCGGGCGACGGACGGACCATCTATCTGGCTAAGCCGCATGACCACATTGCCACCACTGCCACATTGCCACTCACGCAGTAGCGCCCCTTACCGCACTGCCACTTCTCCCACGGAGGTCACGATGGGCACCACACAGACCCGGGCAGCACCGGAGCCGTCCTGGACGGTCGGCAGCGTGGAGCGGCTCGCCACCGCCATCCGGCTGCGCGCCGTGCAGATGGTCGCGCCGATGGGTTTCGGCTACCTCGGCCAGGCCCTGTCGGCCGCGGAACAGGTGGCCGCCATGTTCGCCCGGGCCAGGCCCGGCCAGGACCGCATGGTGTGCTCCCCGGGCCACTACGTGATCGCCCCCTACGCCGCCATGGTCGAACTGGGACTGCTGGACGAGTCGGCACTGGAGACCTACGGGCAGGACGGCTCGCCGGTGGAGGCCATCGGCACCGAGCGCTCGCCGCTGCTCGACTACACCTGCGGCTCACTCGGGCAGGGACTCTCGGCCGCCGCCGGATTCGCCCTGGGCGACCGCATGCACGGCAGTGACGCCCACACCTACGCCCTGATCAGCGACGGCGAGATGGAGGAAGGGCAACTGTGGGAGGCGGCCGTCTTCGCCGCCCATCACCGCCTGGGCGCTCTGAACGTCCTCCTGGACGCCAACAACTCGCAGGTCGACGGCCCGGTGGACGCCATCACGACACTGGAGCCGATGGCGGCCAAGTGGGCGGCGTTCGGCTGGCAGGTGACGGAGGTGGACGGACACGACGCCGCCGCGGTCACCGCGGCACTGACCGTCGCCGAGTCGGAGACCGAGCGGCCCAGCGTCCTGATCTGCCGGACCTCCACCGTTCACGGCCTGGACTGTCTGCCGGAGGACGCGGACGGCCACTTCATCAAGCTGCCGCCGGCCCTCGCCGATGCCGCTCTCGCCGAACTCACCGCCCGCCGGGAGGCGAACTCCTGTGTTTGAGCCGCCGTTCAAAACCGTCCTCAAGCCCTACGGGCAGGCCCTGGTGGAACTGGCCGCCACCCGGCCCGACGTACTGTGCCTGTCCGGAGACCTCACCAAGCAGTGCGAGATCGACCTGTTCCAGGAGAAGATCCCGGAGCGGTTCATCCACGCCGGGATGGCCGAGGCGAACATGATGTCCATGGCCGGAGCACTGGCCCGCCAGGGATTCCTCCCGTTCGTCCACACCTTCGGCGTCTTCGCGACCCGGCGCCCGTTCGATCAGATCGCCAACGCCATCGCCTACCCCAACCTGCCCGTGCGCATCGTCGGCTTCATGCCGGGACTGTCCTCACCCGGCGGCCCGAGCCACCAGGCGATCGACGACGTGGCCCTCATGCGGGCGCTGCCCAACATGACCGTCATCGATGTCGCCGACGCCCAGCAGACCCGCTCCGTGCTGCCCGCCGTCGTCGACCACCCCGGCCCCGTCTACCTGCGCCTCAAACGCGGTGAGATCCCCACCATCTTCGAGCCGGACCGCCCCTTCTCCCTCCAGCACGCGGAGGTGCTCGGCACCGGTGACGAAGTACTGCTGATCTCCAGCGGCATGATGCTCCCCGCCACCTTGCAGGCCGCCGCGACCCTGCGCGAAGCGGGCATCGCGACAGCCGTGCTGAACGTGCCGGTCATCAAACCCCTCGACCGCGACGGCATCCTGCGTGCCGCCGGGTCGGTGGACGCGATCGTCACCGTCGAGAACCACAGCGTCATCGGGGGACTCGGCTCGGCCGTCGCCGAAGCAGTCGCCGAGGCGGGACTGGGCGTCCCACTGCGCCGCATCGGCGTCCCCGACACCTTCGCCGAGGGCGCCCGCCGCGCACCCTACCTGTTCGAGAAGTACGGACTCACCACCCAGCACATCCTGGACGCCGCCTGGTCCGCACTCGGCCGCGGCGGGACCGCACCCCGGGCACGTGCCATCGCCGCCGAAGACGGCGAGTACGCCCCCGTATAGCTGCCCGACCGACCCGCCCCTGACCGCATGACCCCTGCACTTTCTGACCTCTGCCCGCCCGGTATGCGCCCCAAGGAGATCCCTCTCATGACCGCATCCACCATCGCTTCCCCCGGCGCCGTTCTCGGCGTCGACTGGGAGGAGCGCGTCAACTTCGACCGGCTGCGCACCGAACGGCTGGCCCGCGCCCGTGCCGCCCTGGAAGCCTCGGACCTCGGCGCGCTCGTGCTGTTCGACATGAATAACATCCGCTACACCACCGCCACGCACATCGGGAACTGGGCCCGCGACAAGCTGTTCCGCTGCGCACTGCTCATGCGCGGCCACGACCCCATCCTGTGGGACATCGGCTCCGCGGCCCGCCAGCACAAGGCGCACGCCACCTGGATCCCTGAGGAGAACTGGCGGGCGGGCATCTCCAGCTGGCGCGGATCCATCCCGGAGAGCGTCGGAGTCGAAGCGGGCAACGCCCAGCGCATAGCCGACCTGCTGCGGGACAACGGACTCGCGGGCGAGCCGGTCGGCGTCGACGTCGTCGAGATCCCCGTCCTGCGCGCCCTGGAGCGTACGGGCCTGCACATCGTCAACGGCCAGGAACTGATGCAACAGGCCCGCCGCATCAAGACCGCCGACGAGATCGCACTGCTCGACCACGCCGCCGGCATGGTCGATGCCGCCTACGACGAGCTGTACCGGTTCCTGACCGTCGGCACCCGCGAGAACGACGCGGTCGCCCTGGTCAACCGGGTGCTGTACGAGCGTGGGTCGGAGGAGGTCGAAGCAGTCAACGCCATTTCCGGTGAACGATGCAGCCCCCACCCGCATGTCTTCAGCGACCGCATGACCCGGCCCGGCGACACGGCCTACTTCGACATCATCCACTCGTTCAACGGCTACCGGACGTGTTACTACCGGACCATGAACGTCGGCGGATCCAACGCCCAGCAGCGCGACGCCTACAAACGCGCCCGCGCGGCGATCGACGAGGCCATCGCCGCCGTACGCCCGGGTGCCACCAGCGCGGATGTGGCACGCGCCCTGCCGAGCGCCGCCGACCTGGGCTACGCCAGCGAAGAAGAGGCGTTCGGCCTCCAGTACTGCCACGGCGTCGGCCTGTCGGTGTGGGAGCAGCCGCTGATCAGCCGCTACCACTCACTGGAGCACCCGGTACCGATCGAGGAGGGCATGGTGTTCGCGCTGGAGACCTACTGGCCCACCAAGGACGGCTCGTCCGCGGCGCGCATCGAGGAGGAGGTCGTCGTCACGGCCGACGGCCCCCGCGTCATCACCCGCTTCCCGGCCCATGAACTCCTCGTCGCGGGCACCCGCTACTGGAACGGCGTCGACTTCTCCGTCAACCCGGCCGACCGATGACAAGGACCACGACATGACCGAACGACTGGGCTGGCTCGGCACCGGACGCATGGGAACCGCCATGGCCGGACGCCTCCTCGACGCCGGCCGGAACCTGACCGTCTGGAACCGAACGGCCGCCAAGACCGCACCACTGGCCGCCAAAGGCGCCGAGGTCGCCGCGAGCATCGCGGATCTGGCCCCGCTCGACATCGTCTTCGTCATGGTCAGCGGCGACGCCGACCTGGAACACGTGGTGAGCGGCGAAGGCGGACTGCTCAGCGGCGAAGAGACCCCCAAGGCCGTCGTCGACTGTTCGACCGTCTCCCCGGCCGCATCACAGCGGGTACGCGCAGCGCTCCAGGCTCGCGGCGTCGCCTTCGTGGCCGCCCCGGTCAGCGGAAACCCCCAGGTCGTGGCCGCCGGAAACTGCACCATCGTGGCCTCGGGCCCGACCGACGCCTACGAACTGGCCCGTCCCCACCTCGCCGCCATCGCCAAGGCGGTCGTGCACGCCGGGCAGGAGGACCAGAGCCGGCTCGTCAAGCTGTGCCACAATCTCTACCTCGGCATGCTCGTCCAGGCGCTGGCCGAGGTGACCACCCTCGCCGAGAAGGGAGGCACGGACCGCGCGGCCTTCCTGGAGTTCCTCGGCTCCACCGTCGTCGCCTCGGACTGGCTCCGCGCCCGCACCCCCGCACTGTCGGCACGGGACTGGACGCCCACCTTCACCAACGAACTGCTCCGCAAGGACTTCGACCTCGGTCTGGCCGAGGGCCGGGGCCTCGAAGTGCCGCTGCCCGTCGCGTCCATGGTGCACCAGCGGATCCAGGCCGCCATCGGCTGCGGCTGGCGTGACACCGACCTCCTCTCCCTCTACGAACAGCAGGCCAGAGACGCGGCACTGGAGCACCCGGAGCCCTGAACGATCCGCACAAACGGAAAGCGGGTGGCGATATCGCGTGCCGAACTGCTCGCCGCGGTCCGCGCCTCGGCCGGGCACCTGCTCGCCGCCGGGCTGCGCCCGGAAGACCAGGTCGCGCCGGTCGCCGCCGAGCCGGAACCCGCGGGAGGGACTGCCGGCCGACCCCCGCCATGACCACGCGGACTGCCGGTCTCGATCTGTCCCGGGTGCGCGTCCTGGGCTGCGGCGGAGAGCCGGTCAACGCGGTGATGAACTGCGGCAGGCCGTTCCCGGGCCACGAGGTCACCGTGGCCGACGCGCTGGGGGCGCGATGCCCGGACCGCGCTGTCGGGGAGATCTGGGTCCGTGGCCCGTCGGTCGCCACGGGGTACGTCGGTGACGCCGAGGCCACCGCACGGACCTTCGGCGAGGACGGCTGGCTGCGCACGCGGGGCCGGGGCTATCTCGTCGACGGCGAGCTGCATCTCACGGGGCGACTGGAGGACGTACTCGTCGTCAACGGCCGCGACAGCGACCCGATCCGCCTTGAATGGCTGGTGAAGGCGGTGCCAGGGTCCGTGCCGGTGGTGCGGTGGCCTTCCCCCCGGCCCTCGTCGCCCACCGAGCACGTCGCCGTGGTCGTCGAGTGCCGACAGGCCGCCGCACCCGGCCTGGACCGGGCGGTCCGGGCGGTCGTGGCGGAACACCTGGCCCTGACCGTCGGCACGCTCGCATCTGGCCCCGGCTCACACGGCCATGAGCTTGCCGCGTTTCAGGCGGATCACCTCGTCGGAGGCGTCGGCGACCTGCCGTGAGTGGGTCACCAGGATCACGCTCTTGCCGTCGTCGTGCGCCAGTTTCCGGAACACCTCGATGATCCCGTCGGCGGTGTCCTGGTCGAGGCTGCCGGTGGGTTCGTCGGCGAAGAGGATGTCCACTTCGCAGGCGAGGGCTCGGGCGATGGCGACACGCTGCTGCTGGCCGCCGGAGAGCTGGAGCGTGCGGCGGTGCTGGTCGGACTCCTCCACGCCGAGCAGGCCCAGGAGTTCCGCGGCGCGCTTCCTCTTGTGGACGCCCTTCACGCCGGTGATCTCCATGGCGGAGGTGATGTTCTGGACGGCCGTCATGTAGGTGAGCAGGTTCAGTGACTGGAAGACCGTGGCCACATGGCGGTTGCGGTACCGGCCCAGCCCCATCTCCGCGACGTCCTCGCCCTTGAACAGGACGGTGCCCCCGGTGGGTGAGTCGAGTCCGCTGGCGAGTGAGAGGAGTGTGGTCTTGCCGCTGCCGGAGGGGCCGACGATCGAGTACATCCGGCCCTGTTCGAAGGAGTAGTTGACGTCCTTGAGGACGGTGCGGCGGCTGTTGCCGGACTGGTAGGTGCGGCTCAGGCCGGTGAGACGCAGGATCGGGGTCGGGGTGTCCGGCATGTCAGTCGCCCTTCGTGAGGATGTCGCGCGGGTTGAGGCGCAGGACCCGGATGCCGGGGATGATCGTGGCCAGGGCCGCGATACCCAGACCGGTGGCGCCGACGGCGCCGATGTCGGCCGCGCCCAGCTTGATGTCGATGCTGTCGATGGGCTCGACCGGCGGGGTGTCCTCCTGGTTGGCACCACCGGTGGGGTCGGTGAGGTGCAGCTCGGGGTCCTCGTCGTCGGCGGCGTCCCCGGCGGAGGAGACCTGACCGGAGAGCAGCTGGTCGCCGACGCCCTGGGCGATGAACTGACTGCCGGCCGTGGCGAAGCCGATCGCCAGGACCGCGCAGGCGACCACCTCCACCAGGTGCTGGCCGAGCAGCTTGGGCTTCTTCTCGCCCAGGGAGAGCAGTACGCCCATCTCCTTGCGGCGCTCGCGCATGTTCGAGGCGATGATCAGGGCGAGGATGACGGTGCCCGCGACCGCGACCAGCCACACGGTGAGGGAGGCGAAGTCCGCCGTCTTGCCGATCGGGCCGACCAGGGTCTGGTACTGCTTGTCGTTGACGCTCAGCGGGAAGATCTTGAGATCGGCACCGGCCGCCTCCGCGTCCTCCTTGAGCCGGTCCAGATCATCGGGGTCGCGCAGGGTGAAGGTGGCCGACTTCACGGCCCCGCCGTCAGCGCTCAGTTCCCTTCCTTCCAGGCGGGTCGCGCCGTCCGGGGTGACGTAGATCTGGTTCGAGGGCGCCATCATCGGTGGGACGTAGGTGCTGGGGTCGGCGCTGCTGTTCCGGTAGATGCCGCTGACGACGAAGTCGGTTTCCTTGGTGGTCAGGCTGCCGTCGGGCCTCATGATGTTGGCGTTGAGCTTGATCTCGTCGCCCACCTGGAGGCCGTTGTCCCTGGCGACCCGCTCCTCGATCACGACCATGTCGCTCTCGCTGTCCGGTGTGATCGGCGAACCGGAGACCAGCTTCGAGTCGCCGTTGCGGAAGTCATCGACCGAGTTCAGCGCACGGACACCGTCCGCCTTGAAGAAGTCCACCGCGGTCGTGTCCTGGCCGGCCGGTGGCGGAACCGGCTGATGAAGCTTGACCTGGTCCGTGGCGGCGGCCACGCCGTCGTTCGTGTAATTGCACGCGGCCAGCACCGACGATGCGCAGATCTTGTCCACCAGGGCACGCGGCAGATCGGCGTCGGCGCCGATCATCGCGGGCTGCCCGCCGTCACCGGCCGGAGTCCCCTTGCCCGCGTCCAGGTAGGCGTTCAGATCCAGCTGCATGGTGGCCACCACACCCACGCTGCTCCTGGCCGACTCCGCGGCGCGGGCCGCGGCGGACTGGATCAGAAACCCTGACAGGACCAGCGTGCAGATGACGAAGAACAGACCGACGAGCATCACGGTCTTGCCCAGCTGGCCCCGAAGCCGCCACCAGGCTCGTTTGAACAGATTCATGGCCCTCACGCTAGGAGGACGGAGTTTTGAGGGAGGTTTGCGCGCGGCGGCCCGCAGCACAGGTCTCATACACGGTTCAAAGGTCCCGTTTGGTAAGACGGGTGTAGTAAGCACACTGATCAAGGCCGGTAAGCACGCCGGTCAGGAGCAAAGGTTGTCGCGGGTGCGGGTGCTGGTGGTCGAGGATGAGCAGTACATGGCGCGGGTCCTGGAGATCGGGTTGCGCAGGGAGGCGATCGCGGTCGACGTGGTGTACGACGGGGCGGCGGCGCTGGAGCGGCTCACCGTCTACGACTACGACGCGGTGGTCCTCGACCGGGACCTGCCCGAGGTCCACGGCGACGACGTGTGCCGCCGGATCGTCGCCATGGGCCTGGACTGCCGCATCCTCATGCTGACCGCCGCCGCACGGCTGGGCGACAAGGTCGAGGGCCTCGGCCTCGGCGCCGACGACTACCTGGCGAAACCCTTCGACTTCCCCGAGCTGGTCGCCAGGCTGCGGGCGCTGTACCGCCGCAGTCCCATGGCCCACGCCCCGGTCCTCACCTTCGCCGATGTGCGGCTGGACACCCACCGCCGCCGGGTCACCCGCGCGGACACCGAGGTCCGCCTCACCCCGAAGGAACTCGCCGTCCTGGAGCTGCTGATGCGCGCCGACGGCGGAGTCCTGAGCGCCGAGTACCTCCTCGACAAAGCCTGGGACGTGCACACCGACCCCTTCACCAACGCGGTCCGCCTCGTGGTGCACACCCTGCGCAAGAAACTGGGCGAACCCCAGCTTCTCCACACCACCATCGGCGTGGGCTACTACCTGGGCACCCCATGAGACGGCCCGGCCCAGGACCGCGCGGGCGCACGCGAAGGCAGCGGACAGGCGCACCGGCACGGACACGCGCACGGACACGGGAACGGACACGGCCACGGGAACGGACGCTGAGCATCCACGGCCGGCTCTTCCTCGGCTTTGCCGCCGCCCTCGGTGTGTGCGCCGCGCTGATGGTCGCGAGCATCTACGTCGGCATGCGCTTTCTGCCCACGTACGACTTCAGCCGGACCGTCATCGCCCCCGAGGGCCTCTTCCGGCCCGCGTCCCCCGTCCCGGCCTCGACCACCGAGCCCTTCCCTCCGGGGAGTTTCGCCCCGGCCGAGGGCCAGAGCGTCGAACACCTGGGCAGCATCTCCAGCAAGGAGGACGTCTGGAACACGGTTCTGCTGGTGTCGTCCGGCGGAGTGCTCCTGGTGATGGCACTGGGCCTCGGCACCGGCTGGCTGCTCTCCAAACGGCTGCTCGCCCCCCTGCACACCATCAGCGAGGCCGCGGTCAAGGCGGCCGACGGCAACCTGACGGAACGTATCCGCGCCCAGGGCCCAGAGGACGAGCTGAAGCAACTGGCCGACACCTTCGACACCATGCTGGCCCGCCTGGAACAGTCCTTCGCCGCACACCAGCGGTTCGCCGCCAACGCCTCCCACGAACTGCTCACCCCCCTGGCCACCACCCGGGCCGCCCTCCAGATCGCCGCCGACGCCCCGACGGGCGAGGAACTGGCCGAACTGGCTCCACTGCTCCAGGAGACCAACGAGCGCAACATCAGCGTCGTACGGGCCCTGCTCGACCTCGCCGCCGCGGACCACGCCCCCTTCGACCCCGACCCGGTGGACCTCGCCGGCCTCGCGGAACGGGCCGCCGCCGCCCGAGCTGAGCAGGCGGCGGCGAGCGGAGTCCGCCTCACCATGGACACCGAACCCGGCTGCGAGGTCCTGGGCAATGCCACCCTCCTGCGCCAGCTGATCCTCAACCTCCTCGACAACGCGCTCACCCACAACATCCCCGAAGCGGGCTCGGTCCATCTCGCCGTCCTCCAGGTCGGGGCGACGGCGGTGCTGGAAGTGGACAACACCGGTCCACAGGTCGACGACGCAGTGGTGGAGCGTCTCTTCGAGCCCTTCTACCGGGCATGTTCCCGGGTCGGCAGTGACCGTTCGGGCCACGGTCTGGGCCTGGCGATCGTCCGCTCCATCGCCACCTCCCACCGGGGTACGGTCACCGCGACCGCGAATCCCACCGGCGGACTGACTCTCCGGGTCGAGCTGCCGACGTCGCACACCTACGACGGGTGCCGTTGATCACGATCTTGACTGGATTAGGCATTATGCATAATAGTGGGATGGCGTCACAGGTCGTATCCGCGCAGTCTGCGCGAGGCGCTCGTCCCGAGGAGAAGATGGTGTTCGAACACTTCGTTGTCTTCCACGCACTTGAAGGACGTGAGGAGAACCTGACGTCCGCGCTGACCGAGTTCGCCGAGACCGCCCGAGCCCTGGACTGCGTGCTCGATTTCACCTTCGGTGCGAATCGCAATCCCTCCGGCCTCGCACATGGCTACACGCACGGCTGCTATATGCGTATGACCAGTGAAGACGACTTCAAGTCCGAGTACTGGCCCCACCCCGCTCACCGACGTCTCCTCGGCCGGCTCGACGAGCTGTGCGCCGACCGGTTCGGTATCTACTACGACCTTCCGGGCTGAGGGCAACTCCCCGGTGGACCGGCGCCCCCGGTGTGGATCGCATCGCAGCGACCCACACCGGGGGCGGGGAGAGAGCAGGGGCACCGTGGGCCATTCATCGGGCCGCCCACGGAACGGACGGCCCGATCACACCTCGGCACTCTGTCAGGCCAACCGCCGGGAAGGCCCTCGCCTCACGGCCGGACGGGGGAGTTCAGGCTCACCTTCGCCCGGACCACGGTCTGGCGGTGGGTGGCGTCATCGGCCTTGGTCGCACCGCCGTCCGGCTCTCCCCACAGTACGACGACGTCGGCACCGTCCCTCGCGATGTCCTCGTCGACGATGGCCAGCGAGAACCAGTGACCCACGTTGACCGTGTAGCCGGTGCGGTTCGACACGCCGACCCTGCGGTCTCCCGACGTCACCGTGTCGTACTGGAACGTGTTGTAGACGCCGTACGGGACACTGAGGTACCTGGTACGGGCGCCCTCGTCGGGCAACAGCCCACCCGCCAGCAGCCGGGTCACGTCCTCGTCGTTCCAGCGGAGCCACACCTTCTTGGACGAGGGCTCATCGCGGCGCTCCAGGAGAGCGTCACGACCGATGAAGTCGTGGTCGAAGTTGACGATGTGGGCGTAGCCGACGTCGAACGGCGTGTAGTAGAAGTCCTCGATGCCAGGGGTGTCGAAGCTCCCGCCCAGCGAGGCGTTGCCCTCGAAGCCGGCGGCCCTGAGATGCCGGCGGTACGGCAAGGTGTCGTCGCCGGAGTAGATCGCCGGCACATACATGCCGTACCAACCCGATTCGAGCGCGGTGGTGGAGTACGCGATGGCGCCGCCCTGCCGAAGCCCGAACTCCTCGCCCGCCGCGCACAGGGCCGCCCACACCTCCGGGCCGTGCTCCATCGGGCCCCACATCTCCAGGCCCGTGTTCTCATGTCCGGGAACACCGACCATCGTGTGGTTGAGCGCGCGCACCGGATGGCCCGCGATCTCGAACTCACCGATGTTGAAGAACTTGATCCGCGGGAGCGAACCGCCGGATGCCTTCGCGGCGATCTCCAGGGCGGCGGGGCCCTGCAACTGGAAGCGGAAGATGAGGCGGCCCCGCCGGTTGGCGAGGGTCCGCTCGTCCCGGGTGATCTCGACGTCATACCCTCCGGTCTTCGCCTGGTACTCCAGCCAGTCCAGTCCGAAGGGGTTTCCCACCAGGCTGAACCGGTCGTCGTCGTGGCCGAAGAGTATGGAGTCCGAGATGATCTGACCGGCCTGGTTGCACGTCACGAACTGCTTGGCCTTGTTGCGACCGAACCCCGTGAACTTGTTGACACCGACGTGGCTGACGAGTGCCAAGGCGTCCGGCCCCTGCACATAGAGGTCGGTCATGTGGTGCGACTGGTCGAAGAGGACGGCGGTCTCGTGCCACGCACGCTGCTCGTCACGCCAGTTCGTGTATTCGCTGGGGATCGGGAAGGGGTAGGCGCCCGCGTTCGACGAACGCAGCATGCTGACGGGCCCGCCCGCCTGGTTGATCTTGTCTTCGAGTGATGCCTCGGACATGTCGTGCTTCTTTCGGTCCATACGCCGTCGTGGGCGTCGGTCGGCGCGGAAGAGCCGCTGCTCGCCCGCGAGGTGACTATGCGTGAGTGTCGATGGGCGGGATTCCCGAGGCGGCGAAGGCACCGACACCGAAAGCCTGGTGGATCTCCCACTCGGTGATCTCGTAGCGCGCCTTCCCGCTCAGTGTGAACGGGTCACTGGCGGCGATGGCCTCCGCCGCCTCCAGCGACCGGGCACGGATCAGGTAGAGGCCGACCAGGCGGGTGGAGTCGGGGCCCGAGAGGACGATGTTGCCCAGATCGTGCTGCTGCTTCATCCAGACGAGATGCTCGTCCAGCTCGGGCCAGTACTCCTCGATCGATACCGTGAACGGCCGGACGACAAGGAACCACTTCACACCGGATCCGTCCTTTCGTGCTGTCGTGCGGAGGTCATGAGCGCAGGTCATGAGCGCAGGTCATGAGTTGTCGGTGACGAACCGGACGATCGCCGCGGTGGTGTCGGCCGGATTCTCGAAGTGGAAGAAGTGACCCGCGTCGATGAACTCGACCGTCGAGTTGGGCACCCATTTGTGCGCGTCTTCGTAGAACTCGCGCGGCTGGAACGCGTCGTCGTACCCCTGGAGGAGCAGCACCGGGAAGTCCCAGGCGTGCATGAGGCGCTCACGCCGGTCGATCCACTCCTTGCGGAAGCTGGAGGAGTTGAAGTACCGGGGAACCGCGCGGGCGACGTCCTCGTAGCTGAACTCCTGAATCGTCCGGACGATGTCACTCTCCGCCGCGGTGTCGCGTGCGCCGAGGGTGTAGAGCGTGCGGATCAGCTGGGCCGGCTTGGCCAGCGTCTGCACCCATGCCGGGTCGGTGAAGAGCCGCTCCTGCGGGTGGACGATGGGGTTGAGGTGATACAGGTGCTGGGACGCGCGCAGATAGCTGACGATCCGTTCGGGCTCGGCCGCCGCGAAGTAGTCGCCGATGACCGAGCCCCGGTCGTGCGCGACCAGCTGGAACCGGTCGACGCCGATCTGGGTCAGCATGGCGGAGAGCTGCTCGGCGACTCCCACCTGTCGGTAGTCGCCGGTGCCCTTCTCGGACTGCCCGTATCCCTTGAGGTCGATCGCGATCACGCGATGGGTGGCCGCGAGGGCGTCGATCTGGCGGTGCCACATGAACCACGACTCCGGGATGCCGTGCAGGAACACGACCACCGGCCCCGAACCCGCCTCGACATAGTGCCAGCGCACCGTCTCGGAGTCTCCGGGAGCGTCGACGAACCGGTGCGTCACCGTGGTGGTGCCCAGGATCTCGGTGTCCCCGTCGTTGTCGGGTGTGCGCGGCTTGACGTCCGCGTACTCCCCGGGGCCGTCGATCAGGGCCGCGCGCTTCGCGCCCGCCGCCTGGAGGGCGACGATACGGTCCGGGACCGGCGAGTACTCGTGCACGGTCGTTGTGGGCATAGCTCTCTCCTGCTGTTGAGGGGTGCCGGTGCCGGCTCATGCCGGGTGTGCCGAATCGGGCTGAGGGCTCCGAACGGCGGCTGGGGGCTCCGAACGGCGGCCGAGGGTGCCGAATCGGGTGAGGTGACGCGGTTGCGCGGCAGGCCGAGGCGGCCTTCGGCCCGCGCGATGACGCCGGGCGACGGCGTGAGGTGCGGCCGATCCGCTCAGCCGCCTTGCGACGGGAGCCCTGGATCTAGCGTGAAGCAGGCGCTGGTCGTCGTCGGACCCTGGCCTGGTTCAGCAACTGGGGTGTCCGCGTGGGTGCGGGAGTGCCGTCGTGCACCGGGGTGACCGGCATCGTGCCTCCTGAGAAGTCGAACCTCGTCGTCTGACTCTCTGTGCCGTCTGGAAGCGCGTGCGGAGCCGAGTGGCCCGCCTGGAGGCGGCAACGGCGATGCCGAGCCTGCTCGCTCCTCCGCGTGGCTCCACTATGCATCTTGCGTCAGAGAAAAGCTAGATGAAAAGCTTGTTTCCGACTGTTGAGGCGGGCCGTGAAGCGGGTCGTCGCAGGTGAGCGCCGTGGGTGTGATCTCCTGGCCGTGACCCTGGCCAGGGCAGGCCGGAGCAGGCCGGACCAGGCCAGGTCCGGGCCTGCGGCGACTGCGTGGGTGTGGTGCGGCTATCGGTCGCTCGTGCGTCGCGACCGGTCTGTGGTCATCGGCCGCTGTCGCGACCGGTCTTCGGGCGACGGTCCGGCGCCGCGTCGTTTCCGCGACCGTCCCCGCCCGTCGCGCGACTGGCCGCCGGTGAGGGTCCGAGATCGCCGAGCGCGATCAGTACTTCCCTCATCGCGTCCGTCGCGATCTGGACGGCCTCGGGCGGCACCGCGCGGAAGACGTCGGCCAGCGTGTCGCTCCAGCTGTAGAACACGTCCTCGGCCGTCTTGGCTCCGGCCTTGGTCAGACGTACCCAGGAGCTGCGGCCGTCGCGGCCGTCCTTCTCCCGCTCGACCAGGCCGGCCGCCTCAAGCCGGTTCAGGATGTTCGTCACTCCGCCCGAGGACAGCAGCAAGGACGCCTTGAGATCGGTGGGGCGCAGCTCGTAGGGTGCCCCGCTCGACCGGAGCACATTCAGCACGTCGTAGTCGCCGCGTGTGAGGTCCCAGTTGGCCAGATGCACGGAAAGACGGTCCTGGAGGATGGTGCTGAGCCGGATGGCCCGTCGGCCGAGAGCGAGTTCGGGGTGTTCGGCCGACGGCAGCGTTGCACGCCACGCGTCGCTGATGTGATCGACGAAGTCGCGCCCGCGCGGGTCGGGGCGGTCCCCGCCCGTTGTCCGGGACGGGGAAGCGCTCTTGGCCTGGGGTCCTCGGGAAGCCATGCAAGAAGGATATGCGCCGCTCGCGGCGTCCGGTGCGCGGCGGGGAGGATGGCGACCCGGGCGAGCCCGTCGTATGTGTCTCACCGAAATATATCTCACTGAAAAGCTTGTTCTATAGCTTCTTGATGACGTAGTTTAGGGCGTCAGGTGGCATCGGCGCGCGGCGGGGATCGAGAACGACCCGGCGACGTGGCCCTTCGGAGGCCCGGCGCACCGGTTTCTCAACGACAACAGCCATGTGCGCCCACGGATGCGTGCGCCACGCCCGTCCCTGCCGAGGCACCAGAACAAGCACCTCCGAGGCACCAGAACAAGCACCTCCGGGGCACCAGAACAAGCACCTCCGGGGCAGGAGGACACGCACCCTCCAGGGCGCCGCGAGCAAGCACCTTCGGGGCGCCATCACCAGCAGCCTCAGGGTTCGTCGCCGGTACCACCGGGCGACGCGTGAAACGACCGAACACGACCGGATGCCCACACATGCCCGAGCGCGCCTGGCGGGCGGCGGACGGTGTGACGAAAGGAGTGCGGTGGTGACGGCTGAGGTCATCGACGGCAGGAAGATTGCTGCCGCCTTGCGTGAGCAGGTCGCGGACGAGGCGGGCGGTGCCCGAGCGGCAGGCGTGCCGGTGGGCCTGGCCACAGTGCTGGTCGGTGACGACCCCGCGGCGGCGACGTACGTGCGACGCATCGATCGGACCGCGGCGGCGCTCGGCATACCCCGACGCGAGGTGGTGCTGCCCGGCAGCGCGAGTACGTCCGCGGTGATCGACGCTGTGGCGGGACTCAATCAGGACCCCGAGGTGTCAGGGATCCTCGTGCTGCGCCCGCTGCCCGCCGGCAGCGACGAGGCGACGGTGTTCAAAGCGCTCGATCCGGTCAAGGACATCGAGGCCGTGCACCCGGAGAACGCCGGCCTGCTGGCACTGGGCACGCCCCGGTATGTGCCGTCCACCGCGGCGGCCGTCTTCCATGTCCTGGACTGGTGGCTGGACCAAGCAGGGCTGGAACGGGCGGCGTTCTACCACGCTGCGCGACTGGTGGTGGTGGGCCGTTCGAACAACGTCGGCAAACCGGCCGTGTCCCTGGCCTTCGCCCGGGAAGCCGCGGTCACCTCCGTGGACGAGTGGGCGAGCGTCGGCGGACAGCTGGGCACCCACACCCGCAGGGCGGATGTCCTCATCGTGGCCGCCGGTGTGCCGGGACTCATCAAGGCGGAGCACATCCGGCCCGGCGCGGTGGTCCTGGACGTCGGGATCAATGTCGTCGGCGGAGCCGGCGACGGCGAGTCGCGGATCGTGGGCGACGTCGCCTGGGACGACGTGGTCACCCGCGCCAGGGCGGTCACTCCGGTGCCGGGCGGCATCGGGCCCGTCACCGACATGTGGCTCCTCAGAAACACCATCCGCGCCGCCCACAACGCGGTCGAGACCATCACCCCGACGCCCGAGAGGCCGGCATCGTGACCCTTTCCCCCAAGAACCCCGACCCCGGGCTGGTGCTGACGTTCTCCTGCCCGGAGCAGTCCGGGATCGTGCTGGCCGTGGCCGGATTTCTGGCCGGGCACGGATGCACGATCACGGAGAGCCAGCAGTTCCGGGACGAACGCCAGGCCCGCTTCTACATGCGCGTGCAGTTCGAGCACACCGACGGCCGCGCACTGGATCCCGCCGAGCTGCGCCGGGACTTCACACCGATCGGCTCCCGGCTGATGATGTCGTGGCGGCTGACCCGCGCGGGTGAGCCACAGCGCGTCCTGATCATGGTGAGCAAGTTCGGGCACTGTCTCAACGACCTGCTCTACCGGGCCTCGATCGGTGCGCTGAACATCGTGGTGCCGGCGGTCGTGTCCAACCACCCCGACCTCGGAGTGATGGCGGACAACTTCGACGTGCCGTTCCACCACGTACCGGTCACCCGTGAGACGAAGTCGGCCGCCGAGGCCCGGCTCCTGGAGCTGGTGGGCGAGCTGGACATCGACCTGGTGGTCCTCGCCCGGTACATGCAGATCCTGTCCGGGGATCTCTGCGGCAAGTTGGAGGGGCGCGCGATCAACATCCACCACTCCATGCTGCCGAGCTTCAAAGGCGCCCGTCCCTACCACCAGGCATACGAGCGTGGGGTGAAGCTCGTCGGCGCGACCGCCCACTACGTCACCTCCGACCTCGACGAAGGCCCCATCATCGAGCAGGAAGTGGCCCGGATCGACCACTCCATGTCGGCGGCGCAGGTCACCGCGCTCGGGCGCGACAACGAGTGCCTGGCCCTCTCCCGGGCGGTCGGCTGGCACGCCGACAACCGCGTTCTCCTCGACGGTCTGCGCACGGTCGTCTTCCGCTAGCGGGTCCCGTTCGTCACGCAGCGGGCCCAGCGCGACCAGCACCCGCGCAACGGGGACTTCTTCGCCGCCGACACCTACCCCCGGATCACCTTCCGCTCCACGGGCATCGATTCGGCCGGCGGCGGCAGCTACCGGCTCCCGGGGGAGCTGACCGTCAAGGGCACCACCCGGCCGGTCACCCTCGACCTCGCCTGCACCGGTCAGGACCGGCCGACGCGCGAGCACTGAACCCTCACCAGCAAGCCAGCAAGCCAGCAAAGCCAGCAAGCCAGAAATTCAGCAGCCAGCAAGCCAGCAAGCCAGCAAGGAGCCGTCGCAGATGAGCCATCACCCCCCTGTCAGCAGCGCCATGGCTGACCTGATCCGTACCGCGGCCATCGAGGTCATCCCGCTCAAGGGAGCCGAGGAGAAGGTCAAGGCGGTGCCGGCGGGGACGACCGTCACCATCACATGTTCGCCGAAGTTCGGGCTGGAGCGCACCCTTGAGCACAGCGCGCACGCGGCACGGGCCGGGTACCGGGTCGTCCCGCACCTGGCCGCCCGGCAGGTCGCGGATGAGGCCGAGCTGCGCGACTTCGTCGGGCGTCTGACCGACCTCGGCATCACCCGTCTGTACGTCATAGGCGGCGACGCCGACGAGCCGGCTGGCAAGTTCAGCGAAGCCGCCGAGATCCTTGAGGCGCTCTCCGGGATGGACCACGGCCTCACCTCGATCGGCGTCGGGTGCTATCCCGAAGGCCACCCCAAGATCGCCGACGAGGCTCTGCTCACGGCACTGCGCCGCAAGCAGCCCTACGCCCACTACATGGTGAGCCAGCTGTGCTTCGACCCCACCGCACTCGTCGCCTGGCTGCGCCGCACACGTGAGTCGGGCATCACCCTGCCGCTGCACATCGGGCTGGCCGCACCCATGAACACACGGAAACTGGCCGAACTCTCGCTGCGCATAGGGGTGGGCTCTTCCCTCAGGTACCTCTCCAAGCAGCGAGGCTTGGTCGGCAACCTGATCCGCGGCGACGCCTACCAGCCGGAGCGGCTGCTGCTCGGCATGGGTGACGCGCTGACCGACCCGGAGCTGAAGGTGAGCGGCGTACATCTCTACTCCTTCAACCAGGTCGAGGCGACCGTCGACTGGCAGCGGCGCGTCACCGAGCAGGCCGCGTAGACAGCGCGCGTCCGCAGTGCGTCCATAGCGCGCCCCCCGGCCCAACACAGCGGCCCCCTCCTGGCTTTCAGAGCCGAGAGGGGGCCGCTGTGTTGTCCCGTTCTCCTGCTTCAGGAGAACGGGCTCAGTACGAGTGGAAGCCCTGGCCGCTCTTGCGGCCGAGCCGGCCCGCGGCGACCATGCGGCGCAGCAGCGGGGGTGGGGCGTAGAGGGGCTCCTTGTATTCCGCGTAGAGGGACTCGGCGATGGCCTGGGCGGTGTCGAGGCCGATGAGGTCGAGGAGGCGGAGGGGGCCCATGGGGTGGGCGCAGCCGAGTTCCATGCCGTGGTCGATGTCGTCGGGGGTGGCGGTGGCGGATTCGACCATGCGGACGGCGGCGAGCAGGTAGGGCACGAGGAGGGCGTTGACGACGAATCCGGAGCGGTCGGGGGCCTGGACGGTCTGTTTGCCGAGTTGTTCGGTGGCGAAGCGGTGGGCGGTGGTGAGGGTGTCGGTGCTGGTGGTGAGGGCGGGGATGATCTCTACGAGGGGCTGGACGGGGACGGGGTTGAAGAAGTGCAGGCCGATGACCTGTTCGGGGCGGGTGGTGGCGGTGGCCACGTCGATGACCGGGATGGAGGAGGTGTTGGTGGCCAGGATCGCGTGTGGGTCGGTGACGGTTTTGTCGAGTCGGGTGAAGAGGTCGGTCTTGAGGTCGCGGTGTTCGGCGGCGGCCTCGATGACGATCTGGCGGTCGGCGAGGGCGTCGAGGTCCGCGGTGAAGGTGAGGCGGGACAGGGCGTGATCGCGTTCGTCCTCGGTGAGTTTGGCGCGGCGTAGGGCCCGGTCGAGGGAGGCGGTGACGCGGGTGCGGCCGGCGGTGGCGGCTTCGTCGGTGGTCTCGGTGACCAGGACGTCCAGGCCGCGGCGGGCGGCGACCTCGGCGATGCCCGAGCCCATGAGGCCGCAGCCGACGACACCGAGACGGGAGATGTGGTCCATGAGTCAGGTCCTCTGAGTGACGGAGGGGCGTGTCGATGGGGATGCGGCGCGGCAGTGGGCGACAGGCATGGTCGCCATGGCTGCCAGGGCCCGTGCCAGCGCCGCGGTCACCGGACCCGGCTGCCACGTCACCGGGCAGCCATCGGCCGCCGCGACGGGAGTCACGCCGGTGAGTGAGTCGGTGACGAAGACCTCTGTGGCATACGCCAAGTCGCCCAGGACCAGGGATGCGAGGCCGGTCCGGACGCCGTGACCGCGAGCGGCGCTCAGCACCGCGGCGCGGGTGACGCCCGGCAGCAGGCGGCCGTCGGCGGGCGGGGTGAGCAGGACACCGTCGATGACCGCGAAGACGTTCGCCCGGTCCGTCTCCAGCAGTTCACCGGTCCCGTCCGTGATCAGCACCTGCTCGTCCGGAGCGCCGTTCAGCCGGGCCGTCAGCAGGGCCAGCAGCCGCCTGTCCGCGTAGGCGTGCTCACCTATCCCACCGGGTACGACGGCTGGGCGCAGTCGTACGGCCGGGGGACCGGTATCGGTCCCCGACTGCGGGAGCACCTCGACGGTGACCTGTAGCGGGCCGCCCTTCGGACGGACCGTGATGTGCAGCTGGCCGGTCGGGCGACGTGCCACGGCCTCTCGCAGGGAACCGGGCAGGGAAGCGGGGAGACGCTTGCCGTAGAGGGTCAGCACGCTCGCCGACAGGCGGGCAAGATGCGCCGTGAGATCCCTGGCCCTGCCGTCCGACACCCTCAGGGCGGTGCGGACCCCCGCAGTGGGTCGAGGACGCGTTGCAGCGTCGGGAAACGCCGTCGTCCCCGCCGATCCGACGGCGTGGCGCATCGCCGTCATCCTCTGCGAACCGAAGGGGTCAGGCCCCGCCACCGTGCTCGGCGAACCGACCGCGTCAGACTCCGCCACCATCCCCGGCGAACCGACCGCGTCAGACTCCGCCACCATCCCCGGCGAGTCAGGGACGATGGACCCGGTGCCGAGGGTCGCCCCGATCGCGGCCAGCAACGGACGTGCCTTGAGGATCGCCTCGGCGAACTCGTCGTCCGGACGGGAATCGGCGACGATGCCGCCGCCCGCGCCCAGCCACGACCGGCCCTCGGCGAACTCGAACGTGCGGATCGCCACGTTCAGCTCCAGGCCCGCGACCGGGGAGCGGTATCCGACCGCGCCGGTGTACACCTCGCGGGCCGTGCTCTCCAGTTCGTCGATGATCTCCAGGGCGCGGACCTTCGGGGCGCCGGTCACCGAGCCCGGGGGGAACGTGGCCCGGATCAGGTCGCCGTCGGACCTGCCCGGCGCGAGTACCCCCTCGACCGTCGAGACCAGGTGCCAGACCCCGGGGTGCGGTTCGGCGCCGAGCAGGACGGGGACCGTGACGCTGCCGGGGACACAGACCCGGGCGAGGTCATTGCGCAGGAGATCCACGATCATCACATTCTCGGCCCGGTTCTTCGCCGAGGCCAGCAGCCCGGCCCGCTGAGCAGCGGCCTCGGCCGCGTCACCGGACCGTGGCGCCGTGCCTTTCACGGGCTTGGCGACCACCGCGCGCCCGGCACCCGCCTCGCGTCGCAGGAACAGCTCGGGCGAGAGCGACGCGACGGCGGCGCGGACCCCCGCACTCCCGCTCCGCCCAGCCGTCCCAGTATCGCCCGTATCACCCGAAAACCCTGTATCGCCCGGGTCGCTGACACCGATGAAGGCGGCGTAGGGCGGGCGGAGTCCGTCGGCCGCGAGGCAGAAGGCGTCCAGCGGATCACCGGCGAATCCCGCTTCGGCCCGCAGGCAGATGTTGGCCTGGAAGATGTCCCCCTGGTGGATGTACTCCACCGCCCCGCGCACCGCTTCCCGGTGCTCGTCACCCCCGGGAAGCAGTCGGAACGGCGAGAACGTGTAGGCGCGGGCCGGCGGAACCGCCTCGGCCCGCCGGACCAGTTCGGCGAAGCGCCGCTCGATCTCCCGGCCCCGCTCCTCGGACCACAACGCCTCGAAGACCCACTCGCCCGTCACCCGATCCCGTACCAGCACATGGTCGTAGAACCCGAACCAGAGCGTGGGAAGACGATGACCAGGACGAGGCGGGAGCGCCTCCCCGGTGGCGGCGTACCCGAGATACCCGATCCACCCACCCCCGAACGAGCACATCCGCCCTCCCTCGAATGAGCCCCCCACCGCCGAGCCGTCCGAGGACCCGACGGGAAACGGGGCGTCGAGAACGTCCTCCGCCGTCCCCGTCCCCGTCCGCACCGCGACCGGCTCCGACGCCACGACGTCGAACCCTCCCGCCCAGTCCCCGGACAGGCACACCGGATGGGCGTCCGCCCGTATCAGCCGCAGGACGTCGGCCATGGTGAGCGACCATCCCAGTGCCCGCCGCACCACCCGGCCCGCTCCCCGCACACCCCCCTCAGTCATGACCGGGGAGCGACGGCGGCGGCAGCCGATACGTCGGTGGGGTCCGTGACATCCGGATGGGGTTGCTGGGCACCGCCACATCCCCGACATGTGCGATCGGGTCGAGCCCGAGCGACTCCGCGAGGGCGAACGCACCGGCGATGTCGTTCACCGGCCCGGCCGGGACACCCGCCTCTCCCAGTCTGCGGGCCCACCGCGCGGTCGCCTCGCCGGCCAGCAGCGCGGAAAGCTCCCGCCGCAGCGCCGGGCGGTGGGCGACCCGGTCGGTGTTCGTCAGGTACCGGGCGTCCAGGGCCAGGGAAGGGGCGCCCAACTCCGCGCACAGCGTGGCGAACTGCCGGTCGTTGCCCACCGCGACGGCGATCTCACCGTCCTTGGTGGGCAGGGTCTCGTACGGCGCTATCGACGGATGCTGGTTGCCCAGCCGGGTGGCCACACTTCCCGCCGCGGTGAAGGCCGACGCCTGGTTGGCGAGCGCCGCGAGGAGCGAACCCAGCAGACTCACCTCGACCAGCTGCCCCTCGCCCGTCCGCTCGCGGTGCCGTACGGCCGACAGCAGTCCCACGCACGCGAACAGCCCGGCGAGTACGTCGACCAGCGCGACGCCGACCTTCTGGGGCTCGCCGGACGGGTCGCCGGTGATGCTCATCAGCCCGCCGGTCGCCTGCACGATGAGGTCGTAGCCGGGCAGTGCCGCTCCCGGCCCGGAACCGAAGGCGCTGATCGAGCAGTAGATGAGATCGGCCCGCTCGGCCCGCAGTTCGTCATAGCCCAGGCCCAGCCGGGTCATCACTCCCGGCCGGAAGTTCTCCACCACGATGCCGGAATCGACGGCGAGTTCCCTGGCCCGCTTCCTGCCGTCCGGAGTACTGAGATCGATGACCACGCTTGTCTTGTTGCGGTTCGCCGCCAGGAAGTAGGTGGCGGTGCCGGAGGCGTCGTACGGCGGTCCCCACGCGCGGGTGTCATCGCCCCCGCCAGGCCGCTCGACCTTGATGACCTGCGCGCCGAGGTCGCCCAGGATCATCGTGGCGAACGGGCCCGCGAGAATCCGGGAGAAGTCCGCGATCCGGACCCCGGCCAGGGCCGCCGTCGGTTCGGTCCTGCCGTCGCTCATCGCGCTCACCGCCCCTGATAGCGGGCGGGCCGCTTCTCGCGGAACGCGCGATACGCCTCGGCGGAGTCCTCGGTGCTTCTGATGACCCCCATGTGCGAGGAGACCAGCTCCAGACTCGTGCGGAAGTCGAGCCGCTGGGACTGGATCGCGGTCCGCTTGATCATGCGGATCAACTGAGGTGGCCCGTCGGCGAGTCTGCGTGCCAGCGCGTACGTGGCGGTCATCAGGTCCTCCGGCGCGTGCACGCTGTTGATCATGCCGAGCTGATCGGCGCGGGCGGCGGAGACCGTGTCGCCCGTGAGCAGCAGCTCCAGCGCCCGGGGGAGCCCGATGAGCCGGGGCAGCAGCCAGCAGCCGCCGTCGCCCGGGATCAGGCCGACCTTGACGTAGGACATGGCGAACGTGGCATCGGCGGAGGCGAGCCGCATGTCGCACATCAGCGCCATGTCCAGGCCGGCCCCGACGGCCACACCGTTGACGGCGGCGAGGACGGGCTTGTCGACGGTCTCCAGGGCGAGCGGCACCCGGTGGATGTGCTCGCTGAGGGTCAGCTTGTGGTCGAGTGGGCGCTGGCCGGTGTCCTCGATCCAGGACAGGTCGATTCCCGCGCAGAAGGCGCCGGGGGCACCGGTCACGACGATGACGCGCACGTCGGGGTCGTGCTGCGCGTCGATGAGCCGGTCCGCCCACGCGTCGACCATCTCCAGCGTGAAGGCGTTGCGCTTGTCCGGGCGGTTGAGGCGGATGGTGGCGATCCCCTCGGACACCGCGTACTCAAGCCCCTCGGACACCGCGTACTCAAGCCCTTCGGACGCCGCGTACTCAAGCCCCTCGGACACCGCGTACTCAAGGTCAGGCATGGCTCTCCGTTCGTGACCGTTCTTGACGGCAAGCAGATGCAGTAAACATAATGCATAATCGATAGAAGGGGAGAGTGAGGAGAGCACCATGACCGCAACTGAGCGGATCGTCGCAGGTGAGAGCATCGCCGCTCGTTCGGCACGTCGCCATGAGGTGAGTGCCAGCCCCTTCGGGCCGTCCGACGAGATCGGCATGCTGAACCTGATGACAGCGGAGTCACGCGGGGCGGCACTCGCCTCCGCCGACCCGTCCGTGATCTACGACCTGTCCGTCGACTACCACGTGGGGATGCCGTCGTGGGCCGGGCTGGGCGACCCGACGTATCAGATCTGGATGTCGCACACGCCTCCCGGCAGTGTGAACGAGAACGCGCTCGGGGTGGGGGAGCAGCAGAATCAGCTGGTGACCTACTCCGGTGACTGCATCTCGATGTACACGCACACCGGGACCCATCTCGACGCCCTCAATCACTTCGGACTGGGCGGCTCGGTGTGGAACGGCCGTACGGCCGCGCGGGACCTCGGCAGCCGGCACTGGCTCAAGAACGGAGCCGAGCGGCACCCCCCGGTGATCGCGCGCGGAGTGCTGCTCGATGTCGCGGGCGCCGCGGGCGTCGACCTGCTGCCCGACTCCCACCGGATCACGGCCGAGGAACTCGCGGGAGTGATCGAGGCCCAGGGCACGCAGATCCGCGTCGGTGACGTCGTGCTGATCCGGACCGGGCGGATGCGCGTGTGGCACGACGGCCCCCGGTACCTCCACAACGAGGCCGGACTCGACCGTGCCGCGGCGGCGCTGCTGGCCGAGGCGGGGGCCATGATCATCGGGGCGGACAATGTCGCGCTGGAGGTCATGCCCTCCGTGGACCCGGAGAACTGGCACCCGGTGCACACCTATCTGCTGGGGGAGTGCGGCATCCCGATCATGGAGAATGCCTACCTGGAAGATCTGGCCGCGGCCCGGCTGCACGAGTTCGTGTTCGTCGGCGCCGGTCTGCGTCTGCGCGGGGCCACCGCCGCACCGATGCGACCACTGGCCTTCCCGGTGGCGCCCGGCAGCCCGCTCAGCAGCTGACAGCGGCCCCGACCGACCCCCGGTGCATGATCCACCGCCGGTATTGCGCGAGGATGTGAGCGATGACCGACACTTTGACATTGACCATCGCCCAGCGGGTGGCGGAGCAACTGCGCTCCGAGATCAGGCAGGGCATCCTGGCGGCCGGTGAACCGCTGCGCCAGAACGACGTGGCCGCGCGGCTCGGAGTCAGCAGCACCCCGGTGCGCGAGGCGTTCCACCTGCTCGAACGCATGGGTCTGGTCGAACGGGAAGGCCGGCGCGGTGTGCGCGTCTTCAGCCCGTCCATGCGCGATCTGGTGGAGGGCTACGAGGTCCGGGGGGGACTGGAGGCGCAGGCGGCGCGACTGGCGGCGGTGCGGCTGTCGGACCAGGCGCTGGCCTCGCTGGGCGAGATCATGGGCCGGATGCACCGGCCGGGGGTCGAGCAGCAGGAGTTCATCCGCCTCAACGCGGAGTTCCACGCGCTGATCGCCCAGGCTTCCGGCAATGCCAGGCTGGCGAAGCTCGTCGCCGCGGAGCAGGCCGCCACCTCGTCGTTCGTCGCCTTCCTCGGGGTCGACGCCAGCAGCGCGGAGGAGGCGCACGCCGAGCACGCGGCCGTCCTGGCCGCACTGGAGGCCCGCGACGCCGACGCCGCCGCCGCGGCGATGTCCGCGCACCTGTACGCGCGCGTCGAGGCGCTGGAGTCCCGGCTGGAGGATTCCGGCACCGCTCGCTGAGAGGCGAGTGACGACATGACCTTGGTCGACACAGACGTTGACCAGGCCCGATCATCAATTATGCATTATGTAGAAGACTGTCCAGGCTTATCAAGACCGTCAGAGACCTTCAGAGACCTTCAGAGATTTTTGAGGGACTTTCAGGAATTTTCAGGGACTTCAGAGACCTCAGAGATAGGTGATCCCGTGCTGGACGCGTTCAGCCACTTCCTGCCTCGCCCGGTTCTCGAACGCTTTCGTGAGCTGGCCCCCGGGCATCCGGCTCTCGGGCTGTTCGAGCGGCTCCCCGAGCTGTGGGACATGGACGCTCGGCTGCGTTCACTGGAGGCATTTCCGGACCTCCAGCAGATCCTCAACTTCGGCAACCCGCCGATCGACTCCCTCGCCCCGCCCCCGGTGGCCGCCGAACTCGCCCGGCTGGCGAACACGGAACTGGCCTCGCTGTGCGCGGCACATCCGGACCGGTTCCCCGCGTTCACCGCCGTGCTGCCGATGGGCGACGTGGACCTGGCGCTCCAGGAACTCCACCACGCCCACGAGCAACTCGGCGCACGCGGCATCCAGATCTTCACCAACGCCGGTGGCCGGCCACTCAGCGACCCGCGGTTCCGGCCGGTGTTCGAGGCGATGGCCCGCCTCGACCTGCCGATCCTCGTCCACCCGTACCGCACGGCGGCCGCGGCCGACTACACCGCCGAGTCCGCCTCCGAGGACGAGGTGTGGTTCACCTTCGGCTGGCCCTACGAGACCAGCGCGTTCGCCGCGCGCATGGTGTTCTCCGGCATCTTCGACACCCTGCCGGACCTCAAGATCGTGCTGCACCACTTCGGCGCCATGCTCCCGATGTTCGCGGGCCGCCTCGACCTCGGATTCCGGCAGATATTCACCGGCCCCGGCGGCGTCAACCCGCTCGCCGTGGACGCCGGGCTCAAGGCTCCCGCAAGCGAGCACTACCGGCGCTTCTACGCCGACACCGCACTCAACGGGTGGGCACCAGGACTCCGGGCGGGCTACGAGTTCTTCGGCCCGTCCCGATCCCTCTTCGGCACCGACGCGCCCTTCTGCCAGGACGGCGGCCCGTCCTTCATCAGTGACACGCTCACCGCGATCGACGCCTTGGACCTGCCCCCCGAACAACGCGAACTCGTCCTCGACGGCAACGCACGCCGGTTGTTCCGGCTCCCCGCCACCAACGGTCGCGGCACGACGGGCCCACATGAAGGAGGCACCCCATGACCCCCGTTCGGCAACAGGTGACACAAGGCAGCCCCTTGCTCGGGGACTTCGCCTTGATGACCGTACGGCAGTCAGACGTGCCCCTACCCGCCCTGTTGCTCGGGGGACAGCTCTGGGACCTGCGCGGGGCCGCCGCCGCAGCCGCCGTGGACCTGGTTCCGGACACCCCGCGATTCGGCGTCCTGGATCTGCTCGCGGACTGGACACGGACCTTCGACCACCTGTGCGCGCTGACGGGCCGCATCACCGGGAGTGGCCTGGACACCGACCGCTATCCACTGGTCGCCGACGGATGCGCGATCCTGCCGCCGATTCCCCGCCCCAGCAAGATGCTGCACGCCGCCCAGAACTACCCGGACCACGTCCAGGAGATGCGTGCGGCACGGACGTACGGATTCAATGACACGCCCATCGACCAGGCACGGGATTTCACCGGCCGGCGTGAGGGCGCCCGGCCGTATCTGTTCCTGAAGGCGCCCAGCTGCCTGGCCGGTCCCTATGACGACATCCCCATTCCGCCGGAAGTCACCCAGCTGGACTGGGAGGTGGAACTCGCGGTGGCCATAGGGCGCCGGGCCAGGCGGGTCACGGCGGAGAACGCGCTGGACCATGTCGCCGGTTTCATGACGACCAACGACTTCTCCGCACGGAATCTGCTGATCCGCCCGGACCGCGAGAGGCTGCGCTCGGACTGGTTCGGCGGCAAGAGCCACGACGGGTTCGCCCCGATGGGACCGGTGTTCGTCCCCGCCGCCTTCGTGCCGGACCACCTGGACCTCGGGCTGCGGCTGACGGTGAACGGGGAGATCAAGCAGAACGGCAGCACCGGGAACCTGATCTTCAGCCCGGCCGAGCAGATCGAGTACGCCTCGCGCATGACCACCCTCGAACCCGGCGACATCATCGCCACCGGAACACCCGGCGGAGTCGGCCAGGGCACCGACAGCTTCCTCACGTCGGGCGATGTGGTGGAGGCCGAGGTGGAGGGCCTGGGACAGCTTCGCAACCGTGTCGTCTGACACGGCGCGCATACGGCGACGGCAACGGAAGTCGCCGGGCACGGCCCACGGGGCCCATCCTGGAACGGAGACACGATTCACATGAACGAGAAGCACATGAGTAAGACGCACATGAGTAAGACACACTTGAACAAGTCACACATGAACCAGACCTCACCCTTTCGTCAGCCGGCCACCGAATGGCCGGTCTCGCCGGTCACTCATGTCCGGTACGTGGCCGAGGCGGTGCCCGACCTGTCCGCCTCGGTGGGTTTCTACGGCGGCATCTGGGGACTGCGGGAGGTCGAGCGGGACGGCGACGTCGTGTTCTTCGCCGCCGAAGGCAGCCCCGAGCCCTATGTCCTGAGGCTGCGCGCCGCGAAGGAGAAGCATCTCGACCTCGCCTCGCTCGCCGTGCGGGACCGCGCGGACGTCGACCGGATCGCCGAATCGATGCTCGCGTCAGGCATGTTCCTCGACCGCGCGCCGGGCGCGCTCGACACCCCCGGCGGAGGCTACGGGCTGCGCGTCTTCGACCCCGACGGCCGGTTGATCGAAGTCAGCGCGGACCTCACCCCCCGGCCCTTCCGCGCCCTCGAACCCGGCGAATCGGTACCCCGCAAGGTCAGCCATGTCGTCTTCAACAGCGCACAGATCGAGGAGACGATCGCCTTCTACGTACGCCACCTCGGGTTCCAGGTGATCGACTGGCTGGGCGACTTCATGGCCTTCCTGCGCGTGGGCGGCGACCACCACATCATCGCGATCACCCGCGCACCCCACTCCTCGTTCAACCACATCGCGTTCGACATGCGCGGCCTGGACGAATACCTGCGGGGCACCGGCCGTCTGGTGCGACAGGGCGTCCGCCCGGTGTGGGGGCCCGGACGCCACGGCCCGGGCGACAACACCTTCTCGTACTTCGTCGACCCGAACGGGAACGTGGCCGAGTACACGTCGGAACTGAAGACGCTGACACACCAGGACGACTACTGCGGACGCGTCTGGCCCGCGACGCCGGAGGAGAACGACCAGTGGGGCACGGGCGGCCTGATCGAGGAGTTCCTGCCCTTCGCGATCAATCAGTCCGACCCGCTCCTGTGGACGTCCTCTCCCGTGTAGCGAGCAGCGGGGCCCGGCGCCGAGCCGGTTTCGCTTCGATTCCGCTGTGACCAGGAACGACAAGGACTCTCCATGCAGCTCTCTACGCAGCGCACCACGCGGCCCGCCACACAGCCCGCTACGCAGCTCTCCGTGCAGCACGAGACGATCGGCGAGTTCCTCGGCGCGCTCGCCGCGCGAGTCCCGGCTCCCGGCGGCGGCGCCGCGGCCGGGCTCCACGCGGCCGTCGCCGCCGCGCTGCTCGGCATGGTCGCCCGCTACACGACCGGCCACAGATACGCCGAGCACGCCGAGCGGATCACCGAGCTGATCGACGCGACGGACCGATGGCGGGCGGACGCACTCCGGTCGGCACAGGACGACGCGCAGGCGTTCGGCGCTGTGGCGAAGGCATACGGCCTGCCCAAGGGCACACCGGAAGCCCGGCGGACGCGCTCGGCGGCGATCGCCCGCGCCCTGACCCTCGCGGCACAGCCGCCCACTGCCGTGATAGGTCTCGCCCACGCCCTCCTCCCGGCGGCCCGGGAACTCAGGACGATAGGCAACCGCAGCGTGCTCGCGGACGTGGCCGCAGCTGCCGAGGCCGTCCGCGCCGCGGCCGTCACCGCCCGCATCAACGTCGAGGTGAATCTGCCCGGCATCACCGATGCGGCCGTCCGGACCGACCTCCGCAACACGGCCGGCACGGTCGATCGGATCGTCATCGGCGCGGACGAGATCACCGCGGCGGTGCGCGCGGAGATCGCCGGATAGCCGCGGCGGTGCGGCGGAGATCGCCGGACAGGTGCGAGGTCAGGTCCGCCGGGACGCGATCACGGCAGCCGCCGCGGATCGCGCCCAGCGGTGCACCTCCGAGCCCTCCGCGTCCTTGAGCTGGGCGGACACCGCGGCACCGTCGTAGATCAGGCAGAGCTGAGCCACCAGATCGTCGGTGTCCCGCAGACCCGCCCGGTCCAGGAGACCGGCGAACAGCTCCCTGAGCGAGCGGCGCCGGCGGGCCACGGCTTCCAGCACGGCGGGCACGGAGGGACACTCGCCCGCCGCGTTGATGAACGCGCAGCCTCGGTAGGTGGGGGACCCGAAGTTCTCCGCGAGCAGGTCGAAGACACACAGCACCTGCTCGATGGGGTCGTCCGACCGGCCGGGCAGTTCAGCGACGACCCGGGCCCGCATCCGCTCGCTCCGCTCGTCCAGGTACGCCGCGATCAGGTCGTCCTTGGACGGGAAGTGCTTGTAGAAGGTGGCCTTGGCCACGTCGGACTCGGCGATCAGCCGGTCGATGCCGCTCTCATGGATGCCCCGTGCGTAAAACAGTCGGTGGGCGGTGTCCAACAGCCGGCGGCGGGGGGAAGGACGTACAGCGGTAGACATGTCTTGACACTAGCAGACAGGTCGGTCTACCTTCACTTTACGTTGATTTTGTTTGTCTCTCCTTTCGGCAAGGTAACGCCCAAGTGAACCCGGCGGACTTGGTGACGGCGGCCGGTGTTTTTCCCTGGGCTGAACTGCCGGGATGCTCCATGACCGCCCCTATCAGCTGAGGTGCAACCGTGCGAGTCAAAGGCCGATGGGTATCCAGCCTCAGCAGTGGAAGAAGCGGAAGCTACGGCTCCTTGCAGCCCGCGGTGTCGTCGGAGTCGGTGGTGGACGCCATCGATGTGATCGGCGCCGAGGCGGTCGAATGGGCCATTGAAAAGGCGTACACGCTCGCCGAGCTGGTCACTGAGAAATATCCGGCGTTCCGCGGTGGCCCCGCACAGTTCGACACACTGCGCATCGCCACCGAATCGACGGTGCTGACCGGGCTCGTCGAGATCTTCGACGGTAAACTCGTGCACTGGCAGGTAACACCGGAAGCGGCTTTCCATATTCGAGACCTGGTGCACCGGAGTATCCCGCAGGTGGATGTTCTGGGAGCCATCAGATTCTCGCACGCAATGCTCAGCGACTGGCTGATGGAAGCGTGCCGAGGATTTGTTTCCCCGGCTGAACTCGCGGATCATCTGCATTTGATCTCGCGCACGCTCCTCTTCTGTTTGGACACCCTCTCGGATGACGTGACGCGTACCTATCAGGCGGAGTACGAGCGGTACAACAAATCGCCTCTCGCGCATCGGGACGAGGCCCTACGGTCCGTTCTCGCGTCGGATCCCGAAGACGTCGACGTCGCCTCCAGCCGACTGCGCTATGAACTGAGCGGACGGCATCATGTCGCCGTCGTCCTGACCCGGTTCGAGTCGCGGTTCGACGACGATTCACTGCACAGCGCCGCCCGGAGACTGCTGCGAGCCTGTCATGCCGAGCAGATGCTGCTCGTGCCCGACGGCCACTCCGTGCTCTGGGGCTGGGGGAACAGCCGGTCGCCTCTCGCGGTGCGGGGCGCGCTGACGGAGACCCCGGGTATCGGGGTCGTGGTGGGCACGCCCGCCAAGAACGTGACGGGGTTCCGCCAGACACACAAGGACGCGTTGGCGGCGCAGCGCATCGTGGATTTTTTCGGGATACGGTCCCATGTGCCGCACTACTTCTCCGATCTGCATCTGCTGACTCTGCTCGGTCCGGATCAGCAGAAGATCGACAGCTTTGTGCAGAGTGAGCTTCGTGATCTCGCCGAAGCGGGCACCTCGACCGCCGAACTGCGTGCCACTCTGGGCATCTATCTGGACAACCACAGCCCGCAGGCGACCGCGAACCGCATGTACATCGCGCGTAACACGGTGGCCTATCGGCTCCGGCGCATCGAGGAACTCCTCCAGCGTCCGGTCACGGAGCGCCAGACGGAGCTGCGGCTGGCGCTGCTGCTGAGAGACTGCGCGGCCATCTCCAGCTGAACTTCCGAGCGCCGACCAGCGTGCATCGAGCTGCCCGTCCCCAGGAACACCCAGGTGGACGGGCTGTTTCGCGTCCCCGGCCCGGGACGGCCGCAGGGCGCCGCCCGAGCACCGCGCCATGGCCGTAGGACCCCGTACGAGCACCGCGCCACGGCCGTAGGACCCCGTCCGGGCACCGCGCGGCCCGCTTGGGCGATCCGTGCAAAGCGTCACCGCTGCCTTGGGCATCGGGACCAAGCGCGACACCGCGGGGATCCGGAGTATGGACACATGACCGGCCACGTGAACGCAGCCGGACGAATCCGCAATTCCTTCAGTGAGCCATCAAAGGTCGGTGAACCGGCGTGCCTCGGCACGACCGGGACCCGATGCCATGGAGAGGAAAAAGCAATGGGTGAAACCACTGCCAGCCGTGACGACATCATCGCGGCAAATCTGGCCGCGGTTCAGGCGCACTTCCACAACGAGGCTCCCGAGACCATCGACAAGGCCATCGCCCTGTACGACGAGAACGAGATCTCGTGGGAGGGGCCCAGCCGAGGCGTCGGCCTCACCGAACACGGTGTGGTGCGCTCCGCCTACATGGACATCTTCCGGACGGTGAAGTTCAACAAGTCCGCGGTGCTGCGGGAGTTCGCGACCGAGCAGTTCGTGTTCCACGACGAGGTCGTGGAAGCCGAGGTCGTCGGCGACTTCATGCCGAATCTGCCGTACCCGGTCGGCACCATCATGTCGGTGCGCGTGGCGCATCTCTTCGAGATGCGTGACGGAAAGATCATCAAGGAAATCGCGTACGAGATGTTCCGGAAGGCCGGCAGCCCGGAGGACAACGATGTGTTCCCCGAGGGGACCGTCTGGACCTACTACAACTGAGAGCCGGTCGGTGAACACACGACGAGTGCTGTCGCCGGAAAAGGAGAACCAGTGAAGCTCGTTGGGTATGTGAATGGCCAGGGCGAAAGCGCGATCGGCTCGCTCGGTGACGCCGAAACGATCGTGCCGCTGTCGACCATGCGGGAGTTCTACCGGGACGGCTTCCGGATCGCCGAGCGCGCCGCGCCGGCCGGGGAGCCGATCAAGCGCTCCGGCGTCACCCTGCTCCCGGCCGTCCCCGAGACCGCGCGCGTCTTCTGCGTCGCGATCAACTACCTGGGGCACGCGGCGGAGGCGGAAGAGGTCGGAATCGCCCGCCCGCTGGTGCCCATGATCTTCGGGCGCTGGGCGAGCACGCTGGTCGTCGACGGAGCGTCCATCCCCGTCCCTCCTCGCGAGGAGGGGCTCGACTGGGAGGTCGAGCTGGCCGCGGTCATCGGACGGCCGACCTACGATGTCGACGAGGCGACCGCCATGGAGTCGGTCCTGGGATACGCGGTCTTCAATGACATCTCCGCGCGCCAGGTCCAGCTGGAGACCCCGCAGTTCACTCTGGGGAAGAACGCGGACAGCAGCGGTCCGCTCGGCCCCCTCGTGATCGATCCGACGCTGGACCCCCATGACCTGAGGCTCATGACACGGGTGAACGGGGAGATCGTCCAGCAGGGCAACACGCGGGACATGGTGTTCAAGCTCCCCCGCGTGATCAGCCATATCTCACGGAGTGTCACCCTGCTGCCGGGCGATGTGATCGCCACCGGCACCCCCGAGGGGATCGGCGCGTCGATGAAGCCGCCGCGTCTGATGGGCCCGGGTGACGTGGTCGAGGTCGAGGTGGAGAAGCTCGGCGTCGTACGCAACACCATCACCAAGCCGGGCAGTCACTGAGACCCGTACCCAGCCGCCGCCCAGAGAGCTGGGCCCCGGGAATTCCCGCCCCGCGGGGACGCCTTCCCCGCGGGGCGGGAGAGCACAGCTGACGAGGTTCTCGCACCTGACCGTGCGACCGCCGGCTGACCGACCCTTCCGCTCGCGGGCGTGAGCCGGCCCGCATCCGACAGCGAGGATCAATGATGAATGAACTGCTGACGCACCATTGGATCGATGGACAGCCGTACTCCGGCGGCAAACCCGTGCCGGTGGTCAACCCGGCCACGGGGGCCCAGCTGGGCGAAGTTCTCCTGGGCGACGCGGAGGTCGTCGAGCGCGCGGTCGCCTCCGCGCAGGCGGCGTTCCCGAAGTGGCGCAACACCCCCGTCTCGCGTCGCGCACAGGTCCTCTACGCGTTCCGCGACCAGCTGCGGGCGCATGTGGACGAGCTGGCGGAACTGATCAGCGCCGAGCACGGCAAGACCGTGGACGACGCGCGGGGGGAGATGGCCCGGGGGATCGAGGTCGTCGAGCTGGCGTGCGGGGTCCCCGGACTGCTGAAGGGCGAGTTCGGCGAGCAGACCGCGACCAATCTGGACACCTTCTCGATGTTGCAGCCGCTCGGGGTCTGCGTCGGTGTCACACCCTTCAACTTCCCCGTGATGATTCCGCTGATGAAGATGGCGGTCGCGGTCGCCGCCGGCAACACCTTCATCCTGAAGCCGAGCGAGCAGGACCCGGGTGCGGCCGTACGCCTCGCCGAACTGGCCAAGGCGGCAGGGCTGCCCGACGGCGTCTTCTCCGTGGTGCACGGAGGACAGGATGTGGTCGAGGCCCTGATCGACCACCCGGACACCACTGCCGTTTCCTTCGTGGGATCGACCCCGGTCGCGCACAGCATCTACCGGCGTGGCGCGGCGGCGGGCATTCGCGTGCAGGCGCTGGGCGGGGCGAAGAATCACCTCGTGGTGATGCCGGACGCCAATGTCGGCTTCACGGCCGATGCCCTGGCCGCCGGGGCCTTCGGCGCCGCCGGACAGCGGTGCATGGCGGTGACCACCGCCGTGCTGGTCGGCGACGGAGCGGACGAGGTCGTCGAGGCCGTACGCCTGCGGGCCGAAGGGATGATCCTGGGGGCGGGCTCCGATCCGGCCACCCAGGTCGGGCCGCTGATCAGCGCGGCGGCCAAGGAACGCGTCCAGTCGATGGTCGCCAGGGCGATCGACGCGGGCGCGAAGCCGGTGGTCGACCGCAGCACCGAGGTCGTCCCCGGCCACGAGGGCGGCTTCTTCGTCGGTCCCACCCTGCTCGACCATGTCACCCCCACCTCCGAGATCTATCTCCAGGAAGTGTTCGGCCCGGTGCTCATCGTGCTCCGGGTGAACACCCTGGACGAGGCGCTCGAACTCATCCGCACCAACAGGTACGGGAACGGCGCGGCGATCTTCACCGCGAGCGGTACGGCGGCCCGCCGCTTCCAGCGCGACGCGCAGGCCGGAATGGTCGGCGTCAACGTGCCCATTCCGGTGCCCGTGGCGCCCTTCGGCGCCGGCGGGTGGAACGACTCCGTCTTCGGCGACACGGGACTGTCGAACGCCGCCTGGCGCTTCTACACCCAGCCCAAGTACGTGACCGCCCGATGGGATGAGCAGGTGGGTCGTGACAGCTGACGTCGGTAACGGACACAGGCCGCACACGGTAGGCCGTACAACGGAAGGTTGAGAATGCCAAGAACGATCGCGGAACTCCCCGAGGACATTCGGAGCCGCTACCCATTCCAGTCACGGTTCGTGCGGGTGAACGGGCGGCGCATGCACTACATCGACGAGGGGCCGCGCGACGCGCCTCCCGTGCTGCTGCTGCACGGCAATCCGGCGTGGGGCTATCTGTGGCGGGACGTGGTGCCGCCGCTGCTGGCGGCCGGACTGCGTGTGGTGGTGCCCGACCAGATCGGCTTCGGACTGTCCGAGAAGCCGCACGACCACACCGTCCACACCCTGGACAACCACGCGGCCAATCTGGTCGCGCTGCTGGACGCGCTGGAACTGCGTGGCGCCACCTTCGTCTGTCATGACTGGGGCGGCCCCACCGGACTGTCCGCGCTCGCCGTGCGCCCCCAGGCCGTCTCGTCGGTGGCGGTGATATCCACCTGGGCGTGGGTGCAGCCCTGGTCGGCGTTCCATTCGCGGGTGCTGCCGTGGCGGCTCATGCACGCCCCGGTGGTGGGCCCCCTGGTGATGGGCAAGCTCGGGGCGATGCCGGGACGCGGCATGTATCTGTCCGTGGTCGACCGGGAGCGGTTCGCCGCCGAAGGCCGCGACGGCTACACCGAGGTGACCGCGGATCCCGACGAGCGCGCCCTGACCTGGACCTGGCCCCGCTCCATCCCGCTGGGCCGGGACACCGACATCGCCAGAGAGCGGTTCCGCTGGCTGGAGGCACAGATGCGTGCCCTGCGAGTGCCGGCGACGGTGATCTGGGGGCGCGAGGACGACGTATTCACCACCGATGAGTTCACCCGCTACTGGAAGGACGTCTGGCCGCACGCCGAGGGTCCGCACCTGGTGACCGGGCGGCACTTCCTCCAGGAGGACTCCGGTGCGGAGATCGGAAAGCTCCTGGCCGACTTCGCCGGCCGGGTGAACGAAGGGCAGGGCAATGGCTGAAGCACCCGAGGTACTCATCGTCGAGCGGCGTCCGGACGGCCACCGGTCGGTGCCGCTGCTGGAGGAACACCAGCTCGGCCACTACCCGGAGTTCCGGGAGTTCCTGTCCGCCACCTTCGGCCTGGCGGCCGATCCGTTCGGGGCGCCCGGCCTGCTCAGCCTGGCGGGCCGCCACTACGAGCTGGTGTTCGTCGGCAGCTCCGGCCTCCCCTTCCCCGCCGCCGTACGCATCGCCGCACTCGTCCCCGGACTGGAACCGCTGGACGAACAGCTCGCCCTGGCCGACCTGTGGACCATCGCGCTGTGGCTGGTGGACGGCGTCGGCGGAGAGTGGGACGCGGAGGCGCTCGCGCGCACCGGGCAGATCTACCGGATCACCCCGGAGTACGCCGCCTGAACCGCCGACGGGCTGGGCACCGGCGAACAGCGGGTGCCCGGCCCGGGTTCCACCCCCTACCCGCCAACGGGGCGAGCGAGCCGTATCCGGTCCCGGACGCCCCGCCGCCGCCCCGCCCGTTCACCCCTCCAGAGAAGGACGGACCAACCGTGCCCACCCTTGCCCACACCATCGACGGCCTCAAGGCACTCGCCGGAACCGACCTGGGCCGCACCGGCTGGATGGAGATCACCCAGGAGCGGGTGAACACCTTCGCCGACGCCACCGGCGACCACCAGTGGATCCACACCGACCCGGACAAGGCCAAGGACGGTCCCTTCGGCCGCACCATCGCCCACGGCTACCTCACGCTGTCCCTGATCATCCCGCTCTTCGAGGAACTGCTGAAGGTCAGCGGTACGTCGATGAGCGTCAACTACGGCCTGGACAAAGTACGTTTCCCCAGCCCCGTGCCGGTCGGCGCCAAGATCCGCCTGCATGGCACGGTCGCCTCGGTCGAGGAGGTCAAGGGGAACGCCGTTCAGCTGCACCTCACCTTCACCGTGGAGGTCGACGGAAGTGACAAGCCGGCCTGCGTGGCCGAGGCGATCTACCGGCACTACGCCTGACGCCGGCGATCAACCCCCCGCCGCCACTTCCTGAGCCTTCCACAACCCCTCAAGTGACCCATGAATACTTGGAGTTGGCTATGAACAGTGACGCCGCATCACCACAGGCGGACGGTTCCAGAAGCCCGCTGCGCCGCCGGTCCTTCCTCGCCGCCGGCGCCGGTGTCGGCGCGGCCGGTCTGGGGCTCGGTGCCGCCGCGACCGCCACCGCCCGGCCCGAGGCGCCCGCACCGGTCCCCACCTTCACCCCCGGCCGCCCGATCCTGTTCCGCGGCGCGACCGTCGTCACCGGCGACCCCGCCCTCGGCACCCAGCAGAACGCCGATGTGCTGGTCACCGGGGCGACCATCAAGGCGGTCGGCCCGAACCTCGCCGCGCCCTCGAACGCCGTGATCGTCGACGGCCGCAACCGCATCCTCATGCCCGGCATGATCGACACCCACCGGCACATGTGGCAGACCGTGCTGCGCGGGGTCGCCGCCGAATGGACGATCGCGAACTACTTCCAGTTCGTGTTCGAAGGCGGATGGGGGCAGCTCTGGCGCCCCGAGGACATCTACGCCGGGAACTACCTCTCCATGGTGGAGGCCATCAACAGCGGGGTCACCACCACCCTGGACTGGTCACACGGGCTGTACACCTACGAGCACGCCGAGGCCGCCGCCGACGCCCTGTTCGACTCCCGTGGCCGGGCCCGGCTGGCATTCGGCGACATCAGCGCGGGCCCGCAGAAGTGGGCCGTCGACGGCGACGTGGACCGGCTCCAGCGCGCCCGCTTCTCCTCCAGCAACCAGCTGGTCACCCTGCAACTCGCCTGGGAGACGCCGAACGACCCGGCCTTCCCGGAGCGCCCGGCCTGGGAGTTCGCCCGCGACCACGACCTGATGGTCACCCAGCACGCGGGAGTCTGGAACTTCTCCGGCAAGGACGGGATCAGGATCCTGCGGGACAACGGCTTCCTGCTCCCCACCAACACCTATGTGCACGCCTCGTCGCTCACGGAGAGCGACTACCAGATGATCGCCGACAGCGGCGGCAACGTCTCGATCTCCGCCGAGAGCGAGCTGAACGCGGGCCAGGGCTACCCGCCCACCGGCAAGGTGCGCGAGTACGGCATCCCGGTGTCGCTGTCGAACGACACCAGCATCTGGTGGAGCGCCGACATGTTCTCCGCCATGCGCGCCACCCTCAACGCCGACCGGGGCCTGGACCACCAGGAGGCCCACGCCCAGGGCAAGACCGTCATCAACAACGATCTGCGCACCGAGGACGTCCTCCGCTTCGCCACCCAGGGGGGTGCCGACGCGCTCGGCCTGGGCTCGAAGCTGGGGTCGATCACCCCGGGCAAGCTGGCCGACCTGGTGATGCTGCGCGCCGACACCCCGTCGATGGTCCCGCTCACCAACGCCGTTCACCAGATCGTCTACCAGGCGAGCCGCGCCGAGGTGGACACGGTCCTGGTCAACGGGCGGGTGCTCAAGTACGGCGGTGCGCTGATCGCCCCCGATCTGAAGCGGGCCACCCGGCTCGCCGAGGCGTCCCGTGACCACATCCGGGACGCGGTCGGCGCCGAGCAGTGGGCGGCCGGCCAGGAGCCGCCGCCGTTCCGGACCGCCTGAGGGCCGTACGGGACCGGCTGACCGACGGCCGTACGGGACCGGCTGACCGACGGCCGTACCGGACCGGCTGACCGAGGGCTGGACAGGATCGCCTGACCGAGGGCCGTACGGGCCACCTGACCGAAGAGCCGGCCAGGTTGCCGCTTACCGCGGGTAACACAGGGCGCGGCTCCGGACCGCCCTCGACATCGCAGGTCAAAGGCGTGGACCTCCCCGCCGGACGGATGCCCGGCGTGGCTCGCCGCCGCGAGGGCTGCCTGATCAGAGGGGCAGGGGCGATACTGGTCAGTGGTCGGCCCGGACACGGCGGAGCTGCGAAGCGAGGTGTCGCTTCTCATGGCACAGCACCTTGACGACGGACCTGGCCCGAGACGGCCGGGCCGGCGGTGGACCGCCGCGGCACGCGGTGTCCACGAGCGGGACACGTTCCTTGTCACGGCACTCGGTGCGGCCGTGCGGGAACTCGCCGCCGAGGCCGTCTTCGTCCATCTCCTCGAAGCGGGCGGCGAGACACTGCGGTTGACGATGGCGGGCGGGCTCCCGCCCGCCATCGTTGTCATGCCCGAGCGCATCGCGGCCACCGACGCCCATCCCACGGCGAATGCCCTCCGCAGCGGCACCCCCGTGATGGCCCCCCAGCAGAGACCGACCGCCGGTGCGGCACAGCTCCCGGGTGTGGTACCCATCCTGGCCCTCGTCGTCGCCGCCCCGCTCACGCACGACGGCCGGCGTCTCGGCGCTCTCACCGGGATCTGGACGCAGGACTCCGCCGCCACGCCGGAGAGCCGCGCAGAGCGCCTGGAAGCCATCGCCCGTGATCTGTCCGGGCGGCTGGCGACGATGGCCGGCCAGGGCGTGCCGATGTCCCCGGGGACCAAACCGGTCATCGTGCCGGTCCTGCACCCGGCCCGCACGGCCGCCGACCGGGCGGCCGGCGGCACCGGGGCGAGCCGGTGGGGGATGCCCGAGATCCCGGGTTCCACCGAGGTGACGTTCATGTACCACATCCACCAACTGGCCGCGATGCTCAACGAGGCGGGCGGTTTCACGGAGGTCATGGAGGTGGTGCAGGAGCGGATCATGGAGCCGTTCGGCGCAGCGGCGTTCCTGGTGACCTCGGTGGAGTACGGAAAGGTATGGGTGGCCGGGTACGGCAACTGCCCGCAGGAGGCCGTCAAACGACTGCACGGATCGAGCGCGCACCACGACGGGGACCCGCTCAGAGAGGTGATGCGCTCGCATGTGCCCCTGTGCTACCGGGACCGGGCGGCGCTGGTGAACGCCTACCCCGGCACCGAGGACGGCCGGCGCGTGGAGGACGGTGTGCAGGGCGGCTGGGTCTATCTTCCGATCATGGTCGGCTCCCTCGCCGTGGGGGCCTGCGCGCTGGGGTTCGAGGGTCCGGTCAACCCCACCGCCCAGGAGCAGATCGTCCTGCTGATGATGGCCAATCTGCTCGGGCCCACCCTCGTCAGGGCCCGGCTGAGCCAGTCCGGCCGGAGCCTGGCCGAACGGGTGCAGAACAAGCTGCTGCCCGAGACGGCCTGGGACATCCCCGGCCTCGCCCTGGCCGCCCGCTACGTCCCGTCGGGCGCGTCCGCCCTGGGCGGAGACTGGTACGACGTGATGCTCCGGGACGAGTCGACGGTCGGGCTGGTCGTCGGTGACGTCGAAGGTCACTCGATCGACAGCTCCGTGGTCATGGCGCAACTGCGCACCGCCGTACGGGCCTACTTCATGGAGGGTCACCCCCCGGCCACCGTGCTCCGGCGGACCGACCGCCTGCTGTCCCAGCTGGACACCGACCTGCTGGCGACCTGCTGTGTCGCCGCCCTGGACCTGGGCGACGGGACGCTCGACGCCGCTTCGGCAGGACATCCGGCCCCCGTGGTCCGGCACCCGGACGGATCGGTGACGGTACCGGACCTGCGTACCGGCCCGCCGCTGGGTGTCGACCCGCACACCGTCTACGCGTCGGCCGAGCTGTCGCTGCCGCCCGCCACCCTGCTCATGCTGCACACCAACGGCCTCAGCTGGACGTCCGCCGCGGACGCGGCCACCCCGGAGTCGCTGCTCGCGTCGCTCGGCGCGCACGGGGACACCCGGCCGGAACGCCTGGTCGATCTGGTGCTCGCGGCGGGACCGCAGGACCGGGCCCGCCGCGACGATGTCGCACTGCTGATGGCCCGGTACGAGGGCGGACCGACCGGCAGCGGCCGGCACACCGGCAGGCTGAGCGTCCAGCGCCACGATCTCCAGGCGGTCAGGGCGTCACGTACCTTCGTACGGGACCTCCTCCACGCGTGGCACCTCGATGAGCACACGGAGGACGTGGCGCTGATGACGTCCGAGGTGGTCACCAACGCGCTGGTGCACGCCGACAGCGGCGTCGACATCCGGATGCGGGTGCACGGGAAACACCTCAGGGTCGAGGTCCGTGACTCCGACCCGACGCCCCCCGTGCCGGAGCCGATCGTCCTCTCCAACCAGCCGGGCTCGGAGTGGGAGCACGGCCGCGGGCTGATCATCGTCGACGCGCTGGCCGCCGACTGGGGCACCGCGCCGAGCGGTCATGGGAAGACGGTGTGGTTCGAGCGCTCCATCCGCCGCGCTCCTACGCCTCCGGGGGCGTGAAGGCGGTGGTGCGCCGCAGGCCGGCCGCGCGGCCCTGGCCGACGACGACGAGGGCCATCTTGCGGCTGGCCTCGTCGATCATCTCGGCGCCCAGCATCGCGGAACCCTTGAACCCGCCGGCTCCCGAGGTGTGCCAGGCGTATGCGTCGAGAATCATCTCGGCGTGGTCGTAATCCTCCTGCGAGGGCGAGTAGATCTCGTTCGCGGCGGCGATCTGGTCCGGGTGCAGCACCCACTTGCCGTCGAATCCCAGGGCCGCCGAGCGGCCGGCGACCTCGGCGAACCCGGCCGGGTCGCGGATCTGGAGGTACGGCCCGTCGATGGCCTGGAGGCCGTGGGCGCGCGCGGCCATCAGGATGCGCATCAGGATGTGGTGGTAGGCGTCCGCCGGGTAGCCGGGCGGCTGCTCGCCCACGACGAGTGACCTCATGCCGATGGAGGCCATGAAGTCGGCGGGGCCGAAGACGAGGGTCTCAAGGCGGTGCGAGGCAGCCGCGATGTCCTCCACGGCGACCAGGCCCTCGGCGCTCTCGATCTGTACCTCGATACCGATCCGCCCGGGCTCGAAGCCCATGGTCCGCTCGATCTGGGTGAGGAGCAGATCGAGCGCCTTGACCTGGGCGGCGTCCCGGACCTTGGGCAGCATGACACAGTCGAGGTGCTGCCCCGCGCCCTCGACCACGGTGACGACATCGCGGTAGGTCCAGTGCGTGGTCCAGTCATTGACCCGGAGCACCCGCGTCCTGCCGGTCCAGTCACCGGTGTTGAGGGCGTCCACGATCAGGTGCCGCGCCTTCTCCTTGACCGCCGGGGCGCAGGCGTCCTCAAGGTCCAGGAACACCTGGTCCGCGGCGAGGGTCTGGGCCTTCTCCAGGAAGCGGGGATTGCTGCCCGGGACGGCGAGGCAGGAGCGGCGGGGACGCGGGCGATGCACGGTGCTGCTCATGCTGCGTGAGCTTCCTTTCGGCAGGGCTGTGGCGCCGTCGCGCCGGGATTCCGGAGCACGGCTGGACCCCGGCGGGCGGGGAATCGGCTCCCGCCCACCGGGGAGTGATAGGGGCAGGCGTCGACGGTGGCGACGCGAGGTGTTGTCCAGGGAATGACGCGAGGCTGTCGTCCCGGGGGTGACGCGGGGAGGCGCCGGGGGAGTGACGCGGGGAGGCATCACGGGGAGTGAAGGCGTCCCAGGAGAGGGGCGTCCGGTCGAGGGACGTTCGTCAGTCGGTGGGCCGGTCGGCCGCCGCCTTCGCCCCGAAGCCGGCCCGGCGCACACAGGCCACCACACAGATGGCCACCAGCGGGAGCAGGGTGACCTGCCACAGCCCGGCCGCGCCCCAGCCGGACGCCTCCACGAGCGAGGCGAACAGCAGCCCGGAGAAGGCCGCGCAGAGATAGAAGCTGGTGACGAACAGTCCCGTACTGCGCCCCACCTGGTCGGGCCGTACCGCCCGCTGGATCGCGCTGTTGTGATTGGTGTAGAGCGTGCCGAGGCCGAAGACGCCCATGAAGAACGCGAACAGACACTGCCAGCCCGGGGTGACCTCCGTCTGGTAGACGAACAGGCTGGTCACCGAGAGCGCGGCGTAGGCGAAGATCAGGACTTTGCGCTGGTCGACCCGGTCGCCCAGCCATCCGGCCAGCGGCGCCAGCAGGGCACCGAAGCCCACGAAGCTCATGGCCAGTGCCGCCTGGGTGGCCGTGTAGTCCAGATGACTGATCAGATACGTCGGGTACAGCCCGAGGAAGCCGTAGACGGCCACCCCGCTGATGGCGGCGCTGAGTGCCAGGGCCAGGCTGTCGCGGTTGTAGGGGGAGGCGGGCAGATGGGTGTGGCCCGCGATGGAGGCCGGGCGCTCGTCGGCGCGCTCGGTGAGGCCGCGGTTGACGGCGAAGAGGGCGATCGCCGTGATGACGAGGCCGGCCGCCCCCAGTACCACGAAGGGGAGACGCCAGGAACCGAGCGAGGTCTGCATCTGGACCCCGGCGAGCGGTCCGATGAAGGTCCCCAGCCCGTAGGCGGTACCCGCGCAGCCGAGGGCGAAGGTGCGGTTGTGGGAGAAGAACGCGCCGATGGCCGCGAACAGCGCCGCCGTCTGCATGCCCTCGCCGAACCCGGACACGATCCGGTACACGGTCATGTCGGCGAAGCCGGTGGCCAGGGGCGTGGCCAGGGTGCCGAGCGAGTAGATGACGATGCTGACGAGGATGACCGTCTTACGGCTGAAGCGGTCCAGGAGATAGCCGGTGGGGATCCCGGCGACGGCCATCCCCAGGGTGAAGACGGTGGCGAGCGTGCCGCCCTGGGCGAGTGAGAAGCCGTACTCCTCGCGGATGCCGGGCAGGAGCGGGCCGAAGACCTGCCGGTCCATGGCGTTGAGCAGGTAGGAGAAGAGGAGGATCAGTGAGCCGGTCACGATCGTGCGCATGGGGAGGTCAGGCGCGGGTGTCTCGGCCTTGGGTCTGCTTCTCGCGGGGGCTGGCATGGCTTGGGACATGATGGGTCTCCTGTCGGCTGAAACCGCGGGGGATCGCGGTCGGCTCGTCGGCGGGAGGAGGCCGGGCCGACGATGAGCCGGACGCGAGGGAGCGGCGCGGGTGATCGCGCGTGATGGGTGGTGGCAAAGCGGCGGGCACCGACGGTACCGCGCCGGTCCGCGTGAACGAAGAGGCGGACGTCCGCTCACCGCCGACACCTCGGCATGTCGCCGTGCGGGGCGGGATGCGCCCGGGTTCCGGCGGCGCTCGCGGGTACGGCCGTACGGCGGCCCGGTCCACCCAGGTGTGGTGGCGGGGGCCGGTCCCGCCGGGAATCGGTCCGAGGGCGCAGCGGTACTGGCTCGGCGTCCCGGCGTCCAGCGGCGGCGCGCCGACATGAGGTCCCCACGTCGTGCGCCTGGCGCTGGTGAGCTGGTGAGTCGGTCGGGGTGGGCCGACGGGCCGGCCGGCGCCATGTGGCGACGGTGGCGTCCTCACCAGCCGCTGCGGCCGATCGTCAGTGAACCCGCGAGCCAGTGAACCCGCGAGCTACGGCTCGGGTCCTGGCTCGCACTCACGCCCGCAGCGTGCCTTCGTTGAGCAGCCAGGGCAGCACGCGGAACGTCCGGGCACCCGCCTGGTGCATCGGGTCCGACGCGGCGATCCGGGTGGCGTCGTCGATCGACTCCGCGTGATAGACGAAAACGCCGTGCCCGTTGTACTCCGTGCCCCCCTCGCTGGAGAGCGGCCCCGCGGCGAACATCACGCCATCGTCCTGCAACTTGATCTGATACGCCAGATGGGGTTCGAGGTTCTTCAGCACCGGGTCCAGACCATCGACCGGGTCGGAGAACACGACGTACAACTCTTTGCCTATGAGGTTTTGACCGAGCTGCCGACAGAATTGAACCAGCTCGTCCCAGGGCATCGTTGCCATGAGTCACCACTTTCGCCTATGGATGCGATGGAAGACACGACGTCATTCTGAGAGAGTGACCTGCGAACCAGGAATACCGGATCCTTTTCGGCAGCTGCCAGGTTTCCCCACCCGGGTCATTCCCTCGGTGTCGGCTCCTCGTATTCCGGTATCATCACCACAGGCCAGACCGCATGGGCTTGGCCTCCTTGCACAATCCTGGACAGCGCTGCGGGCGATCTTTGCGCGATTCGTGCAATCGTGGTTCAGACGACTCCGATTCGTGTCACCGCTCTACGCGAAACGGCGATTCGTGTGTCACCGTGATGCGCTTGTCAGCGTGCTGCGCTCAGCCGTGGTTCGAGCCCGTGTGACGCGCCACCGTGACGAAGACGCGGCTTGGGCGATCCGTGCAAAGCGTCCCCGCGGTCTTGGGCATCGCGACCAAGCGCCGGACTGTGATCGCCGCCCATCATGGCCACCCGGCCGACATGACCCGCCAGGAACCCCCGGAGAACCACCAGGTGCTCCCGGAGGGAACGCGGTGCACCCATGACCGGCCGGCTGAAATCGATGCATGCGAACGGAGTCCCGATGTCGGCTGTGGTGAATGACGCGGTCCAGGTGAGCCGGGAGGGGGCGATCGCGACGGTCCGGTTGAATCGCCCGGCACGGATGAACAGCATGACGTCCGGGCTGCTGGATGGACTGCTGACCGCCCTCGAAGACATAGCGGCCGACCGTGAGGTGCGGGTCGTGCTCCTGACGGGCAACGGCAAGGCGTTCTGTGCCGGCGGTGACCTGTCCGCCGGGCTCGACGAGATCAATGGCGCACCGCCCCTGACCAGCCAGCACCGCAGGCTGCGGACCTTCGTACGGGCAAGTCAGCTGCTGTACACGATGCCGCAGGTCACGATCGCCGCCATCAACGGCGCCTGTGCCGGGGCCGGGTTGTCGCTCGCGCTCGCCTGCGACCTTCGGTACGCGGCAGATTCGGCGCGCTTCAGCACCGCGTTCCTCGGCGCGGGCGTGTCGGGTGACTTCGGTGGCATCTGGTTCGCCACCCGGACCCTGGGTGCGCAGCTGACCCGGTCCCTGTTCCTGCTGTCGGAGCGATTCGACGCCGCCGACGCCCAACGGGTGGGGCTGGTCACCGGCATTCATCCCGGCGCGGAGCTGCTGCCCGAAGTGCGCTCGGTGGCCGAGGGCCTGGCCTCGCGGGCACCGCTCGCGCTGTCCGCCATGAAACAGAATCTGATCGACGCCGAATCGATGGACATCGCCACCTACCTCGAAGTGGAAAGCGGCCGCCAGGCATTCACCGTCGCCACGGCGGACGCGGCCGAAGCAGCGGCCTCGTTCATCGAGCGCCGTACGCCTCGCTTCGAGGGCAAGTAGCCCGACGCACGGCACGGCCCCTGCCCGGTCGGCCACCCCCTACCGAAGAACCGCTCAGGGTCCGACCTCAGGACCGTGTTCGGGAATCATCTCCAGGAAGGACACCGCCCCACGATGCGCACCACCCCGCGTACCGCTCCCGGCATCATCGGCGCCGGTCCGGCCGGGCTCGCGCCCGGCCGGCGCCCGTCGCGCCGCTCCGTCAGCACCGGCCCGATCCTCAAGAGGGGGGAGCGGGTCCATGGCTGAGCGTTCCCCGCACTGGATCAACGGCCGCCGGGTGCACGGCCACGGCGAGCACATCGACGTGGTGAACCCGGCCACCGGCAAGGCGATCGCCACCGTACCCGCGGGCACGGCCGCCGACGTGGACACCGCGGTGGCCGCGGCCCGCGCGGCACTTGCGGGCTGGTCCGCCACGGCGCTCGAAGAACGGATCGCCGTGGTGCGGCGCATCGCCGACGGCATCACCACACGCCGCGACGAGATCGCCGCCAGCATCACGGCCGAGATGGGCTCGCCGATCCGCTTCTCGCGCGCGGTGCAGGCGGGGGTACCCGCCGCCACCTCCGCCGGGGTCGCCGCGGTGGCCACCGACTTCCCGTGGACCGAGGAGATCGGCAACTCCCTGGTGGTGCGCGAGCCGATCGGCGTGGTCGGGGCGATCACCCCCTGGAACTACCCGCTGCACCAGATCGTCTCCAAGGTCGCGCCGGCGCTGCTCGGCGGCAACACCGTGGTGCTCAAGCCGTCCGAGATCGCCCCGCTGACCGCCGTCGTCCTGGGCGAGATCGCCGAGGCGGCCGGACTGCCCGCCGGGGCGTTCAACCTCGTGCACGGCACCGGTCCGGTGGCCGGCGAGGCCCTCGCGGCCCACCCGGACGTGGACATGGTGTCCTTCACCGGGTCGACCGGGGCCGGCAAGCGGGTGTCCGTGGTCGCGGCGCAGAACGTGAAACGGGTGGCGCTGGAACTGGGCGGCAAGTCCGCGAACGTCATCCTGGACGACGCCGATCTGGCCCAGGCCGTGAAGCTGGGACTGGCCAACGCCTTTGCCAACGGCGGCCAGACGTGCACCGCCTGGACACGGATGCTGGTGCCCGCCGCCCGGCACGACGAGATCGTGGAGGCTCTGGCCGCGGCCGCCGCCAAGCACACCCTGGGTGACCCGGCCCAGGAGAGCACCCGCGTCGGCCCCATGTCCTCGGCGGCCCACCAGAGCAGGGTGAACGGCTACATCGAGCGTGGTGTGGCGGACGGAGCCACTCTGGTCTTCGGTGGGCCGGGCCCGGTGCAGGACATGGCGGACGGCGCCTATGTGCACCCCACCGTGTTCGGCCACGTCGCCCCGGACGCGGTGATCGCCCAGGAGGAGATCTTCGGCCCGGTGCTCTCGGTGATCCCGTACGCCGACGAGGAGCAGGCGGTACGGATCGCCAACGACTCGATCTACGGTCTGGCCGGCGCGGTGTTCGGCGAGCCGGAGCACGCCCTGGCGGTGGCCCGGCGCCTGCGCACCGGCCAGGTGGACGTGAACGGCGGCGCGTTCAACCCTCTGGCACCGTTCGGCGGCTACAAGCAGTCCGGCAACGGCCGTGAACTCGGCCGCTACGGCCTGGAGGAATTCCTGGAAGTGAAGGCGATCCAGCGATAGCCGACCGGCACCGAGAACTCCGAAAGGGAGCCCCATCACCATGTCCGACAACCCCACGCCCGAAGACGGAGAGATCACTCTCTCCAGGCTCGACGAGAACGGCCGCGCCACCCTCTTCACCCACGCACGCACCGTCAACAACTTCAGCGAGCGTCCCGTGTCCCAGCACCAGCTCAAGGAGATCTACGAGCTGATGAAATGGGGACCGACCTGGGCCAACACCCTGCCCCTGCGCGTCCTCTACCTCACCACCCCCGACGGCAAGGACCGGCTGCTGCCGCACCTGGACCCCGGAAACACCACCAAGGCGAAATCCGCCCCGGTCAACGCCGTCCTTGCCGTCGACAACACCTACCACCACCACATTCCCCGCCTGCTGCCCTTCCGCCCGGAACTGCGCGACGCCCTGGAGAACGACCCCGAGCTGCACGGGCGGATCGGCACGGGAAGCGGATGGCTCCAGGCCGCCTACTTCCTCTTCGCCGTCCGGGCGGTCGGCCTGGCCGCCGGGCCACTGGGCGGGTTCGACGCCGACGGAATCGACGCGGAGTTCTTCCCCGAGGCCGACTGGCACTCGTTCCTCGTCGTCAACATCGGCCATCCCGGCAGCGACCCGTGGTTCGACCGGCTGCCACGCCTGAGCTACGACGAGGCCGTGCGCCACATCTGAGGCGTCCCACGGCGGGCCGCACCCCGCGCTAGCCTTCGGACCGGACACTGTGTGAGGGTCGGTCGCATGACTGAACGGCGAAGCGTGGACTTCTGGTTCGACCCCGTGTGCCCGTACACCTGGATCACCTCGCGGTGGCTGGTGGAGGTCACCAAGGTGCGTCCGGTGACCGTCCACTGGCGGGTGATGAGTCTCTCGGTGCTCAACGAGCACCGGGACGACAACCCCGAGGGTGAGTGGGAGGACTACATGTGGGCGCCGGTACGCGTCTGCGCCGCCGTGGCGGAGCGGTTCGGGCAGCGGGCGCTGGGTGACCTCTTCACCGCGATGGGCACCCGCTTCCACCTCCAGGGCGACTGGGGGAACCTCACGGCCGCCCTGGCGGATGCCGGGCTCCCCGAGGAACTGGCCCAGGCCGCCGAGTCAACCGCCCACGACGACGCGATCCGCTCCTCGCACGCCCAGGCCGTCGCCCTGGCCGGCGGCGACATCGGCACCCCCGTGATGTCGCTCGCCGCGCCCGACGGCGAGCGGGTCGGCTTCTTCGGGCCGGTCGTGTCGCCGGCTCCCACCGGGGAGATGGCGGGCCGGCTGTGGGACGGCTTCCACCTCATGGCCACGGTTCCCGGCTTCTACGAGGTCAAGCGCACCCGGAGCGGCGAGCCCCGGTTCGACATGGCCGACTGACACGGCCCGTCCGGCGACGGGGACACCCGCAGTAAGGTGACCCGCAGCGAGGGCGACCGGCTGTGGGCCGTACGACGACGGTGACCCTCCCGACCACACGCCACAGGGGCGGGAAACGGTCTGTGCGTCGCCCGCCCCGGTGACCGAGGAGTGACATGGACATCGGGGTCTTCCTCCCCATCGGGAACAACGGCTGGCTCATTTCGAAGAGTTCTCCGCAGTACATGCCGACCTTCGAACTGAACAGGGCCATCGTGCAGCGGGCCGAGAAGCATGGCCTGGACTTCGCGTTATCGATGATCAAACTCAAGGGTTTCGGTGGCGAGACGGAATTCTGGGACCACTGTCTTGAGTCGTTCACCCTGACGGCGGCGCTGGCCGCCGTGACGGACCGGATCAGGCTGTACGCCTCCGCCCCCATCCTCGCCCTGCCCCCGGCGATGGCCGCGCGGATGGCGGTGACCATCGACTCGGTCGCCCCCGGCCGGGCCGGCGTCAACATTGTCAGCGGCTGGGCGCCCGCCGAGTACGCCCAGATGGGCCTGTGGCCCGGAGACGAACACTTCGCCACCCGTTACGCGCGTGCCGCCGAATACGTCACTGTGCTGCGGCAGTTGTGGAGCGAGGGCACCAGTGATTTCCAGGGCGAGTACTACCGGATGGACGGCTGCGTCCTGTCGCCGCGCCCGGCGGACGGGCACATCGACATCCTCGCCGCGGGGCAGAGCGGTACGGGGATGAGGTTCGCCGCCGAGTACGCCGACGGGAACTTCATTCTGGGCAGCGGGGTCAACACCCCGCTCGCCCTCTCCGCGGCCACGGCCACGCTCGCCGAACAAGCGCGTACGGCCGGCCGGGACGTCGGCGCCTTCGCGCTGTTCATGATCATCGCGGAGGAGACCGACAGCGCCGCGCAGGCGAAGTGGAAGGACTACCACGACCACGCCGACCTCGCGGCACTGGGGTATCTGACCGATCAGACGGCCCGGGACAAGGACGCCGACGATTCCTCGACGGCGAAAACCGTGGCGCTGCCCGAGGGGGCCGTGAACCTCAATATGGGCACGCTCGTCGGATCGTACGAGACCGTCGCGAGGATGCTCGACCAGATCAGCGAGGTCCACGGTGTCAAGGGGATCATTCTGGTCTTCGATGAATTCCTTGAAGGTGTGGAGAACTTCGGCACCCGAATTCAGCCGCTCATGAAATCCCGTACGCCTGCGCGAGGGGAATCGTGAAAGGCGCGACAAGCGTCGCCGCCGCCGGGCCTGCCACCTGCCAGGTGTCAATGGCGTGAGCGGCACGTAGCTCCTGAGGGGGATGGCTGGGTGGTGAGCTTGGCTCTAGGGTCCCACTGGCCGATGAGAAATCGGTGCTTTGTGTGCCCTTTCACCCGATAGGAGTCAAGTATGTCCGTTCCTCGCAAATGGCTGGCCGGTGCAGGTGTGTCCGTGGCGACGGCGGCCCTCCTGGCGGTTCCGGCCGCCCCGGCCGGTGCCGCGGCGTCCCAGCAGGCGGCACCGCCCCCGCTGCGGCAGCTGACCCTGCGGCTGGCCTCCGACGCCGAGCAGCTCGCCGAGGTGCAGGGGGCTTCCGTCGAGGACGGTGCCGCGGTCGTCCAGGGGGCCTTCTCCTTCGGCGGCAGCGCCCGCTGGACCGCCGAGGACCTGGGCGGCGGCTATGTGCGCTTCGCGTCCGTGCACAGCGGCAAGTGCTTGGACGTGAAGAACGGTGACACCGCCGACGAGACCGAGATCATCCAGTGGACCTGTGACACCGGCCAACACCAGCAGTGGCGGTTCGTCGCGAAGGGGAACGGCTATCAGCTCGTGGCCCGCCACAGCGGCAAGTGCCTCAACGTCAAGGGCGGCACGGGCGAGGGCAACCCGCTGATCCAGTACACCTGTTCCAGCCAGGGCGAGGACAACGACCTGTGGCTGCCGGTCTGGGAGCCGACCAGCGTGTAGTCGCGGAGACGGCACGGCCCGCTTGAGTCCTTGGGGGCGTGGAGTGTGCAGCCCAGATCGGCTGCACACTCCACGCCCCGGGGAGCGGTGTGCGGCGGAGCCGATAGGGGTGGCTGTGCCATCCCCAGCCGCGCTCGCGGATCAGGGAGCAGAGGTCCAGGGCGTCCAGACGCCGGGTGAGCACCTCCCAGTCCCGCCCGGCGGGCATCTCACCCAAGGCCGGGGCCACAGGTTCCCTTGCTGTCGCCGCTCAGTCACCGGCCCTCACCAGGCCGCTTTCGTAGGCGAAGATCACCGCGCGGATACGGTCCCTCAGGCCGAGTTCGGTCAGGACGCGGCCGAGGTGGGTCTTGACGGTCGTTTCGCCGATGAAGAGGCGCCAGCTTCACCGCCGCCCCCTCTCGCCCTCAGGCGAAGGCCGAGACCGGCTGACCCGAACCGACCGGCTGCCGGGCTACGCGACTCAGGTGATCCTCCATGCCCGCAGTTGACGGCCGATCAGCCCGACGCCCTTCGCGCCGGACGCGGTGTCACGTACCAGCGCGACCGCCTCCTTCGGTGGGTAGTCGAGTCGGTACCCGTTCAACACCAGGTACGCCTCCGTGGAGTGCCATGCGAACCGCTCGTTGGAATGCTCCAGGCACGGCAGCCGCGCCAGCGTTTCGAGGAGCGCCGCTGCCCTGAGGAAGACGGAACCGTACACCTCACGCTCCATCGCGCGGGCGTTCACCCGCGCGACCGCCGCATACAGCGGACCGTAGTCGTCCACTTGGGGATCACCCGGCAGCAACTCGGCGGCATGCAGAAGAAATGCCACGTCAAGGGGGTGGGCGGGATTGTTCTCGGTCACGCGGCGTGGCCCCGCTCCTGGAGCGCCTCAAGCTCAAGACGCGCTTCCAGGTCGTCGGCGCGTTGCGCCGCGCCGGACCCGGCCGGGCGGATGTCCTCGTCGAAAGCGTCACCGCTGCGGTCCATCGACTCCCGGAACGCGTCGAGGAAGTGCTTCTCCACGGCCGTCGCACGGTCGTAGGCCGCGGAGAGGATGTACTCCTGGAGGCTGACACCCTCCTGCCTCGCGGCGGACTCGATCGCGGCACGCTGAGCCGGGTCAGGGAAGCGCAGGTTCATGGCTTTGGTCATGGTACCCACGGTACTGTCGGTACCATCCGCCGCGCCAGACCGCCTCGGTCATCGCGGAGGCGTGGTCGGGACCCACCTGCTGCGGATCTTCGCTCTCCGTCATCGCTCGGGGCGGGGGCGCCCGGCGTCCTGTCCGCTTTGAGGCTCTGCCGCCGAGGGGGTGTCGTCGGTCGCGGGGAACACGGCGAGCGGGCCGTGCTCGGCACGCCACCGGGCGAACCGGTCGAGCAGTTCGGGGATGTTGGCCAGGAGAAAGGCGTGGAAGTTGCGCATTTCGAGAATGCGGACCCTGGGTGCGTCGGGGAGTCCGGCGTCGGCGAGTTGCTCGTCGAGGATCGCCACCAGCCGGGCCACCTCGCGTGCGTTTTCCTGGTAGACGTCGGGCCAGTGGGCCGAGCGCAGGCTGAACTCGTCCTGCCGGGTCTCGGGGGACACCGTCCGTTCGACCATGTTCAGCCGGCGCAGCAGTCTTCCCATGCTGGAGACGGTCACCGGGCTGGCTTCCATGCGCGCCGCGAGCTGTTTGGTGGCCAGCCGGGGCTCCTCCGCGATGAGGAGTATTCCGACCATCCTGCCCGCCATGGGCGGCACGTCGGCTCCGAGCAGTGTGGCCACCACGTCGGCGAACCGCAGCTGCGCCTGTTGGTCCCGAGTCATGTCGGAAGTGTATCCCCTAGCCGTCATTCATCCAGAACTGAATGGCGCAGTGTATTGACACTGCAGCGAGTGGGATCGAATACTCGCTGCATCGCAATCCCGACATCGCAATCCCGACATCACACTGCCGTCGCACTGCCGACACAGGGAGCAACACATGGCCGAGCAGGACCCTCAGGCGGAACTCTCCGATCTGGCCGCCGAGTACTTCGCCGCCGAGATGGCGTTCGACCCGTTCGCCGCACCCCTCATGGGGGTCGCCGGTCACAGCCATGAGGTGCCCGACCCGTCGCCGGAGGCTGCCGAAAGGCATCGGTCCGGTCTGATCGATCTGGGGAAGCGGCTGACCGCCGTGCCCTGGGAGGACCTGACAGGTGAGGACCGGGTCACCTACGGCGTACTGCGCAGTCTGATCGACTGCGGTGCGAGCGAGATCGAGCACGGGCTCACCGACTTCGCGGTCTCCGCCAGTGTCACGGCCCCCCAGAATCTTGTCTTCCAGTCGCTCGCCATGACCCCCGTGGACGACGCGGGCGCGCCGGACTACCTGGAGCGGCTCGCCGCGCTCCCCGGATTCTTCGACGGCACGCTCCGGTGCCACCAGGAGGCGGCAGCGCAGGGCCGCCGCCCCCTGCGCAGCGGTGTGGACAGCGCGCTGGCCCAACTGGACGGCCACCTCGCCATCGATCTCGACGATGACGCCATGGTGCGCACGGTGCAGGACATGCCGGAAGGGGAGAAGGGCCGCGCACTCGTCCGGGACGTGGTGCGGCCGTCCATCCTGCGGTACCGCGAGGGCCTGGCCAGGCTCGCCGATGTCGCCCGGCCGGACTCCGAGGCGGGAGTGTGCCATGTCCCCGGTGGGACCGAGGCGTACGCGGATGCCGTCGGCCGGCACACCCGGCCCGGCCTGAGCCCGGAGGAGGTGCACCGGATCGGGCTGGAGACCGTGGCCGCGCTGCGCGAGGAGTTCGCCGAACTGGGCGCCAAGGTGCTGAAGACCCGGACCGCCGAGGAGACGCTGGCCGCCCTGCGGGAGGACCCGTCACTGCGGTTCTCGCGTGCGCAGGAGATCGTCGCGCTGGTCGAAGAGGCGCTGGAGCGCGCCCGGGGCGCCGTGCCCGCCTGGTTCCGCACGTATGACATCGGCGACTGCGTGACCCGCGAGGTCGACCCGCTCTCGGCCGAGACCGCGCCGCTGGCGTACTACCAGCCGCCCGGCGGGCCGGGGCTGCCGGGCACCCACTGGATCAACACGATCCGTCCCGAGACGAAGTTCCGGTACGAGTACGAGGCGCTCGCCTTCCACGAGAGCATCCCCGGCCATCACCTCCAGCTCGCCGTCGCCCAGACCCTGCGTCAGCTGCCCGAGTTCCGCCGGAAGACGGCCGGCCAGATGACCGCGCACCTGGAGGGCTGGGGCCTGTACACCGAGCGCCTCGCCGACGAGATGGGCCTCTACAGCTCGTACCTCACCCGGTTCGGGATGCTGTCGCTGGACGCGGTCCGCGCCTGCCGGCTGGTCGTGGACACCGGGATGCACCACTTCGGCTGGTCCCGCAAGCAGGCCGTCGCCTACATGCGGGACAACACGGCCACCACCAAGGCCAATGTCCGCAACGAGATCGACCGCTACATCGCCTGGCCCGGCCAGGCCACCGCCTACATGATCGGCCGCCGCGAGATCCTCGCCCACCGTGAACGCGCCCGCCACGCCCTCGGTGACCGCTTCGCCATCAAGGACTTCCACCACGAGGTCATCGGCCATGGCGCCGTGCCGCTCGGTGTGCTCGACGACCTCGTCACCGACTGGATCACCACGGTCCGGGCTGATCGCTGACCGGACCACCACAGCCGCCCCTCATCACCTACTGGATCAACGCCACCCGCGACTGATCACCGACCGGATCACCACAGCCCGTGGCCGATCACACCGACCGGATCACCATCGCGCGGGGCTGATCACCGACCGGATCACCACGGCCCGAGGCCGATCACCGACCGGATGGCCTTCTCCGCCTCCACCCTCGTACGGGGCTCCTCAACCGGCACCACCCAGGACCGTCGCCGCCGCTCGCCCTCACCCATCCTCGGAGACCCGGAGCACTCATGTCCGAGACACTCACACCACCCAGCGTCGCGTCACCACAGTCCGGCACCTCTGTCCTCGCCCTGACGGCCGTGTTCGTCGTCGTCACCGGGCTGCTGGACTCCATGCTGCTTCCCGCGCTGCCCGTCATCCAGGCCGCTCTGACGCTCACCACGGCTGAAGGCGCCCTGCTGCTCAGTTCGATCGCCATCACCGCGTCGCTGGCGGTCCCGCTCGTGGGTTCCCTGGCCGACCGCTACGGCGGCCGCCGCATGCTGCTCGCCGTGGGCTGCGCGGGGGTGGCCGGGGCGTCGCTGTCCGCGCTCACCCAGTCCTTCCCGCTGCTGATCGCCGCACTGGCGATCCAGGGCATCGGTACCGCCGTCCTGCCGCTGGGCTTTGTCATCGTGCGGGAGAACTTCCCCGAGCAGAAACGTTCGTTCGGTATCGGGCTGCTGGTCGGGCTGTTCTCCTTCGGCGGCGGCGTAGGCGTGGTGCTCGCCGGGCCCATCGCCGAGAACCTGTCCTGGCGGTGGATCTTCGGCCTGCCCGCCATCGTCATCGGCACGGCCACCCTGATCGCCTACTGGATCATGCCCCGTACCGCCCCTTCGCCGGGTGGCGCGGCCCTGGACGGCACCGCGGGCAAGTCCCCGGACACCAGCGCCGACAGTATCGACTGGACCGGCGCCGCACTGCTCGCGGCCACCCTGTTCTGTCTCACGTTCGCCCTGTCGAAAGTGTCCGACTGGGGCTGGTCGTCCCCGCTCGTCCTCGGGCTGTTCGCCGCGTTCCCGGCCCTCGGGGCGCTCTGGGTGCGGGTCGAACTCCGTGTCGAGAACCCGATCGTCAATGTGCGGTTCCTCCGGCGTCCCGCGGTGCTCAGCGGCACGCTGGCCGCTCTGGTGCTCGGCCTGGGCTACGCGGTGTCGGTGCTGTCCATCCCGCAGATCGTGCTCGCCCCCGAGCAGTCCGGCTACGGGCTCGGCGGGACGATCACCGACACCGGCCTGTACATGCTTCCCGCCGCTCTGGTCTCCGTGCTGGTCGGGCCACTGGCCGGCCTGCTCTGCCGCCGCCTGGGCTCCCGTACGGTCCTCACCGCCGGACTCGTGATCGCCACGGCCGCCCTGGTGTTCGCCGCCTACCGGCACAGCGAGCCATGGCACCTGATCCTGCTCGTCGTCCTGCTCGGCGTCGGCGCGGCCATGAGCGGCACCGCCCTCTACAACGGAACGGTGGAATCCGTGGAGCCCAAGGACACCGGCGCGGCCACCGGCATCAACTTCATCGCCCGGTCCGTCGGCATACTCCTCGGCGTGCAGATCGCCGCGGCGATCATCTCCCGCTACGCCGAAGGGTCGCCGATCCCGGTCCCCACGGACGCCAGCTACACCAACACCTTCCTGGCCGGGGGAGCCATCACCGCGCTCGCCATCCTGCTCGCCTGGCGGGTCCCCGGACGAGGGACGGCCACCTCGCCCCGGCCCACCACCGAACCAGCCCCCACCATCCACGCCTGACCCGGCCCCGCACCCGGAATCACACACATCGCACCTGTCCCACCCTGGACCGGGCCACCGTCCTCTCCCGGTTCTCCGGTGAACCGACTCCCGATCACCGCACGAGGAGCTAAACGTGACCACACCCGCACCCACACCCACGTCCGTACCCGCATCCGCACTCGCCCCCCAACTCCTGAGCGCTGTCGCGGCCGGCCAGGACGGAGCCCTCGACGCACTCACCGACGCCCTGACCAAGGCGGGCGGGCCGCTGCTCGACGCGCTCCCCGACGGCGGCCATCTCGTCACCTTCGTCTGGATCGGCCCGGCCGAGCACATCGCCGTCGCCTCTCAGCTCACCATGGACGACGAGGGCCGGGTGGCGCAGATGGAGAGGGTCGCGGGCACCGACGTCTGGTACCTGTCGCTCCCGGTCACCGACGACCGCCTGTCGGTCCTGTACACCTTCGCCGTCAACGACCCGAGCACCAGGGTGTCGACGGACGACATGATGAAACTCGTCCAGGAGGAGAACACGCTGCATGAATTCGCCCTCCAGCGTGCCCGTTGTTCGCACCACGACCCGTTCAACCCCGACCGCGTCACCGCCGACATCATCCACCTGGGCCCCGAGTTCGATCAGAACGCCAAGGACTCCGTGCTCACCCTGCCCGGCGCGGACACCGAGACCTGGTTCGGCCCCAGCCGCACCCCCGGCACCCTCACCGAACACCGGGTACGTTCCGAGGTGTTCGGCAACGAGCGGATCATCACCGTCTACACCCCCGCCGGATACGAGCGCGGCCGGGGCGAGTACCCCTTGGTGTTCCTCCTCGACGGCGAGTACCAGGTGGAGAACTACCCGGTCATCCTCGACAACCTCATCGAGGCCGGAGCGATCCCGCCGACCGTCGCCGCCTTCGTCCACAACAAGAACCCCATGTCACGCATGGTGGAGATGTGCTGCAACCCCGATCTCGTGACCCAGTACGCCGATGAACTCCTGCCCTGGCTGCGCGCCGAGTACGGCGCCGGCGAGGACCCGTCCCGTACGGTCGCCACCGGCGCCAGCTACGGCGGCCTCGGCTCCGTCTGGCTCGCTCACAGCAGGCCCGATGCCATCGGCAGGGTGCTCTCCCTCTCCGGCTCCCATTGGTGGGGCCAGAAGGACGGCTTCGGCGGCGACGAAAGCACGCACTCCATGGGCCGCGACGCTGAACCCGAGTGGCTCACCCGGCAGATCGCCGCCGACCCCGTGACCCCCACCCGCTACTGGGTGAGCGCCGGAACACTGGAGAACCAGCCACTGCCCTTCGGCATCACCCTGCTGGCAGCCAACCGCCATCTGCGCAGCGTGCTGACCGCCAAGGGCTACGACGTCGCGTACGACGAGTTCCCCGGCGCCCATGAACACGCCGGCTGGCGACGCGCCTTCGCCAATGGCCTGCGCTATCTCCTGGGCGACCGGGCCGCGAAGGACCCCGGTACCGCCGGGCCCCGTCTCTGACCCCGGGTGCCAAGCCACCACACACCGGAAGGCTGTGAAGTGACCGCCGACCTCCACCACCGAGCCGTTGTCGCCGACACCCACAACGACCTGCTGGAAGCGGTGACCGCCCGGCCTCCGGCCCGCTGGGCGGAGTTCTTCCGCGAGCGCTGGCTGCCCCAGCTCCAAACCGGCGGGGTCGACATCCAGGTGCTGCCCGTCTTCATCGACGACCCGTACCGCCCCGAAGGCGCCTTGCGCCGCACCCTGCGCATGATCGAGGCCGCCCATGTGCTGGCCGAGGGCAACGCGGACACCGTGACACTGTGCCGCGACGGCGACGAGATCGACGCGGCGCTCGCGGAGTCGAAGATCGCGCTCGTCCTGGCCCTGGAGAGCGCACCCGGCATCGACGCGGACATCGAGCTGTTCCACACCCTCCACCGCCTGGACGTGCGCATGGCGTCCCTCGCCCACTGGGGACGTACTCCGCTCGCGGACGGCAGCGGCGAGGACGCCACCGGCTCCAGGCTGACGGCGGCGGGGGTGCGGGCCCTGGCGGAGATGGAACGCCTCGGCATGATCTTCGACGTGTCCCACCTCGGCGCCGCCGGAGTGGGACATGTCCTCGAACTCGCCACCCGCCCCCTCATCGCCTCCCACTCCTCCGCCCGCGCCCTGCGCGACCACCACCGCAACCTCACCGACGACCAGATCCGGGGCATCGCCGCCACCGGCGGAATCGTCTGCGTCAACTTCCTGCCCGCCTTCCTCGACGCCGACCCCGCGGCACGGACAGTGGAGCGGCTGGGGGACCACATCGAGCACGTGGCCGCCGTCGCGGGCATCGACCACGTCGGCATCGGACCCGACTTCGTGTACGAGGTCATCACCGAGGTCACCCCGCCCTGCTGCGAGGACCTCGCCTACGGGGACATCGACCCGCTCGCCGTCCTGCCGGGCCTCGAAGGCCCCTCCGGACTGCCCCTCGTGACGGCGGAACTCATCCGCCGGGGCCGCGACGAGACCGACATCGGCAAGATCATGGGGGGCAATGTGCACCGCCTCCTGCGCGCGGAACTGGGGCGGCCCCGGTGAGCGCGCGGACGACCCCGACCATGGAAAACAGCGGGCGAGTGGCCCTGATGCTGGCCGATCTCGAACAACTCGTCCGGTGCGAGTCGTACTCAGCCGACCTGGAGGCGGTCGCCCGCAGCGCGGTGGTCGTGGCGGAGGTGGGTTCCCGGCTCCTCGGGGCCGCGCCGAAGACTCTGGTCGTCGACGGAGTCACCCATCTGCGCTGGACGTTCGGCACACCCAGGGTGCTGCTGGTGGGGCACCACGACACGGTGTGGCCGATCGGCTCGCTCGCCACCCACCCCTGGTCGGTCACGGACGGGATCGCGCGGGGACCGGGAGTCTTCGACATGAAGGCCGGACTGGTGCAACTGTTCCACGCCGTGGCGTCGCTGCCCGCTCCCGACGGTGTCTGCGTGCTGATCACCGGGGACGAGGAACTGGGTTCGGCCACTTCCAGCACGCTGATCGAGGAGTCCGCGCGCGGCTGCGCCGCCGCGTTCGTGCTGGAAGCCTCGGCCGACGGCGGCGCGCTCAAGACCGCGCGCAAGGGGGCTTCCCGGTACGAGATCGTCGTCAGCGGCAAGGCCGCGCACGCGGGCCTCGAACCCGAGAAGGGGGCCAACGCCGCCGTCGAGGCGGCTCATCAGATCCTCGCCGTCAACGCGCTCGGCCCACTGATGAACCCCTCCGAAGCCCACGGCCCGCGCGCCACCACCGTCACCCCCACCCTCGTGTCGGCGGGCACCACGGAGAACACCGTGCCGGCCCGGGCCACCGTCCGCGTGGACGTACGGGTGCCGAGCACCGAGGCCCAGCAACGGGTCGATGAACTGATCCGCGCCCTGCCCACCCGTACCCCGGGCACCCGGCTCGACATCCTCGGCGGCCCCGAGCGGCCACCGCTGGAGGCCACATCGTCCGCGGCCCTGTTCGCGCTCGCGCAGCAGGCGGCGGCCCGCCTCGGCATGGAACCGCTGCGGGGCGTGGCGGTCGGCGGAGTCTCCGACGGCAACCTCACCGCCGGGGTGGGCTGCCCGACCCTGGACGGCCTCGGAGCCGTCGGCGGCGGCGCCCACGCCGATGACGAACACATCGTCGTATCCCACATGCCACAACGAGCCGCCCTCCTCGCCGAACTGATCAAGGCAGTACGCACATGAACATGAAAGAGAACGCCACAGCGCTGAACGGAGCCGGGGGCGGGACGTGTGGTGAGGTCGGTGCCTGTGCCGGGACATGCGATGAGGCCGGGGCCGGGACGGGGGACAGGAGCGGTGACGGGCTTGTCGTCCGCGAACTCCACGGCCTCGAAGAGTGCCGGGACCTCCATCGACTCTTCCAGGACATCTGGCACTTCGAGCAGGACCTGAGCCCGCTCAGCGTCGAACTGATCCTCGCGCTGGCCCACTCCGGGAACTATGTGGCCGGCGCCTACCAGGGCTCCCGGCTGGTCGGCGCGTCCGTCGCGTTTCTGGCGGCCCCGCCGGGTCAGGCACTGCACTCCCACATCACCGGCGTGCGCGGCGGACGCGGAATCGGCCTCGCGCTCAAACTGCACCAGCGCACCTGGGCACTCGGCCACGGACTGACCCGCATCTCCTGGACCTTCGACCCCCTGGTCCGCCGGAACGCCTACTTCAACCTGGTCAAACTCGGCGCCACCCTGGCCTCCTACCACCAGGACTTCTACGGCCCCCTGCCCGACTCCCGCAATGGCACCGACGACTCCGACCGAGCAGTCGTCCACTGGCAACTCGACACCCCGGCGACACCGGAACACCACGCCGAGAGTACCCTCCCGGCGCTGCCGGTGCTCACCATGGCGGACGACGGCCACCCCCTGCCGCTGCCCTCCCGGCCGACGGCCGGAGCCCGGTTCGTACGGATCGACCTGCCGCCCGACATCGAGGGCCTGCGCCGCACCGATCCGGCCGCCGCCACCGCCTGGCGCCTCGCCGTACGTGACGCACTCGGCGGGCTGCTGGCCGCGGGCGCCCGCGTCACCGGGTTCCACGGCCGCTCCGGGTATGTCCTCGACCGCCGCCCCCTCACCGACCGTCGTCCCCTCACCCCCGGAACATCCGCCCGACCGGGCCACACCCTGGAGTCACCGAACCGATGAAGGTCAAGGGAATTGAACTCCGCCGTATCGCCATGCCCCTCAAGGCCCCCTTCCGCACCTCCTTCGGCGTCGAGTACGCCCGCGACATCCTGCTGCTGCGGGTGGAGACCCCCGACGGCGAAGGCTGGGGCGAATGTGTCGCCATGTCCGAACCCCGCTACAACTGCGAGTACCTGGACGGCGCGGCCGAAGTCCTCCGCCGCTTCCTGATCCCGGCCCTCCCCGACCACATCACCGCCGGCACCGTCGCCACCGCACTCGAACCCTTCAAAGGGCACCGGATGGCAAAAGCCGCCCTCGAAAGCGCCCTGCTGGACGCCCAACTACGCGCGGGCGGCGAATCCTTCGCCTCCTATCTCGGCGCCGTCCGCGACCGGGTGCCCAGCGGAGTCTCCGTCGGCATCATGGACTCCATCCCCGAACTGCTCGACGCGGTGGAGGGCTTCGTCGACGAGGGCTACCTCCGGATCAAACTGAAGATCGCACCCGGCTGGGACATCACACCGGTCGCCGCCGTACGGGAACGCTTCGGCGACGACCTGCTCCTCCAGGCCGACGCCAACGCGGCCTACACCCTCGCCGACGCACGCCACCTCGAACAGCTCGACTCCTTCGGACTCCTCCTCATCGAGCAACCCCTCGCCGACGACGACCTCGTCCAGCACGCCCACCTCGCCCGACGCCTCGCCACCCCCGTATGCCTGGACGAGTCGATCGAATCCGCCGCGCACGCCGCCGCGGCCATCTCCCTGGGCGCCTGCTCCGTCGTCAACATCAAACCCGGCCGCGTCGGCGGCTATCTCGAAGCCCGCCGCATCCACGACCTGTGCCGGGCCCACGGAATCGCCGTGTGGTGCGGCGGAATGATCGAAACCGGAATCGGCCGCGCCGCCAACGTCGCCCTCGCGGCCCTCCCGGGCTTCACCCTCCCCGGCGACACGTCCGCCTCCAGCCGCTACTACGCCACGGACATCACCACCCCCTTCGCACTCGACAACGGCCACCTCGCGGTACCCACCGGACCCGGCACCGGCGTGGAACCCCTACCGGACGTACTCGCCGAAGTGACCACCTCCACGGAATGGATCACCGTCTAGTACGGAATGGATCACCGTCCGTTGCCGCGTGACCGCACAGGTTCGCTGGGACATGGGTCGGGCAGGTGCCGGACATGGGCCCTCGGCTCAGGCCCGTGGCAGGCGACGCATCAGCCTCAGCGAGAGCGTCATGAGCCTGGCGTACGTCTCCATGCTCATGCCGTCCGTGGGGCCGAAGCGTGTCAGGTGCTGGCGGGCCACCGACTGCGGTTCGGTGAAGCGCAGGATTCCCTCGCGGCCCTGGCGGCGGCCCAGGCCGGACTGGCGCATGCCGCCCATGGGGGAGTCGATGCTGGCGAAGGAGGCGGCGTAACCCTCGTTGATGTTGACCGTGCCCGCCACACAGCCCCGTGCGAAGTCACGCGCCCGGCGTCCGCCGAAGACCGACGCGTTGAGACCCATATGGCCCGCGTTGACCTGGTCGAGGACCGCGCTCTCGTCCTCGAACGGGTAGACGGCGGCCACCGGACCGAATGTCTCCTGGAGGTGGCAGTCCATGCCGGGGGTGACATCGGCCAGGATCGTCGGCTCGAAGAAGCACGGGCCGTGCTCGGGGCGCGCGGAGCCGCCCGCGAGCACGGTCGCGCCCTTCATGACCGCGTCCTCCACATGCGCGGTCACCTTCTCCAACTGCTCCCGGGAGATGAGCGAGCCCATGGCGTTCTCCCAGGACGCGTCCGCGGTGAACACCATCGCCCTCGTCCGGGCGACGAAACGGTCCACGAAAGCGTCGTGGACGGCCCGGTCGACATAGAAGCGCTCGCTGGAGACACACAGCTGGCCGGCGTTGGGGAAGGCCGCACGGACCGCGCCCTCGGCCGCCTTGTCGATGTCGGCGTCGCGCAGCACCACGAACGCGTTCTTGCCGCCCAGCTCCAGTGAGCAGCCGATGAGCCGCTCCGCGCACTGCCGGGCCACCACCCGCCCCGTCGCCACCGAGCCGGTGAAGCACACATAGTCGGCGTGGGCGATGACATCACGGCCCACGGACGGGCCGGGACCGGCCACGATCTGCCAGAGATCCTCGGGCATACCCGCCTCGACCAGCAGTTGTTTCCCGATCAGTGCCGAGAGCATGGTGCGTTCATCGGGCTTCAGGACCACCGCGTTCCCCGCCATGACGGCCGCCAGACCGTCGCACGAGGCCAGGGTGAAGGGGTAGTTCCACGGCGAGATGATCCCGATGACGCCCTTCGGGATGTGATGCACCCGCACGCGAGTGAGACCCGGCATGGCACCTTTGGCGCCATGGCTGCGCACATGCCGCGCGCCCGTTCGCGCGTAGTAGCGCGCGGTGAGGCCCAGGTGCAGCATTTCGTCGAACGCGTGACGACGGGCCTTGCCCGTCTCCGCCACCACGACCTCCATGATCGTGCTCTGCCGGGCCACGACCAGGTCATGGAAACGGAGCAGCACGCGAAAGCGGGCGCGCGCGGGGAGACGGGACCACCGACGCTGAGCCGCGCGCGCCCGGGCGAACGCCTCCTCGACACCCGCTGTGGTCGTCCGCGGCACACGGGCCAGTTCCTCGCCGGTGAGCGGGGAGCGTACGACCGTCCGCTCGTCGCCGCCGGGCGCCACCAGGGCGACCAGTGCGGCCACCAGCCGCGGGGCGAGTGGCGGTGTGGGTGCCGGTGTGGGTGGGGTGGGCGCCGCGGAGTCGTCCCGCGCGCCGTCGACCGCCGCGGCGGGGGTCACGACACGGGCCCGTCGACCGGCGCCGCCGCTGGGACGGGCAGCGCCGCGAGCATCGCGAGTCCGTCGACGTAGGAGTGCTTCTCCTGCACCGCCCCGTCCTGGACGAGGACGAAGTCCGCGAGGTCGACGTCCATCAGGGCGCCCGTGGCCACCGCCGTCCCCGTGAGCTTGAACTGGGTGACCCAGAAATCGGCCCCGGTGCGCAGCGAGATCAGCGTGAACGTGAGGTCCGGAATGAGCGCGAAGGTGTCCGCCGCCGCCGCGCGGATCGCCGCGCGACCGCGTGCCGGAGGCTGGTCCAGGTGCAGATGGAAGAGCGAGTCCTCGGTGTGCAGGGCGGCGATCCGGTCGGGGTCCCGGGCCTCCCACTGGGCGTGGTAGCGGTCGAAGAACCTGCGGGTTTCGGTGGTCATGCCATGCCTCCCGATGGCTAAAAACAGTCAGCCTGTATGTAAACTTAGCATTCATTCGAGCGTCAAGCCCTTCGTCGCTTTCGCGTGAGTGGGGGGCGGGCTGGGGCGTCGGGAGCACTGACAAACAGGCAGGCGGTATGTATCTTCAACGGCGAACTCCTTCGGTATCCGAGAGGTGGCACCCATGACCGGCAGCAGTCCCGCACAGGCGCGTGCGGCGGTGGGGACGGGATCGCGCACGATGGCGGACCTGGTCCCGTGCGCCGCGCGGCGGTACGGCCCGAGCTTCGCGCTCCAGTTCAAGGAGGGCGGGGTCTGGAGACCCGTGAGCTACGCGGAGCTGTGGGAGGCCGTGTCCGAGGTCGGGCGGGGTCTCCTCGCCCTGGGGCTGCGGCCGGGGGCCAAAGTGGCGATCCTGGCCAACTCCAGGCCGGAGTGGACGTACGCCCACTTCGGGATCCTCGCCGCCGGTGGGGTCTCGGTGTCGGTGTACCAGACCAACTCGGCCGAGGAGTGCCAGTACGTGCTGGGGCACTCCGGCGCCGAGTTCGTCTTCGTCGAGGACGCGGAGCAGTGGGAGAAGGTCGCGGCGGTGCGGGCGCGGCTGCCGCTGCTGCGGGAGGTCATCACTTTCGACCCGGTGCCGCAGGCCCCCGGGGCCGTGCCGCTGGAGGAGGTCCGCCGCCGGGGGAGGGAGGCGGATCCGGCGGCTTTCGAGGCCGGTATCGCCGCGATCGGGCCGGAGCAACCCTGCCTCATCATGTATACGTCAGGGACGACCGGCGTACCCAAGGGCTGTGTTCTCACCCACGGCAACTACCGCGAAGTGGTCGACATGATCGCGGCGACCGGCACGATCGTGCCCGGGGACCGGGTCTATCTGTTTCTTCCGCTGGCCCATGCTTTCGCCGCCGTGGTCCAGTTCCTGTCGCTCGATCTGGGAGCCTCGATCGCCTTCTGGGAGAAGGATCCCGACAAAATCATCCCCAACCTCATGGAAGTGCGGCCCACCTATTTCCCTTCCGTCCCGAGGATTTTCGAGAAGGTCTACGCACGGGCGACGGCTCTGGTGGAGGACCCCGCACGGCTGCGGAAGGCCGTCGAGACAGGGGCGCGGGTGCGGGAACTGACCGCGGCGGGGGAGGCGATTCCCGAGGAACTGCGGGATGCGTTCGAGGAGTTCGAAGAGGCGCTCTACACGAAAGTCCGGGGCCTGTTCGGCGGCGAGATCCGGCTGTGCACCTCGGGAGCCGCGCCCATCGCGCAGGACATACTGGAGTTCTTCCACGCCTGTGGCGTGCCGGTGCTGGAGGCGTACGGTCTGACCGAGACCGCCACCGTGTCGACGGTCAACTCGCTCCGGGAATTCCGGTTCCGCTCGGTGGGGAAGCCGCTGCCCGGGGTCGAGGCCAGGATCGCCGACGACGGTGAACTGCTGCTCCGCGGCGGGAATGTGTTCCAGGGCTACCACGTGGACGAACGGTCCACCGAGCAGGTCCTCGACGCCGACGGCTGGTTCCGCACCGGTGACCTGGCCTCGATCGACGAGGACGGGTACGTCTTCATCACCGGCCGGCAGAAGGACATCATCATCACGGCCGGCGGGAAGAACATCGCGCCGGCGCGGGCGGAAAACGCGCTCAAGGAAAGCGCCTGGATATCGCAGGCCGTTCTCGTCGGCGACCTTCGGCCCTATCTGGTGGCCCTGATCACCCTGGATCAGGAGAAACTGACATCCTTCGCCGCCGCGAACGGCATGACACCCGGTGAAGCAATGAAATCACCGAGAATAACCGCAATTGTGCAGCACGAGGTCGACAGGGTGAACGCACAGGTGGGCCGGGTCGAGCAGATCAAACGATTCGCGGTTCTCCCGAGGGATCTCACGGTCGAAGCGGGTGAGCTGACAGTGAGCTTCAAGGTGAGACGCGCGCCCGTCCTCGCCAACCACGCGAAGGCCATCGAGGCTTTGTACGCGACTCCGATGTCCGGGTAGGCGATTGTCCGGGTGGGCGACGAAAGCGCTGGCCTATACTGGCCTGCGCCTACCCGCCCTAGTGAACTCGGGATCGATGAGCGACGACCGCCGAACCCAAGCCGCGCGTTCCGCGGCAACCCGCAAAGCCCTCCTGGAAGCGGGCCGCACATTGTTCGGCGAGATCGGCTATGCCGATGTCAGCACGGTGGCGATCGTAAAGGCGGCCGGGGTCAGCCGGGGCGCGATGTACCACCAGTTCGCCGACAAGCGCGCGCTCTTCGAAGCGGTCCTTGAGGACGTCGAGCGGGATCTGGTGCGGAGCATCGGCTCCGCCGTCGCCGAGGCGGGACTGGCCGACCCGATCGAAAGCCTCATCGTGGGCTGCCTCGCCTGGCTGGAAGCCTCCGCCGAGCCCGGCGTCCAGCGCATCGCGCTCCTCGACGCCCCCGCCGTACTCGGCTGGGAGCGGTGGCGGGAGATCGAATCCCGCCACACCATCGGGCTGATGGAGGACCGGCTCGCCGGCGCGATGGCCGCGGGCCGCATCCCTCCGCAGGCGACCCGCCCCCTGGCCGTCGTCCTCGTCGGCGCCCTGGACGAGGCGTCACAGCACCTGGCGACGGGCCGGGAGTCACCCGAGGCGATCAAGTCGGTGATCGTGCAGCTCATCTCGGGACTCGGAGGGAACACGGGCGAGCGGCGGTGACTGGACGTACCCCACGCGACGCCACCGACCGGGACGCCGAGCAGACCCACACAGGCGTGATCACTGTGTCGTGGTGTTCCGGCAGGATGTTCTTCACTCGAACGGGGACACGTGGCCGGCCGTCGCCCCGGGTACACCCCGCCGTTCGGTATCCGGCCAGGTCCGACGGGTTTGTGCCATTCGCCGTCAAACCCGCCTCCTACGTCACCGGGGCCCCGCTACAACAAGGAGTCGGGGACGGAGTGCTGGTGTCTCCGTGTGGTGACGGCCGGTCGACGGGGGAGGTCTGGACGGTTGCTGTCCATCAACGTGGCGGTGCTGCTCGCGGTCATCGTGGTCCTGAGGCTGCGGCGGCGTACACAGTCCCGTAGCCGCTCCGACGAGAAACTGACCGTGGTCATCGTCCTGGCACTGGGAGTCCTGATCGCACCCACCCCGGCGGGCCAGGGAATCCTGAGCTTCCTCGGGCAGCTCGCGGGCGGCGTCACGCAGGCCGGCCGATGAGCCCCCGCGCACCGCGCCGGAGCCGGACGGTCCGGACGGCCACGACCAGGCGCCCGTCGGCGCGGCGGCGCACCCGCAGGCCCGGCAGGCGGCGGCAGCGCACGGACGACCGGCTGACCGGCCTCCTCATGGCTGCGGCCGTCGCCGTCGCCCTGGCGGTGGCCGTCGTCGACTGGCTGCTGGCCCACTGGTGGGTCATGGCCGCCACCGGCGCGCTCGTGGCGGTGGCGGCCGGTGTGTGGCTCCACCAGAGGCAGCAACGGGCGCGATGGGCGGCGGTCCGGGCCCGGGGCCTGCGCTACGGGCTGGACCAGCTCGACGCCCTGCACCACACCCGGTTCGAGGACGCGGTACGGGACCTGATGCGCCGTGACGGCTGCCCGGACGCGGTCCGGGTCGGGGGCGGCGGGGACCTGGGCGCCGACGTGAAGGCCACCGACCCCTACGGACGCCGTTGGGTGATCCAGTGCAAACACCGGCGCAACGGTCTCGCCGGCTCCGCGGTCGGTACCCCGGACCTCCAGATCCTCAACGGCACCGCCCGCCAGGTCCACGGCGCCGACATCGCCGTCATCGTGACCAACGGCCGCGTCACCGCGCCCGCCGTGGACTTCGCGAAGCAGCAGCGCCTGCATGTCGTCGACCGCCACACCCTCGCCGTATGGGCCTCCGGCTCACGCCCCTTGTGGGAGCTGCTCCGGGCCGTCCCACCGCCCCGCAGACCGACCACCTTCTCCTGATCGCCCGCAACGCGGTCACCGAGGACGACCGCAGGCGGCGTGCGCGCGGTTCCTCGAAGGCCGTGAAGGCCGGGCAGGTCGTCGGCTCGGAGCGCCGTACCCGATCGGGTGGAATCGCCTGCGGGCCAGGGTGCGGCCCGTCGCCGTATGGCCTAATGCTGAACGGGCTTCGGCCCTCGGACGTGGGCAAACGCCCCGTGCCGGGGGTCGTGGGCCACCGCAGATCCCCGACCCGCGCAAGTCACCCAACCCCCAGGGAGAAACATCCGTGCGTGTCTTCCTCACCGGCGCGACCGGATTCATCGGCAGCGCAGTCCTCCCCGAACTGCTGGCCGCGGGGCACACGGTCGTCGCGCTCGCCCGCTCGCAGCGGGCCGCCGCGGCGGTGGCCGCCGCCGGCGCCGAACCGTACCCGGGCACGCTGGAGGACCTCGACGGGCTGCGGCGCGCGGCGGACGCGGCGGACGGCGTGATCCACACCGCCTTCATCCACGACTTCGCCACCTACACCACCTCCGTCCAGATCGACCGGCGTGCCGTCGAGGCCATGGGCGACGCGCTCGCGGGATCGGACCGGCCCCTCGTGGCCGCCTCCGGCAGCGCGGGCCCGGCACTGGGCCGGACCGTCACGGAGGACGACATCGCCGACCCCACCGTGCCGGGCGCCCTCAGGGCCCCCTCCGAACAAGGCGCCCTGGCACTCGCCGAGCGCGGGGTGCGCGCCTGCGTCGTACGCCTGCCGCCCTCGGTGCACGGCCGGGGCGACCACGGACTCGTCCCGGTTCTCATCGCCACCGCCATCGACAAGGGCGTCGCCGGGTACATCGACGACGGCGCCAACCGCTGGCCCGCCGTCCACCGGCTCGACGCGGCACGACTGTTCCGCCTGGCCCTGGAGAACGCCCCCGCGGGTGCCCGCCTGCACGGCGTCGACGAGGAAGGCGTGCCCTTCCGGGTCCTCGCGGAGGCGATCAGCCAAGGGCTGGGGCTGCCCGCCATCTCCGTAACGGGCGAAAGGGCGCACGACCACTTCGGCTGGCTCGGCGTGCTCGCCGGGATGGACGCCCCCGCGTCGAGCACCCGCACCCGCACGCTGCTGGACTGGCACCCCAGCCACCCGGACCTGCTCACGGACCTTGCCGACGGCCACTACTTCGCGACCTGACCCTCCGCCACCACCGGCTCCGGCGGACACGTGGGGAACGGGTCGATGAACGGCGGATGCGGGCTCGATTCGGTCTTCGGCGATGGGCTGGGACTCAGGAGCACCGTAGCGTCGGGAGGTGTCACGCACTGGCGGCGCTCACAACTTCGTCGCCCGCCAGTCCATCCCCGCAGGTCAGGAGATCACGTTCGACTACGCGATGCGGAACTACTCGGTCGAACACTTCGCGGCCCACTGCCAGTGCGGTGCGCCGGGCTGCCGGGACCGCATCACCGGCTGGAAGAATCTCCCCGCCGCGCGTAAAGCGGACTACCACGGCTTCGCCGCCCCCTATCTCACCGACATCGACAACCAGCGTGCCACCGAGCAGGTCGGACAGGCCGTGCGGATAGGGCGAGGGACGCCGCCCAGGGTCCGGTGACCTGACCCGAGAGGGCGTTGACCGCCCCTCGGCAAGGTGGCGGGGCGGATGTTCCGGTGAGCCTCGCACCGGCAGCACAGGCGGCAGTAGCCGGACTTCAACGGCTGCTGTCGTCCTGGACGAAGCGGGAGCCACCGCACGGACAGAAGTGCCCGCCGCCCGACACTCATCAAGGTTTCCTCAAGGTCGCCGGAAAGGTCCGGCCGCGAGATTGGTCGCATGACCCAGGCAGTCATGCGAAGCAATCGACAAGGGGACCACGATGAGTGATCGACTCGACCTCGACGTCCAGGATCTGCCCATGGACGTCTTCGATCTCAGCGGCACCGGGCTGGAGATCGAGACCCTGACCACCGGTCACGGCATGCAGGAGCACGCCGCGTCGACCGGATCGATGCCGTGCAGCTGGAACTCCTCCTGCTGCTGCGGCAACTGTGCCGACCCGCTTCCGTACACGGACGACACCGACGACCTGGAGTAACACCCGTCCGGATCGCCGCGTGCCGGCCGGTGCCGTCGTCCCATCCCGACGGCGCCGGTCGGCGGCCCGCCCGAGGAAGCACGCATTGTGACCGAACTGAATCGGACCAGCGATCCGGCCATGCCCCCGATGGTCGTCCGGATGGCCGGCCTGCCCGCCGCCACTCTCGCGGAACTCGCCTTCGACGACACAGCCGAACACCTGCGGCGGGTGGTCGAGCTGCACAGACGGCTGACGGCCGAGGCGACCGCGCTCGGCGCGGAACTCCACGCTGTCATCGGCGCCCTGCCCCCGGGATCGCCCGCGAAGTCCTGGCTGGTCGCGCTGCGCCGAGCCCTGCACGGGCTGCGCCGACCGGCCCGCCGCGCCTGGGACCCCGCCCTGGCCGCACTGGTACCCGGCGAACTCGCCGGGCGGGTGTACGCCTGGGCCGAACAGCGCGACACCTGGCAAGGCGAACGCGACGCGCTCCCCGGGACACTCGCCACCGAACTGACTACGGCCGGTGACCGATACCGCGCCCTACTGAGCGATCCATGGTTCCGGCGCGGCCTGTACCACTCCGACCCGGTGCTCAGCGACGCCCTGGACCGATGGCTCGCCGACCCGACCCGCCGCCCCCGCCGCAAGACGCTGTCCCGGCTGACCCGCTATGCCACCAGGGCAGCCGCCAAGACGAGCCCCTACAGCGGCTTCATGGTGGCGGGCCCAGGGGAATGGGCCGCGGGAGCCGGGGAGTGGGCGGCCGGAGCCGCCAGTGAGTCACCGCGCCTGCCGGCCGGTCCCCAGGGGCACCCGGCGCGGGGTGTGTCCGAGCTGTACGAGGCCGTCGTACGCCCCTGGTTCGACGCCGTGGTGCGTATCCCCGGTGTCGCCGACAGCATGGCGGTGCGCGTCAATCCCAGCCTGACGACGGTGGGGCAGCGGCTGCGTTTCCTCGGCCCGCCGCCCACCGAGCAGGTGGTGACCATCGAGACCGCGCCCGCCGTCACCACATGCCTGCAACTGCTCCGCGAGCACCCCTTGATGAGCCTGCGTGAGCTGTGCGAACGCCTGGCGGTGGCCGCCGGATCGGCGAGCGACGCCGAGGCCGGGAGGTTCGTGGACCGGTTGCGGGACATCGGGCTGCTGGAGACGGTGCCACCGGACGGTATCAGGCCGACCTCTCCCGAGGCGCTGGCCCGCTGGCTGAGCGGCGTGCCCGAGATCGGCCGCGACGTGCTGGCGCGACTCGATGTCCTCGCGAGTGAGCTGCGCAGCCCAGCGGCCCTCGACGACGTCGCCGGGCACCGGCGGCAACAGGCCCGGCTGGCCACGGAGACGGCCCGCCTCGCCGTCGGCATGGCCGAGGCCGAAGGCGGGGACAGTGGCCGTTGGCAGACGGCGGCCGGCGCCCGCCGGGTGGTGGTCGCCGACACCGCCGTCACGGACTTCCCCTTGGCACGGCACGACCCGCGCGCCTGGCAGTCCGCCCTGGCCGAGCTGCGGACCGTCGGCCGCTGGCTGGCGGCGCTGGTGCCCGAGTGGGGCTTCCGCCGGTCCCTGCACGCCTGGTGGTGCCGTCGCTTCGCGGAAGGCGACGCGGTGCCGTTCCTCGTCGTCCACCAGGAACTGATGGCGGAGATCGAGGCAGGGACCCCGGGCGGGGCCGAACTGCGGACGCTGTGGCAGGCGCTGCCCGCGGTCCCGGACGGCCCGCCCGACAGCACGCGCGACGGCTTGTCCGGCGGCCTCGGCGCCGCCGCCGAGGCCGTGGCACTGTGGCGATCGGCGCACGCCTGTCTGAACCGGCCGGTCGGCCCCGACGGCGTCGTGCGGATCGACCCGGGTGAACTGGCCGCCTTCGCCGCCGCCACCCCCCGATGGCTGGACCCACTGCGCTCCCTCGGCGTCTACGCGCAGCGGGTCTCCCGGCCCGGAGCGGAGGACACCACCCTGGTGCTGAACCGTCTCGACACCGGCTTCGGCCGTGGCCGAAGCCGCGTCACGTATCTGAGAAGCGGCCCGGACAGCGCGCCCCGCACCTGGACCGACGGCGTGCCCCTGGCGGCCGGTGCCCCGCCGGTACCTGTGGCGCTCGCCACCAGCCAGGGCCTCTCGCTCAACGACCGGCTGCCCAGTGTGGCCCACGAGATCGACTACCCGTTCCAGCCCGCGCCGCCGCCTCCCGCGCGGAGCCTGCCGCTGGGTGACCTGACGGTACGCCACGACCCTGACTCGCAGCGGTTGTGCCTGACCTCCGCACGCCTCGGCGTCGACATCACACCCGTACACCTGGGCATGATGGCCGAGACGATGCTCCCGCCGGCCGCCCGGCTGCTGCTCACCGCGTTCGGTGAACGTCCCCCCGACCTGCCCTGGAACGGCCGGCTCTACCTCCGCCGAAACCCGGTCGAACACTGGCCACGGCTCCAGACGGGCCGGGTGGTGCTGAGCCGCGAGCAGTGGGCCATGGCCCACTCGGAGGTACCGCGCCGCGCTCGCGGCGAGTCCGACGCCGGTTTCCTCCTTCGGCTCGCCGAGTGGCGCGACCAGCTGGGCGTGCCCGCGCGGTGCTTCGCCAGGCCGATCCCTGCCTGGGAGTGGAAGCGGCGGCGGAACACGCTCGACGAACTCGCCGGAAAGCGCACCATGAAGCCGCTCTACGTCGATTTCAGCAACGTGTATCTGGTCGATGCCCTGGAGGCCATGACCCGCCGCGAGCCGCACACGATCGTCTTCGAGGAGGCGCTCCCGGACCCCCTGGACGGCGCCGCGCTCGGCTTCACCCATGTCACCGAGTATCTGCTGGAACTCGCGGTGCCGGACGGCGAAGTATCCGATTCCGTGGTGAGCGGGGACCCGACCGATCCCGTCGTGGGCGGGGAGCCGACCGGTCCCCTCCTGAGCGGGTCGAGCCATGGCTGACCCGGCGTGGCTCAGCGCGCACATCTTCTACCAGGGCAGTCTCGACCTCCCTCTCACCCACCTCGTCGCCCCGCTGATCCATGAGCTGGACATGGCGGACTTCGGGTACGAGTACTTCTTCCTGCGCTACTGGGACGGCGGCCCGCACCTCCGGCTGCGTATCAGGTGCGAGCCGAAGTGGCATCCCGAGGTGTCCGGCCGCCTGGACGCGGCGGCCGAACGCTTCTTCGCCGTCCATCCGGCGCCCGATGTCATGAGCGACGCCGACTACGCGTCGCTCGCCGCCGACCTCGCCCGTGACGAGGGGACCGCACCGGCCTTCCCGGCGCTCCGGCCGAACAACTCGCTGGCCTACCTCCCCTACCGGCCGGAGCTGGACCGGTACGCACGCCACACGCCGATCCATGTCGTGGAACAGCACTTCGACCGGTCCAGCCGGATCGTCCTGCCCGTCATCAGCGACGCCGTTCCGATGGCCGTCCGGCTGCGGGCCGCGCTGGCGTTCTACCAGCTCGCCTGGTTCAGCCAGGAACCGAACCCACGGCGGCTGGCCAGGTCGGTCCGGCGGGCAGGGCAGCGCACCGGGCAGCGGGGCGGCGGGCCGATCCGCCGTACGGACGGGCTGCCCCCGGCGAACCGGGAACTCACCCGCACCACCGCTCAGATGCGGACCCTGGCCGAGCGCGCCCCGCATCTCGACGGGACCGGCACCCTGCTGGCCTGGGCTCGGGAGACCCGCCTCCTCGCCGCCGAACTGTCCGGCGATCCCGACGCCCTGGGCATCATCCACGCCTGCGCCCACCTGGCGTGCAACCGCCTCGGCGTGGACACCCGCCTCGAACAGCATCTGAGCGCCACAGCGATGACGGGGGTCGTCGGCCTGTCGGCCTCGTCGGTCTCGTCGGATCGGAGTAACTGACCATGCAATGGCACAGCATTCACGTGCACTATCACGAGGCGAATCTCGACCGGCTGATCGTCGAGGGTGTCCGCCCCTTCACCGAGCGGATCGCGGGCGTCGACGGCGTGGCCGCCGCCTATGTCGTCCGCCACTGGCTGCGCGGCCCCCATCTGCGGCTGAACGTGCGGGCCACCCAGCGCGCCTTCCGCGAAACCGTGCTGACCGCCGCCGAGCAGACCCTCGGCAGCTTCCTGGCCGCCCACCCCTCCGCCGGCGGAATCGACGCGTCGTCGTCCGCCGACACCCACCGGCGCCTCGCCGAACTGGAGCGCGAGGAGGGCCCGCTCGTACCGTGGCAGCCCGACAACACGCTGCTCATCGCCCCCTACGACGACCGGCTGACGGCCGTACGGACGGTGGCCGCCGCGGAGCACCGCGCCGAGTTCCTGAGCGCCACCACGCCCCTGCTGTTCGACATGACCGAGCGGGTCCTGAACGGGGGCACCCGGCGGCTGGCGATCGCCTTCGACCTGATGATCGCCACCGCCCACCGGATGAGTGGCGGCGGTGTCATCACCGGGCTCAGCTCCTTCCGCTCCCACGCCGAGGCGTTCCTGTGCCGGTGGCCGGAGGGCCAGGGCCGGCGCGCGGCCTGGGACCGGTACCACACCCGGCACGCCCAGGCCCTCAGCCAACGGGTCCATCTGGTGACGCGTTGTCTTGACCAGCCCATGCCCGGTGTGCCCGAGATCCCCTTCGTCGCGCCGTGGGTCACCCTCCTCGGCACCTCCCAGATCCACGGCCTGGGGCTGATCCGGGCAGGACAGATGACCATGCCCACCCCGGCGGAGGACGGACAGAACGCCACCGACGGGCTGAGGCTCGTCGATGTCAGCCCCTACCACCGGGTGGTGTGGGCGAACCCGGACTGGCAGCGCATCATGGACTCGCCGTGGCTGTCCGCGTGGCGGCTCGCCCTCAACTACCTCTACCTCCAGACGACCCGGCTCGGGGTCGGCCCGGCCGACCGCTTCCTGCTCTGCCACCTGGCGGCCAACGCGATCGAGGACGCCTACGGAATCTCCGCCTTCGACATCGCACGCGGACGTCAGGCGCGGGAGCGGCTGCCGGAGACCATGGCCGAGGGGGTCGTATGACTGCCGCCCTTAGCGCCGGAGTCGTCGCCGAACCGCTCCGGGAGGTCCTGCGGCTGCGGCCGGGCGTGACCAGCGTCAAGGACGGCGACGGCCACCTCCACCTGGTGTGCGGGCTGGACCACGAACCGCTCGGCCGCATCACCCCGGCCCAGTACGCGCTGCTCCGCCGACTGGCGGCAGAGCAGGTGCCGTCCACCGAGGGCACCACGGACGACCTCCCCGCCGAAGCCGCCGACGCCACGGATGCCGCCGATACCACGGATACCACGGATACCACGGATACCACGGATGCCGCCGATGCCACCGATGCCGCCGAAGCCATCGAGTCCGCCGATGCCTCAGCGGCGGCCCGCCACGAGCTGCTGGACCGGCTCCGGAACCGCGGCTGGCTGGTGGTCACCGTCTGCCGCGGTGACCGCGAGCTGTACGCGGTGGTGCCGACGCGGATCACCGGCTCCCCGCCGCCCACACCCCCGGAGGGACCGGCAAAGCTGTCCCGGTTCACCGTCATCCAGCGGCGCGGCGCGGAACTGGTCGCGGAGTCACCCCAGGGGCGAGCCCGCATCGACATCAAGGACCCGGCCATGCTGCGCCACCTGGCCGATCCGGACGGCCGACTCCGCGAACCGGACGACGCGGCGGAGCGGGAGGCGGCGGAACGCCTTCGGCACGACCTCCGTCACGCCGGGCTGCTCGCCGGGCCGGAGGAGGACGCCGAACTCGCCGGGGCGCAGTGGTCCGCCCACGATCTGTGGTTCCACACCAGCACCCGATGGCTCGTCCGACCGGGCCAGAAGATGGGCCGGAGCGAGTGGGGCCGCGCCCGCTTCGCCCCGGTTCCGGCCCGCCCCGAACCGTACCCGGGCCCAGGCGTCGAGCTGTTCCGCCCCGACCTGCGAGAACTCCTCACCGAAGACCGCACCCTGACCTGGGTGATCGAGCATCGGCGAGCGATCCGCGAGCACGACGACGCCAACCCCCTCGACCTGCGCACGCTCGGGGAGTTCCTCTACCGGTCCGCGCGGACCGTGGCGACGGAGACCTCGGGCGACGTGGAGAGGGTGCGGCGCCCCTCCATCACGGGCGGCAGCGGCGGCGGCGACCTGGAGCTGTACCCGGTCGTCCGGCACCTGCGCGGAGCTGATCCGGGGATGTACCACTACGACCCCGTGGACCACCGCCTGGTGCTGGTCAGCCCCTACACACCGGCGGTCCGCCGCCTGATCCGCGGCGCGGCCTGGGCGATGGCCGGATCCACGAGCGAACCGCAGGTGCTGTTCGTCATCGCCGCCCGCTTCGGACGGGTCATGTGGCGCTACGAGAACCTGTGCTACGCGCTGATCCTCAAGAACCTCGGCGCCCTCTACCAGACGATGCACAGCGTGGCCGTCGCCATGGGCCTGGCCGCCTGTGCCCTGGGCGTCGGCGACACCGCGCAGTTCGAACGGATCACAGGCCGCGACCCCCTGGCCGAGGGCAGTGTCGGTGAGTTCGCCCTGGGCCGACCCGCCCGGAACCCGGCGGTGCCCGCGTGACCCGGCGCTATGGACTGCGACTGCGCGACGACGCCTATCACGTGGCCACCGACGACGGGCTGTCGTTGCTCACCCACCGCGGGCTGCTGAGCCTCAGTGGCGCGTCCGCCGCGTGGACGGCACGTCTGCTGCCGCACCTGGACGGCACCCGCACCGAGGCCGATCTCACCGCCGCCGTCCCACCGGACCGGCGCCAGGCGGTGACACGGATCATCGCCGCCCTCCGGGACCACGGCGCGGTCACCGAGCTACCGGGCCGGGGCGCCGGAGCGGACGACGATACGGTCCAAGGACCCGGCGCCGGGCCTTACTCCGGACGGGAGTACGGCCCGGACTGTGGTCCGGAGTGCGGCCCGGAATACGGCCCGGAGACGCAATTCCTCACGCACGCCGGTGGCCTCCCGCACGGAGCATTCACCGCCTACCGGAACACCGCAGTCCACGCCGTCGCCCCCGCCGAACTGCTGCCGGCCCTCGTGCGCGCGGCGCTGCGCTCCGGGCTGCGCGACGTGACCGCCGTGGCGCTGACCGGTGACGGCCCGCCACCGGAACTCACCGGCCCCGACTGGCACGGCTGGCACAGCTGGCGCCGCGACCCGGCCCAGCGGCTGCATCCGTACGACGGCCCGCCCATCGCCACCGACCTCACCGCGCTCGCCGGCGCCGCCGGTGCCGTCCTGGCCCTCGCCGACGACCCGGCCCGCGCCGGCCAACTGGAGTTCGCCTGCCGGGCGGCCGGCACCCCACTGGCACTGCTCGTTCTCGACGACACCCACGCCTGGCTACTGCCCCCGAGCCCGGCTGACACCGACGCACCGGGCTGGCGCGACCTCCGGCGCCGTCTGGCGGCGACGCCCCCGCCCACCGCCCCGGTTCCCTTGGTCGAGCCCGTCACCCCGAGCGCCGGGCAGCGCCCCGATGCCCCCGGCGACACGGCGACCGCCACCCTGCTGGCGTCGAAGCTGGTCCACAGCGCCTTCCGCGCGCTGACCGGAGCCACTCCCGGCACCGTCACCCACGACGCGATCCGGATCGACCGCGCCACCCTCGCCTCACATCCGGCCCGCTGCCTGCCGCACCCCTTCACCCGGCCGTCCGCCCCGGAGACGGAAGCCTCCTTCCGGAACCGTCTCGCCCAACTCACCCACGGCGAGCGCCTCGACGACGCCGCCTTCTCGCGGCGTGCCGCACCCCTCATCGATCCCTGGTTCGGACCCCTCGCACTCGACGAGGCCGACCTGGGCCAGATGCCGCTCAACGTCTGCCGGGCCCAGGCACGCCGGGCCCCCGGGCCGCCGGCCGTCGCCGCCGAACCGTACCGACGGCTCGGGGCGGGCTTCGGCCTCGAACGGGCCCGGTGCGCCGCCGCCCTCGCCGCGCTGGCCGACCACGCCGCCCACACCCTGGACCCACGCAGGCTGCTCGCCGCCGACGGCACCCCCTTGCTGCGCCCGGACGATGCCCTGGACGCCGACCCGCGGCGCGCGGCAGCGGCCCTGAGCGCCGGAAACCTGCGCGGCTACGAACTGGACGCCCCGGACCGCCACCGCCTGGTCCCCGCCGCCACCGTGCACAGCGCGCCCGCCCGCGCGGCCGGTTACGACTGGGCCGAGGCGCTCGGCACCGCTCTCGCCGTCCACGCCTGCCACCGGGCCACCGCCGCCGCCACGACCCACTCCGACGCGGGCCCCTTCGACGCGGGCCCCTTCGACCGCATCGACCCGGAGTCGATCGATCTGGACCCGGCGGGCGCCGCCTGCCGGGAGCACCTCGCCCGCCGCACCGGCCTGCCCGAGGTGTACGACCTGAACGGCGACATGGGGCTGACCGTGCTGGCGTTCTGCGAGGGCACCGAGACGGTCGCCCACGCGGCGGGCCCCGATGTCGGCACGGCCCTCGGCACCGGCCTGCTGCGTGTCCTGCTCCGGCGGCAACTCCGCGCCGAGGGCCGCTCAAGCCCTGACCCCGCACGGCTTCCCAGGCTGCCCGCCGTCCGCCGGGGGAGCGGCGCGGCGCACCGCCCACAAGCCCTGCCGACAGCCGCACCCGCCCCGGCGGACCCCTGGACCGTCGCCGCCGCACCCGCCCCGGTCGACCCCCGGACCGTCGCCGCCCGATTGCGGCAGCGCGGCACGGTGGCGGTCGCCGTCCCCCTCGACCACGATCCCGCGGTCGTGGCGGTCCTTCCCTACCTGGTCACGGTGGTGCTGCTCAATGCCTGACCCCACTCCCACCCTCACTCCCACCCCCGCCCCGGTGGTCCTCCTGCACGGCACCGGCCTGCTCGCCCAGGCGATCACCACGGCGCTGGCGAGACGAGCCACGGCCGTATCCGCCGAGCCGCCATCCGGGTCGGATCAGCCGCCGACCGGGCCAGATCAGCCGCCGCCCCGACCGGACCAGCCGCCGGCCACCCCACGCGGCCTCATCACCGCCGACGACGGCTGGAATCCAGGTCGCTCCCAGCACGCCCGCGCCACCGCCGCCCGCCTCGGCATCCCGTGGCTGCGTATCCGTACCGAACTCGACAGCATCGTGATCGGCCCGCTGGAGATCCCGGGCCGACCCGGCTGTGTCCGCTGCGCGGAGTCACGCCGCCGCCGCATCGACCCGGACGACCCCGCCCGGCGTGCCGTGCTGCGCGCCCACCGTGAACGGCTGCGGGACACGCCCTCGGCCTGGCTGACCTCGCTGGCCGCCGACGTGGCCGCCGAACTGGTGGCGGAGGAGATCGAGGCACTGCCCAACGGCGCCGCCGCCCGCACCCGGGGAGCGCTGCTGCGGCTCGACCTGGAGACCCTGTCCCTGGGCCGCCATCCGTTCCTCCCCGATCCGCTGTGCGCGGTGTGCGGGGAGCCACCCGCCACCGCGGGCGTTCCCGAGCCACTCACCCTGGTCTCCCGGCCCGCCCACGCCCCCGGCAGCTACCGGACCCGGGACATCGACGCCGAACTGAACCGGCTCGAAGCGCTGTACGTGGACGACGAGGCCGGACTCATCCGCACACCGGTCACACGCTCGTACGCGGCCGGCCTGGTCGTCACCGCCGCACCGGTCGGCCTCGTCGGCGGCACGTACGAGGCCGGCTACGGCCACAGCGCCAGTTTCCCGGCGAGCCGCCGGAGCGCCCTGCTGGAGGCCCTGGAGCGGTACGGCAGCGTGCCCCGAGCACCCGGCGCGCGCGGGGACGCCGTGGTCACCGCGGCCTACGCCGACATCAAGGACCGTGCGCTGAACCCCCGTGACCTCGGTCTCCACCCCCCGGAGCAGCACCGGAAGCCGCACTTCACGTACCCGCCCTTCGACGAGCACACGCCGTACACCTGGGTCTGGGGCCACTCCTTCGCCCGCGCCGAACCCATCCTGGTCCCCGTCTCCTGCGCCTTCTACAACAGCAGCTCCGTTTCGGGCCGGACCCACCCCGCCTTCGTCTACGAGATCTCCAGCGGCTGCGCCCTGGGCGGCTCGCTGGAGGAGGCCATCCTGTACGGCGTGCTGGAAGTGGCCGAACGTGACGCCTTCCTGATGACCTGGTACGCGCAACTGCCCGCCCCCCGCCTTCAGGTGGGCGACACCACCCCGCGTCTGGCCGCCGAACTGGCCGCCGCCGAAGTGGAGACCGGCTACCGACTGCTGCTGTTCGACATCAGCACCGAGCAGCGGCTGCCCTGTGTCTGGGCGATGGCGGTCAACCCGGCCGCAGGGCACGACGGCCGGCCCGCGACGGTCTGTGCCGCGGCCTCGCACCCGACCCCCGAGGGCGCCGCCCGCGGAGCCCTGGCGGAACTCGTGCCCCTCCTCGGCGACCTCATCGAGCGCTACCCGCGAAACGCCGACCGGGCCCGGACGATGGTCCACGATCCCGAGCTGGTGATGGAGATGGACGACCACGCCCTGCTGTACGCCGATCCGCTCGCCGCCCAGCGGCTCGCCTTCCTCATCGACTCCCCGTACGAACGCGAACTGGACGCCATGGGCATGCCGGGGGCGTTCGCCGGTGACGACCTGCGGGACCACGCGCTGGAGGCCGTCGGCCGCTTTCTCGACGCGGGGCTGGACGTCATCGTCGTCGACCAGACCACGCCGGAACACGAGGCCGGCGGCCTGGCCTGCGTCAAGGTCCTCATCCCGGGGACGCTGCCCATGACGTTCGGCCACCGTCACCGCCGCGTCGAGGGCCTGCCGCGTCTACGGACGGTGCCGCGCCTCCTCGGCCACCGGGCCGACGAGCTGCCCCCGGCCGCAGTCAACCCCCATCCGCATCCGTTCCCGTGACAGGCTCCTGTCCCGTCGTCACCTCCCTCGCAGACGGGCCGAAGACGCGTCACTCGTGTGGCAGGAACTCGCGGCGCTCCAGCACCTGGTCCTGCGTGAGGATCAGTCGGTGCAGCCGCTGGAGCGCGCTGTCGAGGTTCATGCCCAGGTCATCCCGATACCGCTCGTAGGTCCGGCGGTGCAGTTCCAGGGCGTCCACCTGGCTGCCCGAGCGGTAGAGGGCCAGCATCAGCAGGCCGACCAGCGGTCCGTCCAGCGGATTGTCCGCGACCGCGCCGGACAGCGGGCGGATCACCTCCTCGTGGCGTCCGCGCCGCACCTCGATGGCGAAGCGTTCCCGCCGTAGCTCCCGCCGCTCGCGGCGCAGCCCCTGCCGGACACTGTCCGCCCACGGCCCGCGCAGCCCGGTCAGTGGCGGCCCCCACCACAGCGCTTCGGCCTCGCCGAGGAGACGGGCGGCGGTCTCCGGGCTGGTGGACCGCCTGGCCAGATCTCCGAGGCGGCGCATCTGGTGCAGGTCGATCGTGTACGCGGGGATGTCGAGCCGGTAGCCGTCCGCGCCGCGCTGGATCACGGCACCCCCGCCCGCCTGCCGCAACGGGTGCCTGAGCCGGGACACATAGGTATAGACGATGCTCCGGGCGTTGACCGGCGCGGACTCGCCCCACAGCCGTGTGACCAGCGTGTCCATCGGCACCGGCTTGCCGGGAGCCAGCGCCAGCGCGGCGAGCAGGCACCGCTGCTTCGGCGTGCCCAGCGGCACGGTCCCCTTCGCGCCGAGCAGTTCGACCGGCCCGAGCAGTCTCAGCCGCAACCCTGTGTGTTCCATGGCCATCCCCCGATGCCGACCTTCCTCTGTCCCTGCCGGGCGCCCAGGCTGGCGTCGCTGCCACCCAGCGGCTACCGACGGCGAGCCTGCCGCTTCTCGCGGCGCGCACATGTCTGCTCGACGGTGGCCCAGGGGGGCGGAAAGCGGTACCTACAACAATGCAGGGGATCAGCCGGTGACGAGGTCCCGAACGTCTGAGCCGAACGGATCCGGAACGGTGGCGCCGGCTGTGATCCCGGCCGGTCTCCGGCCCCGCGTCCCACCAGGCCATCTTGCCGGAACGGCAACATTGCGTGCCGCGTCGTGGGCCGCCTGGCCACACTGAGCGCACACCGTCACAGAGCGCCTCCACGGGCGCACGGCAGAGCCCGCCGATCGCGTCCGCCACACCACCTGCCACGGCGGTCGGCGCCCCCGAACCGCAGGTGCGGACGGCCGCCGTGCGGTCGGGCACGAACCTGCTCGGTCTGCTCACCCATCTGACCCTCGTCGAGCGCTCACTGTTCCCCGGGGACGATGTCGCCGACGGGCAGGCGACGTTCCAGGCCGCACCGGTTCCCCGGCGAGGCCGGACCGCTCCCGCGGCACGCGGGCCACGCGGACATCCTCCGCGAACTCATCGACGGCACGACCGGCCGCTGATCCACCGTCGCCGGGGCGGGTGGGCCGGCCCATGTCGGGACGGCGCAAGCTCCTTCCTCCTGGTTTGCGCCGCTCGCACCGGTTACGCCCATGCCATAGCGCTGTAACAGTCCTGACGAAGACTCATGGCGCACCTCCGGTCTCCTCAGACACGTACCCCCCACGTGACCGGGTTCATCGAACGACCGTTCCCTGGGTGGCACATGCCCCGGGGAGCGGATGAGGAGGAAATGATGGTTGCAGAGCAATCCCCGGCATCCCGCCGTAACTTCCTGAAATCCGTCGGCGTCGCGGGTGGCGCCGGAGTGATGTACTCCGCGATGGGCGCGCTCGGGCTCGCCCCGGTTCCGGAAGTTCGGGCGGACGCGTACCGGGCGCCCCAGCAGAGCGACTTCACGCTCACCGGGCGCGGTGGCGGCAAGACGGTGCTCGTGCTCGGCGGCGGCATAGCCGGGCTGGCGACGGCGTACGAGCTGGGCAAAGCGGGTTACGACTGCCGGATCCTGGAGGCGAAGGACCGCCCCGGGGGCCGTAACTGGACGGTCCGCGGCGGCACCACGCTCACCGACCTCGACGGGCGCAGACAGACGGCGTCCTTCACCAAGGGCCAGTACATCAACGCGGGCCCGGCCCGGCTGCCGCAGTCCCATGTCACGCTCGACTACTGCCGCGAACTCGGCGTCGAACTCCAGGTTTTCACCAACCAGAACGCCAACGCGTACATCTACCAGGAGAACAGCGCCGCCCTCGCGAACGAACCCATGCGCTGGCGCACGGCGAAGGCCGACGTCTACGGCTATGTCTCCGAACTGCTCGCCAAGGCCACCGACCAAGGCGCCCTGGACACCCGGCTCACCGCGCAGGACAAGGAACGCCTGATCCCGTTCCTCCAGAGCTTCGGCGCCATCAAGGGCAAGGCCGACGGCTACGCCTACGCCGGTACCAACCGGCGAGGCTACTCCGTCGAGCCGGGCGCGGCCTTCGAGGACGGCACCGTCCTCGGCCCGGTGCCGACACTGTCGGACGTCATCGCCAGCGGCGTGGGACAGCGCTTCTCCTTCGAACTCGGCTACGACCAGGCCATGATGATGTTCCAGCCGGTGGGCGGCATGGACGCGATCCCGAACGCCCTGGCCAAGGCGATCGGCCAGAGCCGTATCACCTACGGCGCCAAGGCGCTGGAGGTCAAGGACCTGGCGGACGGTGCCGAGGTCACCTACAAGGACGCCGCCGGCCGTACCCGCACCCAGCGCGCCGACTTCGTCGTGTCGGCCGTACCACCGATGATCATGGCCCGCCTCAAGCACAACCTCGGGACCGACATCACCGCGGCGCTGAAGTACGCCGTCCCGACCCCCGTCGGCAAGATCGGGCTCGAATATCGCAGCCGGTGGTGGGAGACGGACGAGCAGATCTACGGCGGCATCACACCGACCGACATGGACCTGGCCACCATCTGGTACCCCTCGTACGGCTACCAGGGCCGCCGAGGCACCCTCGTCGGCTACTACAACTTCGGTGCCAACGCCCTCGCGTACAGCGCTCTGCCGCACACCGAGCGCCTTGCGCGGGCGGTGAGCCAGGGCGTGAAGATCCACGGAGACAAGTACCGCACCGAACTCGATCACTCCTTCAGCGTGGCCTGGCACCGCACGCCCGACATCGAGGCCGGCTGGGTGAGCTGGCCCTCGCAGACCGGTGCCGAGTACAAGCTGCTCAACCAGCCCGCCGGGCACGTCTACTTCGCCGGTGACTGGCTCAGCCACACCATCGCCTGGCAGCACGGCGCGTTCACCTCGGCCCGCAAGGTCGTGACCGACATCCACGAGAGGGTGCTTTCCGCATGAAGCGACGTACGAAAGTTGTGATCGGTACGGCCCTGGCCGCCTCGCTCCTCACCGGCGGCACCGCACTCGCCGGGGGCAAGAGCTGGTCGCCCGGCACCAAAGAGGTCCGGGTCATGCTGCCCGAGGGCCAGTCCAACCCGTCCATCGCCACCGGAGTGGCGACCGGCGCCGAGGTGGCCATCTACCAGAGCAGCGGCCTCGGCCCGACCGCGCTCAACCCGTCCGCACCGGCCGGCTCACCCGAGCTGTACACCGATCCGTCCCTCACCCAGGGCGCCACGGGTGTCACGGTCACCGAGGCACAGTCACTCGTCGTCCTGCGCAACATCAAGACCAACCTCGAAGCGGCGGGCCTGACCCTGGCCGACGTCATCACCATGAAGTGTTACCTCATGAGACCGCCCGGCGCCCCGAGCGCCGACTACGCGGGATGGAACCGCGCGTACCGCCAGTACTTCGCCAACATCGACCTCACCTCGAACCAGGTCGTCCCGGTCCCGATGGGCACCTCCGCCCCCAAGGCCCCGACGGTCGCCAACAAGGCCCGTCCCGCACGCGCCACGATGGAGGTCGCGTCGCTGGCCGTCACCGGCTGGATAGTGGAGGTCGAGGTCACCGCCACGTACAAGAAGCGCTGACCGACACGGACCAGCGGGCAACCGCGACGAAGGGCCGGGTCCGGCCCCGAACCGTACGTCGCCCCTGCCGGGCGGCGCCCCC